>JAHFOS010000213.1 GCA_023261545.1 bacterium
AAGACGCCCTCCACGGTCCAACTGCTCGCCTTGTAGAGCTGATTGCCGGAACCGAGCCACAGATACCACTCGCCGCCTTTTTCGTCGGCCAGCAACTCGAAGGCCAGCGCGTTGCCTCCCGTGAGCACGCGCGCGCGGTAAGGAGCCTCAACCTTGAGTTCGGAACGCAGCTTGGGAGCCACCGGCTCGCTGACGGCTATTTCGCTGATCTTGCCGAGAAACGCGTCCACCTCACGCTCCTGGAGCGCTTTGCCGTCGGGCAAGTCGCCCTGCGCCTTCCAGTGCGTTTCCTGGCGCGGTGCGACGCCGGGGTCCGTGGAATCACGGACCTCGCGGACTTCCTTGGTCAGAGAGAAAGTCTTGTGGGGATGGACGATCTCCACCGCGGCGATTTTGTCCTTCTCAACCTTCGCCAGTTCGCGCTTCATCCAGAAGGTGGCGCTGAACTCGGCGTTCACCTTCTCCTTGCTGAGGTAGATACCGCTCAGGCCCTGCAACATCATGTACTGCCCGTTTTCAGGGGTGAAGTTGAAGCCCCCGGGAGCAGCCGCCTTGCCCTTGTGACCAGCCCCCAGCGTCAGCGCCAGGACCGCCTTGTCACCGGAATACAAGGTGAGCTTCAGGGGATTCCCGGCCTCGTTCAAGCCGTTTTTTTCGCTCCGGGCGCTATCCTCGGGCCACTTCTCGATGAGGTTGAGCTCCAGGATGGAACGCACCAATCCGTCGAGCTTGCTCGCATCCACGGGGAAGTCGAGTGCCCCCATGGCGGCGCGCCAACCGCCTCCGCGATTGGCGATCTCCAGGCGTTCCTTGCCCTTTTCCAAGATCACCCGTGAGACCGACTCCTTGAATTTCGCGAAGGGACGCGGATCGCCGATGACGAGATCGCCCTGGTTGCGCTCGGGTTCCTTGAAGCTCAGCCAGGCCAGCGCGGCGCAGACTAAGGCGAGGACCAGGATAGGCTTAAACTTCATGTTTGCGCGTCAATCCTTATGGCTTCCGCATCCATCCGCCGGCTCACACATCAACCTTCTTGCTTCCGCAAGCGATTTGAGCGCGTGCTCGCGACGACGATCCCACAAAGTCCGATGAACAGCGGCACGGCCGCGATGTTCCAGAACTTGAGCCAGGCACCCAAGGTATCCACATCCCCGTTCAACTGGCGCCGCAGCGCCCGCAACTCATGCCGGATGCGCGTGCTTTCGGAACGGGCCTTCTCCAACTGCTCCTGGATCTCGGCCGTCATGATGGCCTGCCCGTCTCCGCCCATTTTGAGGTGTTTACCAATCTCTTCCTCGATATCCTTGAGGCGTTTCTCGCGCTCGTCCACCTTCGTCTGCCACTCCTTGCGCGCCCGCGCCTCGATATCGAGCACCTTGTCGAAGGGCCGCGTGAAGCGACCGCGCGAGCGCAAACTGATGAGGTCCTGGTTCCCAGTGAGCATCTCCACGGAATTATTGAGGAAAATGACGTTCTGGTTGAGCGGCTGATAGCCATAGACCTGCCCCATGATTTCGATGGGTCGCAGGCAGTAGGCATCCACCAGCATGTCCACGTCCGCCACCACGGCGATGGTGCTCGCCGCCTCCTTCACGGGCGTGCCCGAGGCACCCGCCGGAGGCGCCGCGAAGGCCGATTTGAGCTTGCCCTTGTAGAGGGCGGCCAGCACGTGCGTGTCTGTGCCGCTCTGGAGTTCGGTGAGCAGCGAGCTCGGCGATCCATAGGAAACCTTGAACTTATCCAGGGACTTGGATTCCTTGGAGGACGTGATGAGCGGCACCATGGTGACGTCCACTCCCTCGACCTTGCCCAGCGAACCCGCGTGCACCATGAGCACGGTGGAGAGCTGCGCGGAAATGACCTCGTCCTTCGACATATTCGCCTCGCCCAGGGAGAGCCAGGCTGGGTGCTTCATGGGGCCCTTGTGCGTCCGCACCAAGGTGGCGAGCTCGCTGTCAACGACTATTTTTTCCGCGCTGTACTCCACGCCCCAGGCCTTGAAGAGGTGATCCAGGCTGGTATCGGACTGCGGACCGAATTGCTGGCGCTGTTCCTCGTTGGTATAGGCGGGGTCCACGAAGAAGATGGCATTGCGCCCCGACATGACGAACTGGTCAATGGCGTACTGGGTCTTCTCCTGGAGATCCTTGGGCTGAATCACCACCAGCAGGCGCACGCTGTCTTCGATCCGCTCCGCGCTGGCGGGGATCTCGCTCACATCGTACAGTTTTTTGAGCTCCTCGATGAACATCCACGGCTTGCCATTCTGCTCGGGTGGAGGCCCGCCGAACATGGGGTTCGGCGCGGGATCGCCAAAGAGCTTGAGCGAAGACAACACGCCCACCTTGACCCGGCCTTCCTGGCTCGCGAGATAAATGGCGCGGGTGATGTCATACTCCAGGAAGCGCTCGCGGCTCTGGTCGAAGTAAGGGATGACCTCCTCGCCGCCCGAACCCGACGCCATCAGCCCGAGGTAGAAGTGGACCTCCGGCGCGATGGGCAGGCCCTGGAGCCCGCTGCGCTGGGCCACGTCCTCCTCCTCGGAATCCGGCTCGGGATCCGACATGATCAGGCTGAGTTTGCCGCCGCTCAGGGCCGGGTACTCCCGCAGCAGGTCCTCCACGCGCTTGGCGTAGTTCTTGAATTGCGGCGGCGTATCGCGCAGGCTGCGCGAATAGCAGAAGCGCAGCGTCACTGGCGTTTCGAGGTGTTTCAGGATATTGCGGGTGCCCTGGCTCAGGGTGTAGAGCTTTTCATCCGTCATGTCGCGGCGCAAGCCGAGGCGGTTCGCCACGATATTGCCGAAAATGACGATGCCGGCGGCCAGCAGCAGGCCGAGGGCTGAAGAGAAGGTTTTTCCCGTGCGTCCCATGGATCAGGCGGCCTTGCGCGCTTCAAGCACCAGGACGTTGGCGAAGAGCATCAGCCCCATCACCGAGAAGTAATAGAACACGTCGCCGAGATCGATCACGCCGCGCATGATGGAGAGGAAATGGGTGAAAAACCCGAAGGAAGCGATGAAGTTGACCGCGCTGAGCGGCAGCATGCTTTCGAGCTGGCGGGTGAAATTCGGAAAACCGGCCAGGAACAGGACGAGGCTGAGCAGGATGGCGATGACGAAGCTCACCACCTGGTTCTTGGTGAGCGCCGAGGTGAAGGACCCGATGGCGAGGTAGACGCCAGCCATGAGGAAGGAGCCCAGGTAACCGCAGAAGATGGCCCAGTAGTCGGGGGAACCGAGGTACACCACCGTGAGCACCATGGGAAACGTGAGCAGCAAACCCACCCCCACGAAGATCCAGGCCGCCAGGAACTTGCCCAGCACCGCGTCGAAAATGGTGATGGGCAGGCTGAGCAACAACTGGATGGTGCCGCTCTTGCGCTCCTCCGACCACAAGCGCATGGAAAGCGCCGGGCCGAAGAGCAAGTACAGGATGGGGTGGAAGTAGAAGAACGGCAGCAGGCTCGCCTGACGTCCCTCGTAGAATTCGCCCTCGACGAAGGTGAGATAGCCCGCGAGCATGAGGAAGATGATGAGGAAGATATAGGCCACCGGCGAGGCGAAGTAGCCGTAGATCTCGCGGCGTAAGACGTTCGCGGCCTGTTTCATGCCCCGTTGCTCCGGGTGATGGAGCGGAAAACTTCATCGAGCCGGCCACGTTCCACGACGTACTCCTCGGGAGCGAGTTGCTTGTCGCGCAGCCAGGTGGCGAGCTCGACGGTGATGTCCTTGCCTGGCTCGGGAAAACAGCGCAGGCGCGCCTTGCCCTGGGCGGACGGCAACAACTCGATGCGTTTCACGCTGGCGAGGCCCTTCAGGGAGGAGCGCAAGCCATCGCCATTCCCCCCCGCGAGGGTGAGGAGTACCGATCCATGCGTTTCGGAGCGCCCGCGCAATTCCTCGGGCGAACCATCGAACTTCACCTGCCCCTCGCTGATGATGATGGCGCGCGTGCACACGGCGTCCACCTCCTCTAAGATGTGGGTGCTCAGGATGATGCATTTGTCGCGACCCATGGAGTTGATGAGCTCGCGCACGGCGTGTTTCTGGTTGGGGTCGAGTCCATCGGTGGGTTCATCAAGAATCAAGATTTCGGGATCGTGCAGCAACGCCTGGGCGAAACACACGCGCTGGCGAAAGCCCTTGGAGAGGGTGTGGATGGGCTGATGGCGCACAGGCTTGAGCTGGCAAATCTCATAGACGCGCGCGACCCGGGAATCCGTCTCCTTGCCCTGGAAGCCGCGCACCCTGGCGACGAAACGCAGAAAGGCCTCCACCGTCATGTCTTCGTAGAGCGGCGCGCTTTCGGGCAGATAACCGATCTGCTCGCGCACGCGGATAGGCTGCTCCAAAATACTGAAGCCCTTCACGGATGCCGTTCCCGCCGTCGGAGCGATGAAACAGGTCAGCATCTTCATGGTGGTGGACTTGCCCGCGCCATTGGGACCCAGGAACCCCAGCACCTCGCCCTTGCGCACGCTGAAGGAAACCTCGCGCACGGCCTTGATGGGCCCGAAGTGCTTGGTCAACCCTTTGACTTCAATCATTGCGTCTCTTTTTAAGCTTCGGCGGATGGGTCCAGAAACGGTCTGAACCAGGATGGAGTCTCGCGACAGCCCTCCGCGTTCCAGGGAGGCTATTTAGCGGAGGTGCCGGGTCGTCAACCCGCGGCTCGCCCCCTTCGTGGCGGAAAGGGGGAACCCCGGCATCGGCGCAGGGGTAAGGATCAAGGCCAGCACCCGATCCCCAGGATACGCCCTGAGACCTGGGCCGACACCCTCAACGCCAGCGCACCACGACTCCGTGGGTCAGGTAACGGCGGATCCAGCTTCTTGGGAGCAACAATCGGGCCCAACGATAAAAGCGCTTGAGCTGTGCGATGGTCCTGGTGGGATGGCGATGCAGCCGAATATAGGCGCGCGCCCAGCTCGGGGAAGCCAGGATCAGCTTGGATTCGAGAGAGGAATCGTCCATCGGAAGCCTCCAAAATTTCACATTTCACCCTATTTTATATTGCGAATAAAAATGTCAAATATATGTGAAATGTGAAATTTTAACAAGACTCCTCCGGCGGCATTTTAAGTATTAAATAATTATTATTCCATATATTATATTTCGTTTTCAAAGGTCTTGATCGCTAAAAAATCGGGACCTTCGCCATGGCCGCCCCAATTAAGCTGGCCCGACACGGTCGCTCCCATCACCCTGGCAACAGCGCATCAAAAAATGGCGTCTTTCCCCAGCTTATTATAGTCGCCAAGCTATTTCTATCATGCCGCCATCATGGATCCTAAACTCGAAGAAAAAATAGCCCACGACACGCTCGAACGCTATGCAGGATCAAAACCCGGCGATTTTCAGCCCTACGTCCTGCTCACCAATTTTCCGTCCTACGTGCGTCGCTTCGCTGAATTTTCCGGCCAGCCGTTCCTCCAGGGCTCCATGATGTCGGTCGGACACTGGCCCGCGGAGGGCATATCCATCCTGGATTTCAAGGTCGGTTCGCCCGCAGCCGCCCTGGCCATTGACTTGCTCTCCTTCATCCGCCCCAAGGGCTGCCTGATGCTCGGCATGTGCGGCGGCCTGCGCGGCAAATTCAAGGTCGGCGACTATCTGCTGCCGATAGCGGCCATCCGCGGCGAGGGCACCTCGGACTTCTACTTTCCCCCGCAGGTCCCGGCGCTTTCGAATTTCGTCATCCAGAAATGCCTGTCGGAAGTGCTGGACGAAAAGGGCATCGAATACCACATCGGCATCACTCATTCCACCAACATCCGCTTCTGGGAGTTCTCCGAAGCCTTCCGCAACCAACTCATCGCCGAGCGCGTTCAGGGTATCGAGATGGAATGCGCCACGCTCTTCACCGCCGGATACAAGCGGCGCGTGCCCGTGGGCGCCCTGCTCCTCATCTCCGACCTGCCCCTGGAAGAAACCGGCATCAAGACCAAACAAAGCTCCGCCAAGGTCATCGCGGAGTTCACCGACCCCCACCTAAAACACGGCCTCGACGTCCTGCGCCGCCTCAAGGGAGCGCGGCATCAGGGATAAGGGGGGCGGAGGAACTCTTTCACAAATTCCTTGTCCACCGCTCCCGTCGCAGAACACTTTCCTATTTGGCGAAATTTGTTCCCACGCGGCGTGACTTCAAGCCGCGCTTTGGACGACCTAATCCTCCATATTTCATGGAGAAAGCCCTTCGATTTCCTCGCGGAATCGGCGTTTTTGAAGAATAGTCGGGGTGACAGGATTCGAACCTGCGACCACTAGACCCCCAGCCTAGTGCGCTAGCCAAACTGCGCTACACCCCGCAGTCACCGCATCGTCTGGCGGAAGCAAAAAGATCAAGCGCCTCGTCCCGTGCCGAGCCAGCGCAGGAAGGCATGGCATAGCGGGGAGTCGGATCACAATGCCCGCAAGATGCGCTGGGAGGAACTCAAAATCGGCCTCAGGGCG
>JAHFOS010000214.1 GCA_023261545.1 bacterium
TCTGTGTTAATCTGTGTCCTCTGTGGAAAAATCCCCCCGGTATTGCGATGGGGTTCCCGCCTTGCCAGATCGTGGTCCCGTGTGAAAACTCTTGAAAAGTACGCATTATTCGGATGAGCCAAAAAAATCCAAAAACACGTGTCGGATTCTTTTTTCGAGAAGGCCCGAGGGGGCTGTCCTGAGTTTTCCTGCTTTCCAGATTCAAATTAAATATTCGCATTTTGGACTAGCTGAACTATTACGTCTCCCGCTGGGGAACCAGCGCCTGAAAGGCGAGCTCCTCCGGGACGGGACCCGGACCCACCCAGCGAATCGTCTTCGGCACACCCGGAATCAGGTCGAAGTAGTTGTCGGAAAGCAGGGCTGCGCCTTCATCGTGGAGAACTACGCCATGGGCATAACGGCTGCTGGTCAGGGTGATGCTTTGCTCTCGGCGCGTGACGCGGATGTCCGGGGGCGCACACTCGAGTTCCCGGAAGGGCGCGAGCAGCCAGGTGGCCGGCAGGCACTCGACGCCAGACCCCTCGACATAGGCCGCATACATCCACCGGCTCGTCTCTCTGCCTTCCAGCGGGGTCCGGGCGACCTCCGTCATGCGGTTCGGGGCAAGCCGGACCTCTCCGCGCTGCATTTCCCGTGCCGTGCCGTCGAGTCGCATCCAGCCGTGATGCAGGGTGACCTGGCGGCTGATCAGACTGTCATTGACGATGCGAGTCACCAGGTTGCCGCCGCGCTGCCGCACCAGGGCGCGCACCGGGGCGCAGGCGTTGCGGATCCAATAGAAACTCGCCTTGCGGCGGCAGAAGTAGTCTATCGGGGTCCAGCCCGTCTCCCCCCAGCAATCGTTGTACATCCAGATCAGGGCGCCGGCGCAATCGTCGTCGGCATCGCCCTTGCGGAAGCGCAGCGCCTCGATGCTGCGCCCGTACAGCACGGCCTGGAACATCTGCCCGTAGCGTATGTAAGCGTCCAGGTCCAGATTTTCCGGATCGGCGTAGTGATGACGAAGTGCCGCGGCCAGCGTGTCCTTCTCGAACTGGTTGGTGTGCAGTCGCCAGGCCAGGTGCCGCACGTCCAGCTCGCCGGGCCGCAGGTAGCTCTCGATGCTGCGGCGCTGGCAGGGGCCGATGACCCCGTATTCGCTGACGAAACGGCTGCGGCATTCGTCGTAGATCTCGTGGCGGATGCGGCGCGACTTCTCGGTGTTCATGGTCCCATTGTGCCACCAGTGGCAGTCCCCCTCGGTCTCGCTGTTGGGGTGTGCGCCGCCGGCGGGACTGCCCGGCCAGTAGGGGCGGTCGGGGTCGAGCTGTCGGCAGACTTCCGGCAGCACCTGGCTGTAGATGCAGTGGCCGCCACTTTCGATGCGGTCCCGCGGGTAGCACAGATCCTTGTTCCACCATTCGTCAAAGGCCAGGAGATTCTCGTTGTTGGCGCACCACAGGACGATGGCGGGGTGATGGGCCAGGCGCCTCACGGCTGCAACGGCCTCCCGGCGCACCTTGTCCTGAAAGGCGGGGTCCTCGTCGGGATAAGCGGCGCAGGCGAACATGAAATCCTGCCACACCAGGATGCCAGCGGCGTCACAGGCCTCGTAAAAAGCCTCCGCCTCGTATACGCCGCCGCCCCAGACGCGGAGCATGGTCAGGTTCGCCTCCCGCGCTTCCGCCACGAGCCTCGCGAGCTTATCGGGACCCGCCCGCGCGAGGATGGCGTCGGCGGGGATCCAGTTGCCGCCCCGGCAAAAGACGTCTTCGCCGTTGACGCGGATGCAGAAGCGGTGGCCCTCCGGCAGAGGCGCGCGGTCCAAGGCGACCGTTCGCAGCCCGATACGTTTCTCCCAGCGGTCCACCTCCTCGCCATTGCAGGTGAGTGTCACGGAAACGGCATGCAGGGGCTGACACCCTAGGGTGTTCGGCCACCAGAGCGCGGGCTGCTCGATTTCGAAAGAGCGCTCGATCCGGGTGCGCCCCACCGGGAGGAACGTCGCTCCGATCGCCTTCCACTGCCGGCCGTCGGGAGCCGTCACGGTGAACTCCAAGGCGCCGCTGTGTTCGCTGAAGGGATGCAGGTTTTGAACCTCGACGGCGATGCTGAGCTTGCAGCGGTCGCGGGCGGAGCTGAGCTCGCGCGTGTTGCAGTTCACGTGCCACAGGCAGGCGCCATGCGTGCCGCGGACGCGCACGCCACGCCAGATGCCGATGTTGGGAAGCGTGTCCACCCAGTCCCATCCGTAGCTGAACTGCGGCTTGCGCAACTGCGGCGTGCCCTTGAAGGACTGCCGGTTGCCGTAGATATTTTCCTGGGTGCGTTCGCCAACGCGCTGATCCTGAGCGCGTTCCGTGCCGACCGTCAGCCGGACGAGCACCGTATTCTCGCCCAGCGCGACCTGATGCTTGATATCGAAGGCGTGGTCCACGAAGGAGTTTTCCGCCTCGCCCACCAGCGCGCCGTTGACGAAGACCTGAGCATAGTAGTCGAGTCCATCGAAAACCAGCTCCAGAACCTCTTCCGCGAAAAGTTCCGGGGTGACCGTGAAAGAACGGCGGTACCACCACGAGCGGCTTTCCGGCCAGCGGCAGGAGGCTGCATGGGTGCTGAACAGCGGTTCCTCCGTCAATCCCGCCGCCAGCAGATCGAGGTGGACTTCGCCCGGCACCTGGGCGGGAATCCAGTCGGATATCCGCGTCCCGGTCATTCGACTCCCGGCTTCACCGATCACGCTCAGGGCTTCATGGCGCAGTTCCCAAGGTCCATCCAAAGACAGCGTCCTCATGACTCTATTCCTTCGTGGTGAAAATATTTCTCCGGATCCGCTTCTGTATTAAAAAGTGGCGGCGTCCGCGCGCTGGGTACCCTTTCTCGAGAACCCTGCCATGCAAAAAAGCCTTTGGCATGAGCACCCTACGGCCTGGGATTTCTGGGTCTTCGAGGTGGAAGGTGGCGGCTTCGGTCCGCACACCCACGAGGGCTTCCACGAATGGATGCTGGTGCTCGACGGCGCGATCAACCATCGCATCGGGGAGGAGCGCTTCATCCAACGGCCGGGGGATCTGGTTCTGGTCCGGGAACACGAAACCCACGAGTTCCAGCCCGTGCCAGCGGCGCAAAAACGCGCCTGCCGGGTGGTCAACCTGCCCTTCCGGGTGGAGTGGGTGGAGCGGCTGGACAGGCTCCTGCATGGTGCGGCGTCGTTCCACGCATGGATGGAGTCGCCAGCGCCCCTGCGCGTGCAGGTGCCCCCGTCCCGTTGGAGCGGCCTCTGCGAAGAACTGGATCGTCTCCTGGGACATACGGGCGATTTGAACGCTCCGCTGCTCGCCAGCCGCTTTTTTCTGAGCTGCCTCGATGCCGCGGGCCTCTGCGCCAGCGCGGGCAAGGAGACGATGCGCGCCGCGCCCTTCTGGCTCAGGAACCTGACCCTGGAACTGGACCAGAACGGCGCGCTCAGCCCGACAGTTCACGAGATGGCGCAACGGGCGCAGTGCACGCCGGAACACCTTTCCCGAAGCTTCAAACGCTACCTGGGGGTGACCCCCTCGCAATACCTCAATGAACGGCGCTTGCGCCAGGCCGTTCACCTGCTCACCCACACCAACCGGCGCGTCTCCGACATCGCGCGTGTCTTGGGCTACGAGGAGCCCACCTACTTCACCCGTCTTTTCAAAGGGGCTTATGGAAAAAGCCCAAAGGAGTACCGGAACGCGCATGGCGCCCCGTCGCCGTTGGTGCTGCTTTCCTAGTGTCACGACTCTAATAATTGCCCAAAACGCCTTCGTCATGGAACAGGGCCGACGTGATCAGGCTCTCGAAACTCACCGTGCCGGAAAGATACAGGACATCGGTGGTTTCCCGGTGATACAGGCCGACGTGATCCAGGTTATCGTTGTCGCCAACCGCCACCGGATACCAGCCCCCCCAGGTCGGGTCTCCGTAGAACCTCCCGTCAAAGGTGAGCAGGAGGCGGCTGGGCTCCACGAAAGACGATGTTTTCTTGTGGTGCGGCACATATCCAGCAACCCTATAGCCGAGGATCAAGTTAGCGGTGTAGGTGAAGTAGGTGCTGCTCGGAAGCTGCGGCGCGCTGGGGCACTTGAACACGTCCCCCCCCCAGACCCCGGGCCTGATCTTCTGGATATAGGGTTCTATTTTGAACATCCAATGCTTGGAGAAATCATCCTGCGTCGGCCCCCACCACATGATGGGCAGGTAGTCTTCATAGTCTTCCGCGTACAAATAGAAGCCGAGGTGCATCTGCTTGAGGTTGCTCATGCACACGACCCTCTGGGCCTCGTCCCGGGCGGCCTTCAGCGCGGGGAGCAGCAGGGCCACGAGGATGCAGAGTATCGCCATCACCACCCAAAGCTCAATCAAGGTGAAACCGCGCCTTAAGAAGTTCGACGGCGGGCGCCTCATGAGGATCGTGTCAGCCGTAGCCACTTTCTGCAGCATGAAAGGGAAGATAAGAAAATAGGGCTGAAAATCAAGATATCAAGAGTTGATATTGCCTGAACTTATTTGATGCCCAGGTGGGTAGGCACGCGCCGCTAACGGCGGTCGCGGACTCAGCGGCGTGGAGCCTGAAAGACTTCAGATTGGCAAATAAGAATTGCGTGCCGTTGGCACGGCCTTAAGTCGTCCGTTCTACCCCTGCCCCTCCACGAGCGCGTGGCGGCCCGGACGGCGGGGAATTGAAACGGGCAGATCCTCCTTCAGTTTGAGGCTGACCAAATCCAGGTCCTGGAGCTTCTTCGGCAGGTAGGGCTTGATCCCCGGAATAGCCAGGGCCTGTTCCACCTGAGGCATGGCGAGCAGGATCTGGACGTCGCGCCGGAGCACCCCCGCGATGGTGCGGCTCATGCGCCACAGCAGCTCTTCGCTGAAGGACAGCACCTCGAAGGTTCCGGGATCGGGAATCGGCGCTTGGCCCAGAAAGGAAGCGCGGTGCAGATAGACCCGCTTGCCGAGGATGGGACATTCCGGAGCATAGGTGCAGAGCAGCAGGCGGTGATTGAGGATGCGGTGGGCCCGCGCCTCCACCACCTCCATCTGCAACTGGTAGGTGGTCGTGCCGTCCGGCGCTTCCTCCAGCCCCACCAGGATGCGCGCGTGCTCTTGGCGCAGCGCGCGGCGCGCCTCCAGCTTCTGCGCTGGCGACAATTGATTGAATTCAAGGTTGCGGTTCATAAACTGCGGGCGCCGGAAACGCGCGCCATGGCCATCCTCTCAGCTCAAAACCTGTCCAAGAAGATAAGGGGACGGCGGATTTTTGAAGGCATTGCCTTCGAAGTGGAACGCGGCGGCCTGCTCTTGCTCACCGGACCCAACGGGTCGGGCAAGACCATGCTGCTGTGGACCCTCGGCGGTGTGCTCAAGCCGAGCGCGGGGCGCCTCCACCGCCTCATGGACAAATCGGGAGTGGCCTTCGCCCCGGCGGGCCGCGGGCTCGATGAGTTCCTGAGCGTGCGCGCCAACGTGCATTGCTGGGCCGGGGACGCCGCCGCGGCGGAACGCGAACTTTCGCGCTGGGGTCTGTCTCCGCTCGCGAAACTGCCGGCGGAGGCCCTGAGCTCGGGCCAGCGCAAGCGCGTCACTCTGGCGCGCGCTTTCGCCAAGCGCGGGGCGGGCCTGCTGCTGCTCGACGAACCGCTCCAAGGGCTGGACCGCGAATACCGCGGCGTGCTGCGCGAGCGCCTGGGACAGGCGCTGGGCGCGGGCCTAGCCGCCATCGTGGCGGATCACGAGCCCGAATTCTACGCGGAGCTCAAACCCAAAATCCTGGAACTCCGGCCATGCGACTAGGCGGCCTCATCACCCGCGAGCTGCTGTGGTGGCTGCGCTCGCCTTCCCTGTGGTGGTGCTTGCCGCCGCTGATGGTCTTCTTCTCCTGCTTCCCGCAGTTTACCCTGTGGGCCGGGGGGGTGGACCTCACCAGCTTCGGCACCCTGTGGAACGGTTTTTCTGGGCTGTATCGCATGTTTGGCGGCAGACAAATTTTTGATTCCGGCCTCTCCCTTCCCGGCATGGCCGATGCCGGCTCCGCGCTGGCCGACAACCTGGATCGCCTCCTGCGCAGCGGCCCCGAGGCGCTGCTGCGGCAATACGCGCTGCCCTGGTTGCAGGCCTGGGGCATGATTGTCGCCCCCTCCATGGTGTCGCCGCTCGCCATCGGCGTCTTCAACAGGGACCGCGACCAGGGGATGTTCCTGCTGCACCGCGTCCAGGGCGGCGGCTTCTTCAAACTGCTGCTGGCCAAGCAAATTGCTCTGGGGCTGCAACTCCTGTGGATGCAGGCCCTGTGCTGGTTCGCCCACCTCTACCTTTTCCGCGCCATGTCGCCCTGGGACTCGCTCTTTGCCTACGACGATCCGCTGTGGCTCATGTGCTGGATCGGCGGGGGCGTGAGCCTCGGCCTGCTCGCC
>JAHFOS010000069.1 GCA_023261545.1 bacterium
CGCGGCTTCCAGCACCTGGGCCTCCAGTGGCCCATTCGCCGTTTCGCCCGTGAGCATGACCACGGTGGTCTGGGCGTTCATCACGGCGTTCAGGATCGCGCGGCCTTCCCCGCGGGGGTCGTAACCGTAGAGGGGCCGCAACGACAACGCGTCCATGACCTCCAGGCGGTTGGCGTCGTACACCAGGATGCGGTCACCTACCACGCAGGCGTTGGGCCGGCGCATGGCCCAGAGGAGATCGGGGAAAACGCGGCTTCCGTCCGCGGCGCTGCTACCCTCCCGCAGCAGACACAGGAAGTCCCCGTTTTGCAGGATGTGGTGGCGGGGCCGCACGCTCAAGTAGAGCCGCGCGGAGCGCCAGAAGCCCATGGCCTCATCGTCGCCCTTGGGTATGTCGCAAGGACAGACGACGGATCGCTCGGGCATGAGATCGGACCCATCGTCGCTGGCGGGCGCGGGTGCTGGCGCTGGCGGCGCGGCCTCGGCGCTGGCCGGTGGCGCGATGGCGCCGGGGTCAAGGACGCCCTCGTTGGCCAAGACATGGAGATAACGTCCGGAAAAAACGAGCCAGCGGCCGGCGGCGGCGCGCACCTTGTCCACGATGGTGGGGAAGGCCTGGGTACGCGTGATTTTTCCCGTGGCGGCGTCCAGCAGCTCAAGACCCCGGGTCGTGGGAATGACGGCCCGTGCGCCGGTGGTGGCGCCTTCACCCGTGACGCGCGCGTTCTGCAAGGGCTGATGCCACAGTTCTTTTCCGGAAGCGAGGTCCAGGGCGCCTAGGTAGGAATCCTTGGCTTCCGTGGGCTCCGCGGAAAAAATAAAGACATGGCTGTCGCCGCGACTGTGGATGTGGCGGATGCCGGGAATATGCCGCGACCAGAGCGTGCGGCCCGTCCCCGATTCCAGGACGTGCAGATCGCCGTTGCGCGGAACGTAGAAGGCGGCGAAATTCAAGCCGGCCTGCACCAGGCTGGGCACGGGGGCGGGTTGGACGGGCGCGCCCGCGGAGGGGAGCGGGGCGAGGTCCAGGGCAAATAGCAGGTGGCGCGTGTGCAGGTCCCAGGCGAAGGCGAGGCCCGTGTCCAGGATGCCGAAAAGTCGCTCGCCGTCGTCGTCCAGGGCCCCCGCCATCCTGAGCTGCTCGCGTCCGAGCAAACTGGATTGCAGGGAGGTCACTTCCTGAAGGACGCCCGTGCCTGGGTTGAAACTGGCGAGCCCCAGGATGGCCTCTTCCGCCTCTTTGGCCTCCATCACCGTGACGTAACAGGACCCTCCGGCGACGCGCGGAGTGCCGCAGACGGTCCAGCGGTCCGAGGAGGCGTGGTCCTGGGTGCTCCAAAGAGGCCGTCCGTCCCAGCCCGTGGCGCAAAGACCGACCAGGCCTTTCGCGCGCGGGAGGAAACGTATCGCGCCCTGGGGAAGCAGCGCGGCGCCGTAGGAGGGGGTGGTGTCATGGCTGGCATCGAGAAAGGCGCCCGGGGAGTCGCGCAGGTCCAGGATCGGCTTGCCGTTTTCCGCCTCCAGGAGGGTTAAAAATCCCGGCGCCGTCAAAGCCAGGTGCCGCCCGTGCGCGCGGGGCTCCAGCGGCTGGAAGGAGAACGCACTGGCGAGCGGCGGCAACAGCAGGGAGGCGATGTATTTCCCGGGGTCGCCCGCTTCCGGACGGATCACACCTGGGCTCAAACGCCGCTGGGACTCTTGCAGGGTCATGGACTCGCCCTTGAAGCGGATGGACGCGGTCGTGTTGGGATCCGTGGTCACCTCCCCCAGCAGGACTTGCAGGCGCATCAGCTTGGCCCGGGCGAAGGCGTCCTCGGATTTGCCCAGGATCATCAGGGCCTGATCCTTGGCCCTGAGCCAATCGCCGCGGTCCAGGAATTCATCCAAGAGCCGCAGCCGGTAGGCGCGCGTTTCCACCAGGCCTTCAAAGGCCCCCAGTTCCAGGCTCCAGCTTTCCAGATCCCCCGCCGTCGCGAAGTGGGACTGAAGCAGCTCCGCGGCGTGCGCGCTCAGCGCGGCGCGGAAGGCCTCATGGAGCTTGAGCTCGTCGAGGAAAGCCATCCTCAAGCAGCGCAGCTTGCCGTCCTCCTCAAGGTTCTGGCGCCCGTGGTCAAGGATGAGCTTGGCGGCTTTACGCAAACTCTCACCACTGGCCTCGCCTTGACACAATTCACGAAATTCGAGCCGGCGACCCTCGGACTGGGGATCCTGGATGAAATAGGACTGGCCACCTTCGACGCCAACGGCTTCGGCCAGGAGCAGGACCAGCAATCCCATGGCGCCCAGGAAAAAACGCGCGCGCGCGAGGCTTTCCCTCCTCCCGCCAGAAGTAATAAATTTTTCCAAAGTTTAACGGCGTTGCGGCCCGACGGGTCCGTGATGATCGAGTGCGCCAAATCCTCGCGGTCGCGATCCCTTTGCAAGGGATGGCCCTCTAGGCGGATAATAGAACTAATGAATCCGCTCAACGGGAGCCATGGACGAAAAAATAGCATGAAAACATGATCCGTCGCCGGGCGGCCCGGGGAGCGCGCGGCCTTGTTTCGGATCGCCTTGCTCTAGAATCGCGGCCTCTTGACGCGCACGCCCTTCAGGCTGGCTGCGCTTGGCGGCGGGTCAGCCATCGTCCCCGAAAAATGAATATCCTCAACTTCGGCTCCCTCAACCTCGATCACGTTTACCAGGTGGACCATTTCGTCCGTCCCGGAGAAACCCTGTCCAGCGGCGCTTACCGCCTTTTCTGTGGCGGCAAGGGGCACAATCAGTCCATCGCCTTGGCCCGTGCGGGCGCCGCTGTCTTTCACGCCGGACGCGTCGGCGCGGAAGGGGCGCCGCTACTGGAAAGCCTGCGCGGCTCCGGGGTGGATACGCGCTGGATCGCAACCATCAAAAACCCAACGGGACACGCCATCATCCAGGTGAACCGCGAGGGGGAAAACGCCATCGTTCTCTATGGCGGTGCCAACCGCTGCCTGGACGAGCAGGGAATCTCCAAGACGCTGGCGGCCTTTGCCCCCGGGGACCTGGTCCTACTGCAAAACGAAGTCAACCTCGTGGGCCACATCCTCCAGGCCGCCCGCTCCCGCGGTCTCAAGCTGGCCCTCAATCCCGCGCCCATGGACCCCGGAGTGCCCGGTTATCCCCTGGAGGCCGTGGATGTTCTTTTCGTGAACGAGATCGAGGGACAGGAACTTTCTGGAGAAACCAGCGCTGAAGGGATCCTGGACGCGCTGCGCGGGCGCTTCAAGGATACGGAAATCATCCTCACGCTTGGAGCCGAGGGCGCCATGGCCAACGGGCCGCGGGGCCGCCTGCGCGTCCCAGCGCAAAAGGTGCGGGCTGTGGACACCACCGCCGCCGGAGACACACTGATCGGCTATTACCTGGCCGGATGGGCTCAGGGGCTGGATGCGGAGGAAAACCTGCGGCGCGCCGTCCGCGCCGCCACGCTCTGCGTGACGCGAGCGGGCGCCGCCGACTCCATTCCCTATTTGAAGGAACTTTAGCGCGGTGACAGGGTAACGCGCCTTGGCACAAGGCGCGGTGAAGTCGCTTTTCTCAGGAGCAGAAATATCCGCGCGATCAGTCCTTTCGCCCCCGCCAGGCGCGGGGCGGCTGGCCCGTGAACTTGCGAAAGTGGCGGGTGAAATAGTTCTCATCCTCATAACCGCAGGCCCGTGCCACTTCGCGGACCGTGGGGTAGGGGCTCAGCAGCAGCGCGCGGGCGCGGTCCATGCGCAAGCGGATCTGGTAGCGCAGCGGCCCGCATCCGAAGCGGCGGCGGAACAGCGCGGTGAGGTGGCTCGCGCTCAGGTGCACCGCGCGCGCCAGGGACGCCACGCTCCAGGCGCGCGCCAAATCCTCCTCGAGGAGCTGCACGGCTTGCGCGAGGCGTGGATGGAGGATCGCCCGGGCCGTCTCCTGCGCCTCAAGCTCGTTGATCCTTTCCAGCAGCGCCACGAGCAGACCTCCCGTCGCCCTGGACGGGGGCGAGCGTCCCGCGAGTTCCACGAGGTTTTCCAGCCATAGCGCGAGGTTCGGTTCCGCGCGCGTGGAGATCGTCCGCGGCGATTCATCAAAGTGATAAGGGTAGGCGTCAAAAGCGACGTAGGTGGTCGCCGTCCGCCCGCCCACGCTGTCCTGGGAATGCGGAACCTCACGCGGCAGCACGAAGAGCGTGCCCGTTTCACCCTCCAGGGTGGTGTCTTCCTGGAGCGAGACGGCACAGCGTCCCCTGGTGACCAGGACCAGCTCGGTGCCAGGATGCGTGTGATAGGCCACGCTGCGCTCGGCGTCGAAACGCCCGCAGGAAAACAGCCTGGGCAGTCCGGTGACGGTCGCGCCGGGTTTCAGGCCTGGGCGCGAACCATCTGATTGTGCTATTACTTCGTTCATTAATCCATTGTTAGGCGGTAAAAATAATTCTATTATCACCCAAGTCATAGGAAAGACAAGAGGAGGGATCAGCGTGACCACCATGGAAAGCGTCGAACTCAGCGCGGCGGAACGCGCAAACTTCAGGCGGCAGGGCTTCCTGGTCAAGCAGGGCCTTTTCGCCCCCGAGGAGCTGCGCGGGTGGGAGCAGGCGCTTGAGGAAGGCGCCATGGAGGGGCTGAAACGCGACGGTTACGGGATGCGTCAGGTGCACCTGCTTTCACTGTCCCTCGCCCACACCCGCTTCAGCGAACTGGCCCGCGACCCGCGGCTGATCGCCTGCCTCCGCCCGCTCCTGGGAACGGACATCGAGCTCCAGCACTCCAAAATCGCGACCGCTCCACCTCTGGCCGGACAGGGCGGCTATCCCATGCACCAGGATTTCGCCTATTTTCCCCATACCAACACCGATCTCGTGGCCATCATGATCGCCCTGGACGACATGAGTCCCGACAACAGTTGCCTGCGCATGGTGCCCGGCAGCCATGACTGGGGCTTGTTGGACCACAGGTCCGAGGATGGTTATTTTTCCGGTCGCTGCACCGACACGCGCCGCTGGCGTCCCGAAGACGCGGTGCACCTCCGCCTCGCCCCGGGCGACGTTTCGCTGCACCACTGCCTCACCCTGCACGGATCCGACGCCAACCGTTCCGGCCGGCCCCGGCGCGCGCTCGTTTTCCAATACCGCGCCGCCGACGCCTACCAGCTCGCCGACCACGTCTTTCCCGACACCGGAACGCTGGTGAGCGGCCAGCGCTCCGCGACGGTGCGCACCGACGGGAACACCTATACCCTTCCGCGCCAGCGCAACGAACTCCACCCTTACGGCAGCGCCTGGAACCAGATCGGTTCCGCCGTGTGCTTCAAATAATTCTCAACCCCGCAAGGAGAAACCATGTCCGCCATTCCCGTGATCCTCGACACCGATATCGGCACCGACATTGATGACACCTGGGCTCTGGCCATGTTGCTGAAGAGCCCGGAGCTGGATCTGCGGCTGGTCACCACGGCCGACGGAGACACCGAATACCGCGCGCGCCTCGTCGCGCGGCTGCTGGAAATTGCAGGGCGCTCGGACGTCCCCGTAGCTGTCGGCGTCAAGGCGGAGCAAGATCATGCTCCCGGGAGACATCAGTTGCCATGGGTGGCGGATTACGGATTGAGCCGCTATCCAGGCCCTGTATCCCATGATGGTGTCCAAGCGCTGATAGACACGGTCATGAGCAGCCCAGAACCCGTGACCATCCTCAGCATCGGACCCCTCACGAACCTCCGCGCCGCCTTGCTTCGGGAACCGCGCATCACCCAGCGCGCCCGTTTCGTGGGCATGCAGGGCAGCATCCGCGTCGGCTATGCGGGATCGGCGACGCCCGTCGCGGAGTACAACGTCGCCCAGGATGTGGCCTCCGCGGCCGTCGTGTTCTCAGCCCCGTGGGAGATGACCCTCACTCCCGTAGATACCTGCGGGGATATCGTGCTGGAAGGCGAGCGCTACCAGCGGCTCCTCGGCCACGACGATGCACTGCTGCAGGCGGTCTTCGCGAACTACCGCGTCTGGAGCAAAAACCAGGCGAACTCTCCCGATCCCGGCCAGAAAAGCACGGTGCTCTTTGACACCGTAGCCGTCTATCTCGCCTACGCGGAGGAGTTCGTCAACATGGAAACGCTGCAACTCGGTATCACCAGCGACGGATTCACCGCCGTCAAAAAGCAGGGCAAACCCATCCGCTGCGCCATGACGTGGCGGGACCGCGGCGCTTACCTGGACCATCTGACCCAGCGCCTGCTGGCGCCCATCACCCATCCGGCCATGGCTTAGGAACGGCGCTCCTTGTCATTGAACCATCAATTCGGTCACCGGCGCTGGAAAAACATTGCAGGAGTCCGTCCTTGTGAAAAATAAGGCCGGGTTAGGTTTGTGTGACAAGAGGGTGAAATGACCCGCCGGCACCGCAAGGCCCTACATTATTTCACGCTCATCGAAATGCTGGTGGTCGTGGCCATCATCGCCATCCTGCTTTCCTTGCTGCTGCCGGCTTACCGCAAGTCCAACGAAGTCGCCAACCTGGTCGTGTGCGCCAACAGCATGCGGCAGCTCGTCCTGGCCGATACGACCTATGTGGATGATTTCAACGACAGGCTGGCCTTCTCAAACTGGGGATGGCTGGAGTGGTACGACCATAAGGCGGGTTGGTTGTACAAGTTTCCCAATAATTCCGCTCCCGGACACGTGGAAACCGGTCTTTTTTGGCCTTATTTGAACACCCGTGCGATCTATCACTGTCCGCGCGACAATGAGCCCGACGTGGGCACCAACAAGCTGACGAGTTACATGATGAACGGCGCCGTCAATTCCTATGGGGTCAGCGATCTCTCCCATCGCCTCGAACAGTTCAATGCCTCCGATGTACTCTTCTTCGAGCTTGACGACGTGCCCGATACGCCCATGCTCTGGAACGACGGCTCCAGTTATCCCTGGGAGGTCGCCCAGGCCATCGGCCAGCGGCATATTGATATCGCCGTCCTGGGGCATTTTGATGGACACGTCGTGACGATAGCCACCTACGAATACTTCACCATGCTCGCCCAGAATCCCGGCCCGCTGTGGTGCGCTCCCGAATAGGAAAGTCCGCGCCGGGATGATAGCGGTTCACGGATAAGGGCGTCCCCTTCTAAAGCGTCGTGGACGCGAAAGCCGGGTGCCCCCGAGGACTTTGAAACTCAAGGGAATCCGGTATAATACCCAGCGTGACTCGGGGTCTGGGAATGATGCCATCGCGCGAGATCGAATCGCTCATCAGTCTGCTCGGGGACCGCTCCGCCCGCGTGCGCAACCGGGTGGCGACCCGAATAGAGGATGGCCTGCCGGGTCTTCGGCCGCACCTCGAAGACCACTTGAAGGTCGAGGTTGATCCGCTGGTCCGCGAGCGGCTGCTCCTCATCCTGGGCCTGGGCGGCAGCGCGGATCCAGCGACGCACTGGAGCATCATGAAGGAGCAACTGTCTTACGGATTGCGGGACGGCATGGCCGCCATCAGCCTGCTCGACCAGGAATCCCGGACGAGCCGCATCGAGGTGTTGCGCGGGCTCGACGGGCTCGCGGACGGATGGTTCAACCAGTTGCCCGAGGGGGCGCCGCGCGACGACAAGGTGCTGAACCTCATGGCCTTCCTTTTCGGCAAGGACCGCTTCGTCGGCAACGCCGAGGATTACTACTCGCTCGACAACTGCTTCATCCACCGCGTGCTGGAGCACAAACGCGGCCTGCCGGTGACGCTCAGCATCCTGGCCGTTATCCTCGCCGAGGAGGCGGGGCTGCCCCTCTACGGCATCGGCCTGCCGCTGCACTTCATCGTCGGCTACTTCCAGGGACCCAAGGGCATCCGCTTCTTCGATTGCTTCGATGGCGGGCGCGAGGTCACGAAGGAGGAGTGCGTGCAGTACCTGCACAGCCGCGGCATCTTCTTCCACCCGCAATTGCTCTCTCCCTGCGACAACGAGGCCATCCTGAACCGCGTGCTGGTGAACATCAAGCATATCGCCCAGCGCAGCGGTGACGTGTCCCAGCTCACGGTCCTCGAAGAATTCATCGGTTCGGGAGAGCTCAGGACTTACTGATCCCCGCGGCGACAGCCAGCCGTTCACCCTCTCCCTCTGGGAGAGGGCTGGGGTGAGGGAAGGCCTGGAATTTCGTCGGCATTGAAGTTCCCAGGCCTTTGATCCCCGCGGTTTTGGAGGCCGAGCGCGGGCTATACTGCCGGGCCCCTTCCATGCGTCACTTCCGTTCACGCCTTTTTTTCTTGGGTTTTGCCCTGCTGCTCCCGCTGATCGCCGTGAGCACAAGAGGCTTGGCCGCGCCGCCGGAGCTCCCCGTGATCTTTGCCAGCGTGCCGCCTCACAAATTCCTGGTGGAACTCTTGGCCGGGGACGCGGTGCGCGTCGAGTGCATGGTGCGCCCGGGTTTCAATCCTCATTCTTATGAGCCGCTGCCCTCGCAGATAACGCTGCTCGAAAAGGCCGCGCTCTATTTCAGCACCGGCCTCGGCATCGAGCGGCTCTACCTCGACAAAATACGCTCGCTCAATCCGCGCTTGCGCGTCGTGGACTTGCGCGCGGGCCTGGAGCTTATCGCGGAACACGATCACGGGGATGCGCACTCGGAGGAGGCGGGAAGCGTGGAGGACGGCAAGCTGGCCGCCGACCCGCACATCTGGCTTTCCCCGCGCCGGCTCGCGGCGCAGGCGCGGCGCGTTGGCGCGGAGTTGGCGAAAATCCTTCCCGGCCAGGCGGAAGAAATAGCCGCCAAGGCGCGCCGCTTCGAGGGCGAGATGCGCGACCTTGAAGCCGAGCTCAAGGCGCAGCTCGAACCGCTCAAGAGCCGCAAGTTCTTCGTCTATCACCCGGCCTGGAGTTATTTCGCCGCCGACTTCGAACTCGAACAGGTGGCCGTGGAGCACGAAGGCAAGGAGCCGAGCGCGCGCCGCTTCACGGAACTGGTGGAGCGCGCCCGCGCCGAGAAGGTGCGCGCCGTCTTCCTCCAAAAGCAGTACCCCAGCGCCAGCGCCGAGCGTTTGGCGCTGGAAATCGGCGCCAAGCTGGTGCTGCTGGATGAGCTGGATCCCGATTTTCGCGCCGCGCTGCGCGCCGCCGCGCAGGCGCTCAACGATGCCGATTCAAAATGAGTAACAGCCCAGGCCTCTTCGATCCTCCCTCTCCCTTCGAGAGAGGTCGGGGTGAGGGGGCCTCCGCATCGTGAAAACCAAGAGGCGAAAAATTACGAGTGACGCGCTTGAAAAGGCATTTTACTGGCGGTGCATCCCCCTCACCCTGCCCTCTCCCGAAGGGAGAGGGGATAAAAGCCTGAGCAGTTACCAAAATGATTGAAATCGAACACCTCGGCTTCTCCTACGGGGATCAGCCCGTCTTGGAGGATGTGTGCATCCGCGTCGAGCCCGGGGATTTCGTGGGCCTCATCGGTCCCAACGGCGGTGGCAAAACGACACTGCTGAAGCTCATCCTCGGGTTGCTGCAGCCCCGGGAGGGGCGCATCCGTGTTTTCGGCGTCGCCCCGACTCCGGGCAGCACGCGCGTGGGCTGGGTGCCTCAGCACCACGAGACTCCCGAACACTTTCCGGTGAGCGCGCAGGAGGTGGTGATGATGGGGCTCCTGGGCTGCGGGCGGCGCTTCGGCCCCTTCGGTCGCGGGGAACGCGGGCAGGCGCGGGCCATCCTGGAACGCCTGGGCATCGGCGAGCTCGCGGGCCGGCGCATGGACGGGTTGTCGGGAGGGCAACGCCAGCGCGTGCTCATCGGCCGCGCGCTGGTGAGCCGGCCCGAATTGCTGCTGCTCGACGAGCCCACCGCCAACGTGGATCCCAAGGCCGAGGGCGAGATCCTGGATCTGCTGAAGGACCTCGGGCGCGAAGTCACCATCCTCATGGTCTCCCACGACCTGGGCTTCGTGAGCGCCCACGTGAACCGCGTGGCCTGCGTCAACGTGCACCTGGCCTGCCACACCACCGCCGGGCTCACCGGCGAAGTCATCGAGAACACCTACCGCCGCAAGCTCGACCTGGTGATCCACGACCACGGCGCGTCCCCGCACTGAACATGCCCACGGTGCTCGAAAGCATGCTCATGAGCGGCTTCATGCGCCAGGCCGCGCTGGCGGGGTTGCTGGCCAGCCTGGCCTGCGGGATCATGGGCGCCTACGTGGTTATTCGCCGCATCTCCTTCATCGCCGGAGGCATCTCGCACGCGGTGCTGGCCGGCATGGGCTGCGCGGTGTTCTTCCACGGCTCGCCGCTGTGGGGCGCGGCCATCTCGGCGGTGCTGGTGGCGCTCGTCATCGGCTGGCTGCACCAGCGCACGCGCGAGAGCGAGGACACGCTCATCGCCTCGGTGTGGACGGTGGGCATGGCCGTCGGCGTGCTGTTCATCTACAAGACGCCGGGCTACGCCGCCGATCTCTTCAGCTACATCTTCGGCAACATCCTGCTGGTCTCCGGCGCGGACTTGAAGGCCATGGCCGCCTTCGATGTCTTCATCCTGGTGAGCGTCTTCGCCTTCTACCGGCGCTTCATGGCGGTGTGCTACGACGAGGAGTTCGCGCGCATCCAGGGCGTGAGCACGCGCGCGGTGTATATGTTCCTGCTGTGCCTGGTGGCACTCACCGTGGTGCTGCTGGTGCAGGTGGTGGGCGTTATTCTCGCCATGGCGCTGCTCACCATCCCCGCCGCCATCGCCTCGCGCTGGACCACCAGCCTGAGCGGCATGATGGCGCTGGCCACGGTGCTGGGAGCGCTGTTCACGCTGCTGGGCCTCGCCATCGCTTACCCGCTGGACTTGCCCGCCGGCGCCACGGTGGTGCTCATCGCCGGGGCGTTCTATATTTTCTTCGCCCTCGGAAGGCTCTCGCAGAGGTAGGGGGCAAACGTTCAACAGATCCAAAAATGCGAAGATTGGGTTTGATGGTTTCCTCGAAGCAGCCGGACCGCTGGCCGCCGATCACCCTTTCCCGTGGCGCGATCCTTTGAAGCGTTCTGAGGCGGGGAGCTGTTCGCGCTCCATGATGCGGCCGTCGAAGCCTCTGGATTTCAGGTTGGCGAGCACGCGGCGCAGGGTGCTGGGGCCCATGCTGCGTTCCCACACGCCTTTGTTTCTGGACCAGACGAAATGCTCTTCGCGCAGCATGTGGCGGTCGCGCGGGTCGGCGTCGGCCTCCACGTTGATGAGCGGCTCGTCGGCGCGGCTCAGGAGTTCTTCGAGGTAGGCCCGGCCCGCGTGCCGGTCGGGCTCGTCCAGAAGTTTGGCCAGGGCCGCGGCCTGGATATCGGCGCGAGAGCCTGTGAAGAACCAGCCGTGATCGAAGGCGAGATGCCGCAAATCACGGCAGGCGAAACCTTTGGCGGGCCATTCGATCTGGTTGCGCGCACAGGCAAAAACCTTGGCGTCGAGCTCGGGGATGAGGGCCTGCAGCGGCGGGCGCACCCGGCCCGCGTTGTAGGCGATGATCCAGTCCGCCTGGAGCAAGGCCGCTCTCAAGGCGGCGAGGTCAAGGCTTTTTCCCGCCAGCATCTCAGCGGCGATCCCGGTAGCCGCCGTGAAGTCCGGGGACAGCGGCTCGTGCGGGTCTTGGAACCCGTGGTGGGTCTCCAGGGTTTTCGTGAAGCGGCGCTCGCTTTTTTCCACTTCGAGCAACACCACCGCGAGCTCGACGACCCGCGCGTGAGGACCCAGGGTTTCCAGGGCCACCACCGCCGCGCGCGCGGCGGGACCCTGGACTTCCCGGAAAACCTTTGGCAAGATCCCTGAAAACTGGACGGGGGCCTGGTGTTGCGGATCGCTCATGATTTGCCTTTTGATGAATGCGAAGAGGGTGTCTTGGCGGCGAGGATGTCCACCAGTGGCGGATGATCCGCTAGAAACGGCTCGGCGTGGCGCACCCCGGCTAAGAGGCCGAAGCGGCGGTTGCGATCCTGCAGCAGCTCAAGAAAGCCCGAGTTGATGAAGGTGCGCTTGCGGCCATGACCGCCGGCGAACTGGCTGGTGTAGCTCGCGATGGCGCGGCACTTCAAGCTATAAGTCGCGCTCACGTCCACTAACAGAGTGGGGGCAACCTCCGAGACTTCCAGGTACTGGTAGAAGGCCTCGGGTCGGGGCGCAGCCGCGTGGGCCGTGCGGTAACGGGGCAGGGCCATGAAGAACAAAGCTTCGCGCACGGCGTTTCCCAAAGCGGCGTGATCGGGATGGCGCGTGCTGGTCGTGCTCGCCAGCACCACGCGCGGCCGCAACTGGCGCAGCAGGTCCACGATCCGGGGCACGAGATCCTCGTCCTGGCCGAGGCCGCCATCGGGGAAGCCGAGGTTCGCTCGAGCCGCCAGGCCCAGAAGCCGCGAGGCGCGCGCGCATTCGCGGCGGCGCTCGACGGGGCTGCCGTTGGTGGCCAGCTCCCCCTCCGTGGCATCTACAACCACGACGGCGCGCCCCATTCTGGCGTACTTGGCCAGCGTGCCGCCAGCGTGGATCTCAACGTCGTCGGGGTGGGCGCCGAAAGCCAGAATTCCGGCGCGTTGCGGGGGGACGCCCCACCAGCGCGGGCCCTTGCGGTCCGCGGGCACGGTCAGCTTGGAAACAGCGGTGCTTTTCACGAAGGTGGGCTATTCTAGCCGTCAACGGCCCCGCTCCAAGCCGGATGTACACGTCAGTATTTTCAGCCGCCGCAGGCCGTTAAGATGCGCGTTTTCCGGAGAAAGCGTTTGCCCACCCTGCTCGTCCTCGCCGCCGGGATTGGTTCCCGTTTCGGCGGTCTCAAGCAGATGGAGCCCGTCGGACCGGAGGGCGAGTTTCTGCTGGATTACCTGGTTTACGACGGTTTGCGCGCCGGTTTTGAAAAGGTGGTCTTCGTCATCCGCAAGGACTTCGCCGACCTCTTTCGCCAGAAGCTCTCGGGCCGCTATGAAAACCGGATGGAGGTCCACCACGTGCATCAGGACCTGGACGCGCTCCCCACCGGCTGCGCCGTTCCCACGGGCCGCGCCAAACCCTGGGGCACGGGCCACGCCGTCCTAGTGGCGCGCGAGGCGGTGCAGGAGCCGTTCGCGATGATCAACGCCGACGATTACTACGGACCAGGCTCTTTCCGCGTCATGAACGAATATTTGCGCCGCTGTCCCGCGGATGGCATGGATTACGCCTTCGTGGCCTTCAACCTCGGCAACACGCTGAGCGAGCATGGCACCGTGAGCCGCGGCGTATGCACCGTGCGGGATGGGTATCTCGCCGCAGTGCGCGAGCACACCGCCATCCGTCCCGTTGCCGGAAAAGTCATCTCCAAGGACGTCAGCGGCGCGGAGCGCGAGCTCTCACCCGACACGCCGGTTTCCATGAATATGTGGGGCTTCACCCCGCGCATCTTTGCCACCCTGGAGGAGGATTTTCGCGGTTTCCTCGCGGACGAAGGCGCGAACCCCAAGGCGGAATTCTTCATTTCCACCGTCGTGGACAGCGCCATTCGCACGGGTCGCGGCCGTGTTCGAGCCTTGCCCACCTCCGAGAAGTGGTTCGGGGTGACTTACCGCGAAGACAAGTCGCAGGCCACGGAGTCGTTTCGTCGCCTCACGGAAGCGGGGGTCTATCCCCGGCGCTTGTGGAGTTGAAATGAAGCTCCGTGCTAGCCGCTTCCTGCTGAAGATCCTGGGGGTCGCCGTGGTGCTGCTCATCTCCACGCTGCCCGGAGAGGACGGCGAAACGCCCGCGCTCGTGGAAAAATCGGCGCAGGAGGGCCTGGACCTGGCGGAACGCCAGCTCGCCACCGGGGATATCAGCCGGGCGCTCAACACCATGGAGGAGGTCCTCTATCTGCTGCACAGCGTCAAGCAGCCCAAGGCCGATCTCATGGAGCGTGCGCAGAAGCGGCGCGATGATATCTTCGAGCTCTGGAAGGGCTCCTCCCGGGCCGCGGCCACGCCATCATCTCTGGCGGTTCCCGACGCTGCCCCCGCGCCTACAGGAAAGAAACCCGTGCGTCCGTCCGCCAGTATTCCCCCCGCACCTGCTTCAACGGCCTCCAGACCGGAAGCTGTGCGCCGGGAAAGACCCGCCGCCGCGGCTCCGGCCCCAGAGGTTCCTGGCTCTGGGCCGGAAGGGGGGTCACACGTAAGCCAAGAAGCGTTGCCGGTAAAGCGCAGGGGAAGTGTGTCGGGCTATCGGGTGCCGCTGCGTTTCGAGGGAGAGGCCGAAATTTCTGGAAATGCCGAGTCAGCATTTTTGCAGCCCGTGGCACCGCCCGCCGCACCCGCCCCATCCCCAGCGCCCCGACGGCCTAAGCGCCTGACCAAGGATGGCGCGTTGGCCCTGCGGCTGCGCGCGCTGGAGGAGCACGAGCAACCCGAACAGCCTGCCGAGCCCCTGCGCCAGCGGCGCGACTCCGGGACGCCCTCCGGTTCGTGGCGCCAGCGCTCTACAGGGGAGGCCGAAGTCGCGGAGCCCGTCCCCTCGGGTCCACCGCTTCCAAGGAGATCGGAAGCGGCCTTCACGCCGGTTCCCTTGGGGACGGCCTATGAAATCGGGCCGCGGCAATTCCCGCTGCTGATTTCAGGCAACGTCCTCGAGCGCGAATTGGCGCGCCGGGAAGGGGAGCTTGGCAGCGCCGAATTGGCGCGCTGGCGGGCTGGATCCCTGGCGACGTCCGCATCCGCGGCCGGCGTTCCCGCGCCAAGACCACCCGCGCCATTGCTTTCGTGGCGTGAAATGAGCGCCGCCCGGATGCTGGCCCCCGAAGGTCCGCCACGGCGCGCACCCGAGGTCCTGATGCCGACGCCGCTGCGCATCTCCCTTGTGCTCGACGCCACCCTCGACCGCGATGGCCGCACGCTCAAGGCTTACCTACCGCGCAAACTGTCGCATCCCGCGCCGCACAGCCGCCCCCTCAAACAGGCCCTGGAGCCGGCAGCGCCCATGGCTCCCCCCGCGCAAGGTCCCGAGGCCCTGCTCCAGGGCCTCCTCGACTACTACGGCGATTTCAGGAAGCGAGATCGCCTGGCGGCGGAGGGCAAGGAACTGGTCCTCATGGAAAAGCTGATGCTCGCGCGCAGCACGGAACCGGGGTTGTTGCCACCCTCTTCGAGCGCCTTCCTCGACTCTGGCAACGCGGCGCGGCACTTCTCCGCGGAACTCGCGGGCCTCGACGCTTACCTCAACAACACGGACCCCGCGGAAACGCTCTACGTCAAGGAGCGGTTCCGCGATCTCGTGGCGCGCGCCGAATTGCCGCGCGACCGCTTCCGCAACCACTTCACGGGGTCCTTGCGCGAGGCGTTGATGTTCGACTCCAATGTCGCGCAGCTTCCCGACAACAATAACGCCCCCAGCGGAAAAGAGGGCAGTTCCGCCGCTTCCAACCTCGGCCTGCGCTGGGCGCGGCGCGAGGAACCGCACGGGAAGGTGGTCTGGGACCTCGATGTGCACTCGCTGGATTATCGCGAGCGCGAGTTCAAGAGCCGCGAGTCTCAAGGCCTGGGCCTCAAACTTTCCGACACCCTGACGCGCGAGGAAACCTCGCGCTTCACCAGCTTCACCCCCTCTCTGGATTTCCGGGCCGACTGGATAGGCACCAGCTCGGGCAGTAAAACCTTGGGCTTCACCACCCTCACTCCGCGCTTCGAGGTCATGAGCCGCCCGCACAAGGCGGGCCGTTTCGCCGATCTCTATGTGGTCATGGCCGCGGCGGCCCTCTCGCTGCGCGACTATCAGGGCGGACAAGAGCTGGACCTGGCCGGCAACAACAAGGACACCACGGTGCCCCAGGCGTCCGTCTTCTTCATCGCGCTGCGCAAGTGGCGCGGGCTGCCGACGCGCCTCACCGCGGCCCTCAACAGCTCGCGCAATTACAGTAGGTCGCCGGAGCTCGATTATTTTCAAAATCGCCTGGACCTCATGTGGAGCGTCGAAGCGGCCCGCACGGAAATAACTCCGGGCTTGGCCGTCTCCACCCGCAACCAGGCGAACTATCTCGGCAAACACCGCAGCGATTTCGCCCTGGAGTACGCGCTTTCCGCCGGCTGGAAATTCCGCAAGGACAGCGTCAACCTCAAGGTCGGCCTGCGCCGCGGCGAGCAGGATTCCAACCTCGGCGACTTCGACTTCACCAGCAACCAGATCTTCGCGGAACTCTCCACCAGCTTCTGATGCGTCCTAAGTTCTTACCCCCGGCGTTCCTCCTGCTGCTGGCCTTCAGCGCCAGGGCGGACGAGTTGGTCACGGCGCCCCTGTTGGTCGAGAAGACCTCCGGGGTCGTGGAGATCGAATCCCCGTTCCGCCCTTCCAGAACCGCCAAACCCGGCGAGGCGCTTTTGGAAGGGGAGCGCATCCTCACCGGGGCCCAGGGCTCGGCCCAATTGCGTTTCCTGAACGGCGCCCGGGTGGAGGTGGGCGTCGAGAGCGCCCTGCGCGCCGATGATCTGGGGCAGGGGCGCGCGGGATCAGAAATCTTCCTTATCGCCGGGCGAATGCGCACCATGCTCCGCCAGGAGGGTCGCTTGCGGGTGCGCACGCCCTCGGCCGGAGTGGTCGTGTTCCAGGGAGTCTGCGATATCATCCTCAATAATATGAACACGCTGACGGCCCCGCGCGAGGGCAAGGACGTGGAGGTGAGTACCCTAAAAGCCCGCAAGCGCGTGCCCCCCGGCAAGTACGTCCTGGTCACCGTCGAAGGGGACTTGCTCATCTCCGATCCGGCGGCGCAACAGACGAAAAAGGAAAAAGTGGAAGAAAAGAAACCCGCGAGCCCGGAGGTGGAAAAAGAGGAGGTTCCGGAGGACGAGAAGGGCGGGAAAAAGCGCGAACGCCCGTAATGGGAACGGCGCCGCGCGCCCGGCGCATTTTTCAAGAACATCAGACGTGACGATGCTTCAGCGACCGGGTCCCAGATAGAAGGAAGCTGCGACTCAAGCGCGCGGCGCACCCCCGGCCAGCAAGCGCTCGACGGCTTGCAGCACGCCGGTCTGAAAGCGCGCGCGGCTGAAGCGCTCGGATTGCGCGCGCAGGGCGGCGGGCCGGAAGCTGCTCTGCATGGCCTCGAAGTCGCTGAGCGTTTCCGCGAGGGCAACAGGGTCCTGGCGGTGAAAAAAAAGCCCGGTGCCGCCAGCCGCGTCAGAGCGCAAATCCACCACGGTCTCTAAGGCGCCGCCCGCGCCGTATGCCAGGACCGGCGTGCCGCAAGCCATGGCTTCGAGCGGCGTGATGCCGAAGTCCTCGACGCCTGGAAAAAGAAAGGCGCGGGCGCGGCGGTAGAGGTCGCGGATGGCCTCGTCCGGCAGCCAGCCCCGGAACTCCGCCCGGCTACCGGCCTCGCGCGCGAGGCGTTCGCGCTCAGGTCCCGCTCCCACGACCACGAGCCTGCGCCCGAGCTTGGCGCAGGCACGCACGGCGATTTCCACTTTTTTATAGGGCACGAGGGACGAGACGACGAGGTAAAAATCCTCTTTGGGGACCGCGGGGTCCGGCGTGAAGAACTCGAGATCGGCGAAAGGCGGCACCACCGCGCTTTCCTTTGCGATAGTCTGGCGGATGCGTTGCTGCACGAACTTGGCGCTGGTGAGCATGAGGTCCACGGAACGGGAGCTTCCGCGGTCCCAGGCCTGGAGCGGCCGGCGCAGCAGCGCCATCAGGTGGCTCTCGAAGCCGGCCCCGGGCCGCTCGAAGTAATCGCTGTAGCGGTCCCACACGTAGCGCATGGGCGTGAAGCAATAGCACAGGTGCGGCAGGCCGGCGGTGCGAAAACCCTTGGCCGCGCAGTGGCTCATGCTCAGCACGAAGTCGAAGCCGCTGGGCCGCGGCCAATGGCCCACCACCAGCGGCAGCAGGGGAATCAGCTTGCGGTAATGGCGTCGCGCGCCCGGCAGGCTAGCGATGGGATGCTCGTGGACCGGATGGCGGCGCAGCGCAGCGCTCACGTTCTCCGGTTCATAAAAGAGCGTAAAAACCTCGGCGCGTGGAAACAGCGCTAGGACGGCCTCCAGGCATTTCTCGCCCCCGCGCATGCCGTTCAGCCAGTCGTGATAAACAGCGGGGCGGAGTCGCTGGGCGTCGAAGTCCGGCATGGCGGGCATGGTAGGCCGCAAGCGCCGCCGCCTATTCCGACCTACGGCTGGGGGAGGTTCAAATCCTGGTCAGCCAGACATTCGCGGCAGAGGCGGCGCGCCTGGCCGACCAGGTACAGGGGCAGCGAAAGCAGGGGGAAAGGCCGGTTGTCGCCATCCGGCAGCGCGGGCGGCGCGGCGTTGAAGGGCGTAAAAGAAACTGGAGCCGCAACCTGAGCGCCTACCCCAACTTGAGCGCCTCCTGAAGATCCTGGTGCTCGAAGGCCGAGGACATGCGGGCGATTTCGGATGCGGTGAGGCCCAGGCGGGACGCCTCACTCCGCCAAGTTGCCACGGCCTGGCCGACCTCGGCCGCGATCTCACGGGCGGCTTTGACCTCCAGCTCAAAATACGCCGCCACTTCCAGCGCCAGATCCAGCGATGCCGTATTGTTTTCGAGATCTATGGCGGTTGTGAGAATGCGCGGCTTGATGTCGCTCGGCACCGGATTGAGGTCGTAAGCTGGAGCCAGCCGCCACCCGTCGGGACCGGCGCAGAGGAAGCCGTGGTTGCGCAGGTGATCGTCTGTATTGGAAATCAGGATGCTAAAGACGATACGCCGCCAAAGCTCGCACATGTCTTCCTTCGGGGCCGCGCCGCACTGGCGCAGCGCATCCACAAATTCGAGATAGCTGCGCGTCTCATGGTCGTTAGCGCCGAGCATGCTCATGGCAGAAAGAAACGGCCACCGCACCTTGCCCGTCCGGTCGAAGCGGCGCAAGAGCAGAACGGGCTTGCCGGCCAAGCCTTCAACGCGCCAGATGGGAACCGCGATCCCAGCTTTGGCCGCCAGTGTCAGGGCAACGGCCTCCCATAAGACCACGTTGATCTCGTCCCCTCGGTGTGGAAACTTCGCGATGGCCAACTGGCCGTCTCTGTCGCGGATCGACGCTTTGGGGCGGGTCCCGCCCAAGGACGAGCCCGGCGCCAAGAGAAGACGCAGATCCTCATCACTGTCGGAGTCGCTCAAAACATGCTCCGCGGCGGACAGCAGTCGCGGCAGCTCGATCAGCGGCGGCGTTGCCATAGCGGAGTGTTCAGTGAGAAAGGGTCCGCCATCACGCTCGGCAAAGCGCAGCGCGCCCTGACGCGCCTCGTCGCCCACCATGAGCAGGTAGTCGAGCTCCCACAACGTGCGGGGTGTTTCACCGGCGCGTTCAGCACGACGGCGCTCCGCGCGACGCATCAGGACGCGGCCCCAACGATCCGGGGTGGAATCGCCGATGGCGCCGAACAGGGGCTGGTCCGGCGCTGTGTGGAACGGGCCGGGACCGATCTTCAGGCCGGGATCGATGGTGAAGCGGTCGGATTGCTTCAGCCACGTTTCGTCGTACTCGAAGGTGGCGCTTTCCTTGCCCTTGCGCATTCGCCCCCACAGGCGTCCAACAAGTTGCGGGGTGCCACGCAAGTCGAGATAAACGAAAACTTGTCTTTCCATTGCTCTCAGTCCGCCGTTGCTGGCCGAACCGGCCTTTCCCTGTGCGTCAGCCGGATGCGCTGCGGCAAGCGCTCCTCTTCCAGCGTCTGGCCGAGAATGTCGTGCCTGGGATCGGCCACAGCGGCGATGCGCTCGGTCATGCCTAGCGCGAAAAGCACCGTGACGTAGGCGCCCATCGAGACTCCCGGATCGCCCTTCTCGACCTTGTTCAGCGTGGTGCGGCTGATGGACGCCCGCTCGGCCATCAGCGCAACAGGGATACGCCGCCGCCGCCGGGCATCGCGAATGTCATGACCCAGCTTGTAGAGCGCGCGCGTGACGGGGATCGGCGCTGAAGAGGATTTGCGGCGCATGATATTAAAACATCTAATTATAGTCTTTATATGTTATAGCGTTAATTATTATGAACTTTAAAATAATAAGTCAACGCGCCAGCCACGGACCGGATCGGGTGGCACTGCGGCAAAATTCGCCGCCGCCAGTCCCGCTTCCACGATGGCCACGGTCTCCATGCTCAGCACATGGGGGCCGAGCCGCAATTTCGGGATGCCGCGGCTAGGCAGGAGTTGCCGATGGGGAATTGGCCGGAGTAACGTGTCCTGTCCCTTTTACGCCCCTTTTACGCCGGCTGTGACGAGACTCTGCTCAGATCCGACCTGCGTTCACTCGTCTGTTTGGAATTCGGAGTCCCTCTTGGCTCCACTTTCGTTCCACCTGGGATTAAGCTCTCGAATGAGTTCGCGTTCAATTTGAGGAATGTCGCCAACATGCGGGGGAAACGTCACCCAGGACACAGCCAAGTTCTTGAGAATATAATCAATTGCCTGTCCCGGCGCCAGCTTTAATTCACGGCCTATGCGGCGGCGCAAGACACTCTTGTCCACACAGATTTCGCCTTTTCCGTTGAGAACCTTGCAGCTTCGCTGAAAGTCGTCTTTTGGTTGAGATTTCGAATGCCGTTTTTCGAGATAATTCGGGTTTAAGTGGCAACCCCAAATCCGTTTTCTCAACCCGGATTGACCATCAGCCTTGCCGACGTAGCGTATATCTCCCAGACTCACGGACGTCCAGACATAGATACCCTGCAGAACTGGAATGTCGTCGCGAGCAAGCGTCGCCGTTTTGCGCCGTGTCTGCAACAACAGTTCTCTTATCTCATCAAGCGTCGTGAGGCACCTCCTTGTTTTTTTTGTCTCCGAGGTTCGTCAGCCTTCAGCGAGTGGTCATGCGCTCACATTGCCGCAAGCTTTGCCAGCAACCGGCCCTTTGCTTCGTCAATTTTAGATGGGTTCGTTTTTTGGGAAAGGCTTTCCTTACTCTTCTCGCCGATGAAATACTTAATTCGCTCAGCATTCGCCCCAGAAGGATGCGGCATTCCGTCAAGGACTTTCGATGACTCGATGACCCCCTTGGACACCAGATAAGACAGGGCCTCCGCAACTATCGGGCCAAGGGGTATGTAGATGCAGTTTTTGGGAAGTTTGCCGAATTCTTTCGCAAGTCCGCCGAATTCTTCCACCAGTCCCTTGTCTATTTGGCGTCTTAACAAATCTGTGGAAAGCATGTTGGGCTTGCCCCTGTAGTTGTCGCCATTAACAAAAACTGGGTATCGGAGTGCAGAAGTGCAATGGACTAAGTGGGCATGTGTGTCGAATAGCTGCTTACACGACTCGATGCCGAGTTTCTGATTTACACAAATATGGTCAAGCATAGAAACGAGTTGGGCTCGCATCGGCCCGCCAAAACTTGCTTTCTTTTTTACTTGCTTCAAGGCATCCTCAAAGGTCATTCCGGCAATAAGCTGTTTCTTTACTTCAACGAACGCCAGCAGGGCTTGCTGGAGTCCCGGCGTTATCCCACAAATAGCCACCCGCGCTTGAGTATTAACGTAATCAACCGGGGCGTAGAAAACCGACAAGTCGCCTTCTGCATGAAGAAGGAATTCTTTAGGAAGGCGCTTGTCGCGCTCTGAGAACCGATTCCTCTTTATAGGCTCCTCGAACCGTTCAAAGTCACTCATAAAGGCTCCTCTGTAAACACAAAACGACAAGCATGCTCGACTGATTACGCATCATAGCTGCGAGACGACGGAAGCTCAAACACGAAATCCGAGGAAAAACGCGGATTCAGATAAGTCGGATCTCCAAAAGGATTGCAGACGACTCTTGTCTTTCCGCAAATATAATCCATCGGCTCGTGGGTATGACCATGTACCCATACCTCGGGAGAAAGAGCATGGATCACCTTGGTCATATCGCAGACAAAGAAGCGGTTTAGCGGACTTTCGGCATGCTTGGGCGCGATGCTTCGGGGGGAGGGAAGATAGTGGGTCACCACCAGTTCCGCCGCCTTCAAGCCCTCAAAAAACTTGATGGCGGCCGCGTGTCTCTCCCGAACCAGGGGCTCGTAGTCCCGGATGCAATCGAAGTCGCTCACGGCATTCTGGTAACGGAGGTGCTCTGGGGTCCATGGAAACCACAGGCTGGCCCCGGCCAGCGTTATCTCCTTCAGCACCACGCTGCGGCACTCCAGCCAATGAAAATTGGCAAACTCGCCCTCCAATTTCCGCAGGTTCGTCTCCAGTTGCTGGCGTTCGGTCTGGTAGAACTCGTGATTTCCCACGACATAGACGACTTGCGGAAAGCGATCCGTGAACATTCGCAAGGCTTCACACAACGGGCGGATGCCCGCGCAAATGTCCCCGGCCAGGATGAGGATGTCGGACGATCGCTCGGACAGTTCGCGTATGACGGTGCGGCCGCCATCACGATGGAATTCGAAATGCAGGTCGGAGGCTATCTTGATGGAGGCCAAGGGCGTCCTGTCAGTGTAGCGTCCCTATTCAAAACCCCACCCTCCTACCCTCCCCCCGCTCCGCCGCTTCGCGGCGCAGTTCCTCCAGCAGCGCCGGCGTTGTGTGTTCAATCTGACCCAGGGACAGTTTCTGCTGCACGACTTTGAAATCTCCAAAAGTGAAGCGCTCGGGAAAGGCAGACCTCGCGGGCAAGCTCCCGGTCAGCCCCTCGCCGAAGCACCGGGCAAAGAGGCCGTGAGCCTGATCGGGCCGCAGGGGGCGGAACGTCAGCTTGAAGGCGAAGCGCCGTAGGCTGGCTTTGTCCAGGATGGCCGGGTGGTTGGTGGCGAAGAGCGAGATGCCACGGTGGCGTTCCATTTGCACCAGCAGCTCGTTCACCTGGGTCACCTCCCAGGAATGCTGGGCGTGCGCGCGCGAGGCGAGGAAACTGTCGGCCTCGTCAATGAGGAGCAGCGCGCCATCTTCCCGAGCCTCCTCAAAGGCGTCCCGGATAAGGCTCTC
>JAHFOS010000215.1 GCA_023261545.1 bacterium
AGCCGGCCCCAGGCGTTCCTGCTCGACTCCCTGCTGGCGGGCCGGCCCGAGGTGGATTTCGACGCCAACTATCGCCAATGGCGCGAGGAACTCGATTCTTTCGCGGGTGTCGGCCCGACGCCGGTGCCAGCGGGCTTCCAGGGCAAGCTGCGCGACTACCAGCAGGCCGGCCTCGGTTGGATGGAATACCTGAGCCGCTTCGGCTTCGGCGGCATCCTGGCCGACGACATGGGGCTCGGCAAGACCATCCAGGTGCTAGCCTTGTTTCAGAAAGAAAAAGAAAATCGCAAGGGCGACGGCCAGCTTCCCGCCCTGGTGGTGGTGCCGCGCTCGCTGCTGTTCAACTGGAGGGACGAGGCGGCGCGCTTCACGCCGTCCCTCAAGGTCCACACGCACAGCGGTTTGGAGCGCCAGGCTCCCGGCGCGCATTTCGGCGCGCACGATATCGTGCTCACCACTTACGGCACCTTGTTGCGCGATGCGGAGGACTTCGCCAAAGTCGAGTTCTCGCTCGCCGTCCTCGACGAGGCCACCGTCGTCAAGAACGCGGCCTCCAAGACCGCCAAGGCGGTGCGGCTGCTCAGAGCCCGGCGCCGCCTGGCCTTGAGCGGCACGCCGGTGGAGAACCACCTCGGCGAGCTGTGGTCTATTTTCGAGTTCCTGAACCCCGGCTTGCTCGGCCGCGTGTCCGCTTTCAAGGACCTGCTCAAGCTCAGGGACGGGGCACCGGGAACGGAAGACGCCCGCCTGCTGGTGAGCGCCGTGCGCCCCTTCATCCTGCGGCGCACCAAGGCCGAGGTGGCCAAGGACCTGCCCGAGCGCAGCGAGCAGACGCTGCACTGCGAGATGGATAAAGAACAGCGCCGGCTCTACGATGAGCTGCTGCGGCACTACCAGGCCGCGTTGCTGCGCGCCGGCGCGCCGGCGCCGCGCAACAAGATCCACGTGCTGGAGGCGCTGTTGCGCCTGCGCCAGGCGGCCTGTCATCCGGGGCTCATTGATCCCGGCCGTGCCGGGGAGGACAGCGCCAAGCTCGAAACCTTGAGCGCCTCTCTCGCCGAAATCCTGGAAGGGGGCCACCGCGCCCTGGTCTTCTCGCAGTTCACGCGCTTCCTCGCCATCGTGCGCCGCCGCCTGGAGCAGGACGGCCTGCCCTGCCTGTACCTCGACGGGCGCACGCGCGACCGCAAGGAAAAGGTGGCGGAGTTCCAGAAAGGCGCGCACCCCGTCTTCCTCATCAGCCTCAAAGCCGGCGGCCTGGGCCTCAACCTCACCGCCGCCGACTACGTCTTCCTGCTGGATCCCTGGTGGAACCCGGCGACGGAGGCCCAGGCCATTGACCGCGCGCACCGCATCGGCCAGGAGCGCAACGTCTTCGCCTATCGCCTCATCTGCAAGGACACCGTGGAGGAGCGTGTCCTCGAACTCCAGGCGCGCAAACGCAACCTGGCCGCACTGGTCACCTCCGCCGGCGAGGAGGGCTTCATCGAATCCCTGCGCCGCGAGGACCTGGAGTTCCTGTTCTCGTGAATTTGACCGGGGAACTCCTCCGGACCCGGCGGCGGTCTGCCGCCAGGAGCCGCGCCAGGGGACTCAGATTGCGTCCCCTGAAATCGCTGGACGGCCCGATCCGTCTTTTTCAAAAAGCGCATGGCGCCGACCGTTCATGAAAAGCTTGCTATATCGGCGCGCACCATCATGTCAGCCAGCGCTTCAATGCCCACTTCGGGAGTCCAGCCGAGTTCGCGCCGCGCCTTGCCGGCGTCGCCTTGCAGGAGGTCCACCTCGGCGGGTCGGAAATAGTCCTTGCTGACCTCCACGCGCACCACGCCGTCGGCGGACAGGCCTTTTTCCTCCATCCCTGAGCCTTGCCAGTGGATTTCCATGCCGATGACGCGAAAAGCCTGTTCCACGAAGGCGCGCACGGAGGCGCAGCGGCCGGTGGCCAGGACGTAATCCTCCGGGCTCTGGCGCTGCAGCATGAGCCACATGCCTTTCACATAATCGCCGGCGAAGCCCCAATCCCGCTGGGCGTTCAGGTTGCCGAGGCTGACCTTCTGGCGGCGCCCGTGGTGGATCTCCGCCACGGCCTTGGTGATCTTGCGGGTGACGAAGTTTTCCCCGCGGCGCGGGGATTCGTGGTTGAAGAGGATGCCGTTGCAAGCGAACAGGCCGAAGGCCTCGCGGTAATTCACCGTAATCCAGTAGGCGTAGAGCTTCGCCACCGCGTAGGGGGAACGTGGGTGGAACGGGGTGCGCTCGTTCTGGGGAGTTTCAGCGACTTTGCCGTAGAGCTCGCTGGAAGAGGCCTGATAGAAGCGCGTGTCGGGCTTCACTCCGCGGATGGCGTCCAGCAATCGCAAGGTGCCGAGCCCCCCCACCTCGGCCGTGTATTCCGGGATCTCGAACGAGACGTGCACGTGGGATTGCGCCCCGAGGTTGTACACCTCGTCCGGATGGATTTTCTCGATGATGCGGCTCAGGTTCGAGGCGTCCGCAAGGTCGCCGTAGTGCGTGAAGAGGCGCCGCTCCTTGTATTCTGGAAAAAGGTGTTCGATGCGACCCGTGTTGAAGGAGCTGGCGCGCCGCATCAGTCCATGAACTTCGTAGCCTTTGGCCAACAACAACTCCGTAAGGTAGCTGCCGTCCTGTCCGGTGATGCCGGTGATGAGGGCCCGTTTCATACAAGATTACAAACGCCTGATACCGCGCGAACACCAGGATAGAGCGCGCGCCTTGCGTTCAAGCGAGGTGGCGCGTGGGCACGCCTTTCCGAGTCGGCGTCAGAACGTGGAGTATGGACTCACAAATCGTGGGGGTGGATGAGCCCCAAGCGCCGCCCAGCCGCGCGCGCCAGGCGATGGAGCGTCCAGAAGGGAACGGCGGCGAGCGCGGCCAGGACTTCCCCGCGGCGAATTCCGCAGACCTCGATGGCCCGGCGCATATTGGCCGCGAGCCCGTCCTCGGGACGACGGCCGGGACGCAAGATGTAATTGCTCAGGATGTCCATCAGGAAATAAACCAGGAATTTCCGGGCGTCCTTCGCATGTCCGATCTGCTCGTAACAACGGGAAATGGCGCTGGCCTCGGCGACCGTCTGATCGAACCAGGCCTTGCGAGGCAACGATTCGCGGTCCGCCCGCTTGGAGCACTGGTCGGGTCGATCAAGACAATGGCAGACGGCCTTGGAGCGCCTTACCGAATAGGGGTAGCGGCCCAGCAGTTTGACGTTCACCAGCTTATCCCAGCACTCCGTGTAATCCAAACCGTGTGGATTGGGAGTGTCGTTGGGGAAACATTCCAGGAGATCCTGACGGCGGGCCAGACAGAAATAAGAATGCAATCCCTTCACGCGATAGAGGTTTTTAAGAACGTAGTCGCTTTGCAGCACGAGGTCGTCCCGCGGAGGCTGCCCCAAATCCACCAACCCGCCATCGGTCAGCCTCCAGGCGTGAACTAGACCAAAGGAATAGGCGACGTCGGGGCGGGCCAGCACGGCCTCCACCAGCTCCGCGAGATAGTTTTGCGACAACCAATCGTCGTGGCCCATGAAGGTCACCCACTCGCCCCGAGTTTGATGGAGAGTTCGCGAAAAGTTTTCCAGCATGGGCACCGTTTCGGGCAGCCGGATATGGCGAACACGGCGATCGCGCCGGGCGTACTCCTCGACGATCCGGGGCGTGTCGTCGGTACTGTGGTTGTCGTGGACGACGAGCTCCCAGTTGGAGTACGTTTGGTTCAGCACGCTGTCGAGGGCGCGGCGCATCAGGGCCGCGCCGTTATAGACGGGCAGGGCGACGGAGACGAAAGGCTGCTGGCTCGGCGGCAGGGGGGGGGCCACGGACTTTCCCTCCACCGGCAGAGGATGCTGGGGCGCCTGGGGATAGGAGGACGCGGCCACGGCATGGGGCATGGTGAGAAGGCCTTGAAAAAATATTGGGCGGAGGCGCCCATTCTATTCCTTCTGTCCAATTTCGCAATAATTTGAGCGCGGGCGAAGTCAGGAAATGAAGGCCTTATTATTCTGCCAGCCTTTCACAAGTGACTGGCGATTTGAGGCGCCAGAGTAGCATGGCGCCCCGCGTGGATCGCACCCTTTGGAAAGCCCGGGCAGGGATGCCTATTCCCGCCAGAAAGCACGGAAAGTGTTGGCCGGAGTCGCTCGAATAAACTTGAAAGTTCGATGGGCGGAGTCCGATGTGCGGGACGGCGCTGTTGGGACAAAGCACCAACGATGGCCGCGGACCGTAGCCAGTTGTTCCGGATCCGGACCGCTGCCGCGGAGACTGTTCCATCGTCATGGGTTGGATTGGCTCATCGGGGCGTGGCAACAATAGGCAAGGATGGTTTGTGTGTCAAGTCCAGTTCCAAAGGTCACGACGTCCTGCCGCACCAGGTTCCATATTTTCGACCAAGCGCGCGAACTGCACCGGCGGGGCTACCTCCATCACCTCGTCACCGACATGCCGCGGTTCCTCACGCGGCGCTGGGGGATACCCGATGATAAGGTGCTTTCGCTGTTATGGTCCGGCGTGTGGGGGCGCTGTCTCCAAAAGGCCGCCCAGGGGGTGGGGCCACGCATCAGGGATTCCTGCCTGCGGTTCATCCACGATGCCTTCTCGAGCGGGCTGGCCCGCAACATTCCCTCGGAGACGGAGGTCCTCATCACGCTTTCCTCCTTCGGCCTGCACGCTATCGAGCGGGCCAGGAGTCTCGGAATATGCACGGTGGTGGACCACGGCAGTTTGCACCAGCGCGTGGAGCGCCGGCTCATCCAAGAGGAAGCCAAACTCTGGGGGCTCGCGGAGGAAAACGTCAGCCTCACCCCGGACTGGATCATCGCCAAGGAAGACCGGGAGTTCTCCATCTGCGACCGCATCATGGTCTTGAGCGAGGCCGCTCGGCGCAGCATGTTGGCGACGGGAATAAAGGCTGAGCGCGTCTTTGTGAATCCCTGCGGCGTCGATCTTCAACTCTTTCATCCCGTGCCCAAGGACGACAAGGCTTTTCGCGTCATCCAGTGCTCCGGGCTGACTTTGGGCAAGGGCTTCCTCTACCTGATGAAAGCCTTTCGCGAGTTGAATTTGCCGGAGGCCGAGCTGTGGTTCATCGGGGCGGCGGCACCGTCAGCGGGTCTTGGTGCGCTGGCGCAGTCCCTCCATCACCCGCGCATTTTTTTCAAGGGCGCCATCCCTCACGGAGAACTCCACCGCCATTTCTCCCAGGGTTCCGTGTTCGTCCTGCCCAGCATCGCGGATGGCTTCGGCATGGTGGTACCCCAGGCCATGGCCTGCGGACTGCCGGTCATCGTGAGCGAGAACGTCGGAGCCGCCGACCTCGTCTCGGAGGGAGACAATGGATACGTCGTGCCCATCCGCGACGTGGAGGCTTTGAAACGGAAGATCCTGGAGCTGTATGACCATCGCGAAAAACTGGAACGGCTCTCCCGCAAAGCCCTGGAGGATGCGCGCCTTTTGAGCTGGGAGCGCTACGGGGAGCGACTTTGCCGCTTTCTGTATGAAGTGCACCGGAATCACCCGTAATGCAAAACAGCGGCGATTTGTCCGAAGTTCCGGCCCGGCCAATTACCGCCGATCTGGCCGTCATCATCCTGACGCGCAACGAGGAAAAGAACCTCGCCCAGGCTTTGCGCTCGGTGGTGGGCTGGGCGCGGGAGGTCGTGGTGCTGGACTCCCTGAGCACGGACCGCACCGAGGAAGTGGCCCGGAGCTTTCCCGACGTGGGTTTCTTTCAAAACCGCTTCGTGAGTTACCCGGCGCAGCGCAATCACGCGCTGGAGCGCCTGCCCCTGGCATCGGAGTGGATCATGTTCTTGGATGCCGACGAGTGGGTGACGGCAGAGCTCAGGCATGAGCTCGCCCTGCGCCTGAGGCCGCAAACCGCCGAGAACGGCTTCTACGTGAAGCGCCGGCTCGTCTGGATGGGGCGCTGGATCCGCCGCGGGCGCTATCCCCTCTACATCCTGAGGGTTTTCCGCCGCGGCCGGGGGCGCTGCGAGGATCGCCCCATCAATGAGCATCTGCTGGTGGACGGGCCGATAGGGGTCTTGGACCACGATATCGTGGATGAAAACCACAACGGCGTCATGGAATGGATGATCAAGCATCAACGCTACGCCGACCTCGAAGCGCGCGAGCTTTTGCGACAGACCACCGAAGCCGGGAACCTGCGCATCAACCTCTGGGGCAGCCAAGCCGAGCGCACGCGCTGGCTGCGCCAGCGCGTGTGGAACCGCCTGCCGCCGTTGCTGCGTCCTTTCCTGTACTTCCTTTACCGCTATTTTCTGCGCGGAGGGTTCCTGGACGGCCGGGCGGCGCTGGTTTATCATTTCTTGCAGGCGTGGTGGTATCCGTTGATCATTGACGTCCGCTACCTGGAGCTCAAG
>JAHFOS010000283.1 GCA_023261545.1 bacterium
TCGCGAAATAGAGGCCTTTTTGGGGCTCAAGTCCCCCATTTGTACCTGACCCACGAATACCGAAAAATATCCATTTCCTACATGTTTACTAGTGTCCATTTTATCTACAATAGTTATGGTGGGTAATAGTTCCCTCTATTTTGCATACGAGGGCCCAAACTAGCCTATTTAGCCAATTGCTCTTGGAGTGAAAGGAGGTAAATAATGTACAGTTTTGAACCGAAGCCGAATCCATCTTCTCAGAAAAAATCCTCCGAAAGTGCCGGGACAGGTCGAGAACGTTTGCGACAAAGCAAATATGCCACTTCCGGTTCCCCCCCTTCGGATTCCCTAGGTCGTGATTTTTCTCAAATACCCATCCACGATCAAGCGACCCATAGCCTTCCATCAAGACCGGCCGTAAATTCTCCTGAAAGCACCTGCAGGCAATGCGGAGCAGATAGACCCATTCAACGAAAATCTTCCTTCAATGACGGTCACCCCGAGAAGGCGCGAGGGATTCTTGGTTTAGCGCATGTCCCCGTGAGTGCACCGGGGGGCGCGGACGAGCTCGAAGCCGATCGCGTCGCAGACGCCGTAACTAGCGGTGCGAACTCTGGCCCGATTGAGTCGCGCCCCATCGCAGCCGGAACGGTTGCACGTTCAACCAATGGCGGCGCGCCCTCCCCTGCATCGTCAACCACCCCTATCCCCCACTCGTGGATCCCTTCTGCCGGGGCACCGCTCCCATTCCCCATTCGCGCCCAAATGGAAACTGGATTTAACCGCTCCTTCGAACAGGTCCGCATACACCGAGGCTCAGAAGCCGCTGCCATGGCCTCGTCCCTCCACGCAACCGCCTATACCCTTGGCTCGCATGTGGTACTCGGCGAAAAGGCTCCATCGTTCGATTCGGATGCAGGGCGGCGTCTGCTCGCACATGAACTTACCCATACCGTGCAACAGGAAGGGAGCCACGCCAATCCCATTCAGCGAACGCTAACGGTCGTTGGCACACAACCAACGACAAGCGATCTTCCTGATCTCGCGGGTCGCACCGATCCAGCAGCGTCCCTTACACCGGCGCAACGTTTGGCCACGATGAACAGCCAGGTCACCTCGCTTTGCCCAGGTTTTCGAGTAAACTCGGGCACTGGGGTTGTAGAGGCGACGACAAACCCTGCACCCTCGCGCGCTGCTCGAAATGCGGGCACATCCCCGGTCGGCTGTTGTTGCCTCGACGTTCTGACGGCGAGTCCTAATCCCTGGCGTATTTTTGTCAGCCAAGTCGTGTCGCCATTTACCAATCCTGCTGCCCATTTCTTCGTATTACCACCGAGCGCTACACCGCTCGATCTTGGCTCATACACCGCCGGCGGTACCTACGCCGTGCAAGGACCGCATGGAATCGTTCCCACCATGGGACATGAATTATGCGGACATGGCGCCCTCGGTGAGATCGGGGCCCACCCCATCGGGGGCGACCGCGACACAACCGACATTCATGATCCGACGGTGAGAATAGAGAACGCCGTCTCCCTCGAGCAGGGGGTTCCAAGCTCCGATCTACGAGGTCTAGCAGCCTCAGGAGCACATCGAGGTGAATCAGCGGATAGGCTAGTAGTGGGCAATTACGCCGTCAACGCCACTTCAATCCCTAGTTCAGAACGGGCAAACATCGCCTTCGCAGGAGAATACATCTTAGCAAACCGTCCCTTTGTGAGCGTAGTTGGCCATTCCGATTCATCCGGTAGCGCCTCTGCGAAACAATCGGTTAGCCAAAACCGGGCCAATGAGGTGACCCGAGTTTTAAACACCGCCATTTCCGGTGCATCCCCCCGCATCACGGTTAATACCGAAGGAGCAGCCGATCGTGAGCCACCGAACGGCAACTCCAGCGCGCCGCAATCCGAGTGGCGTCGTGTTGAGATCTTCATGTCATCCCATCTGGCCGGGTCACGAACGCCACCCCCTGTGGCCGCACCTGGCGCACGTACCGAGGCACCTGGTCTCCTTGCCGCCCAAACCTCGGTGGATCCCTGCGTGAAAAGACTCGCCACAACCGCCATCCCATGACGTTCAATGAGATATGGTTA
>JAHFOS010000070.1 GCA_023261545.1 bacterium
GGCACGGCGGGACTCTACGAAATAGCCTACTACCGTTCCAAGCAGGTCGAGTTCGCCCTCACCCACACCGAGGCTTACGGCGAAAGCATCTTTTCCTTCGTCAACGGCCAGTACACCAATGACGGCGGCACGCACCAGACCGCCTTTCGCGAGGGGTTCCTGAAAGGCGTGAACGAGTTCTTCAAAAGCGAATACTCGGGCGTGGACGTGCGCGAGGGCATCGCGGCGGCCATTGCCATCAAGATCAAGGACCCCATCTTCGAATCCCAGACCAAGAACAAACTGGGCAATGCCGACATCCGCGGCTGGGTGGCGGGCGAGGTGAAAAGCGCGGTGGTGGACTTCCTGCACCGCAATCCCGAGGCGGCGCGCGGCCTCCAGGCCAAAATCGCCCAAAACGAGAAGCTGCGCACCGAGCTCAACGACGTGCGCAAAGAGGCGCGCGAAGCCGCCAAACGCATCGAAATAAAGATCCCCAACCTCAAGGACTGCAAGTACCACCTGGGGGAGCCGGAGCACGGCGAAGCGTCCACGATTTTCATCACCGAGGGCCAGTCGGCGGCGGGTTCCATCGTCTCCTCGCGCGATCCGCTCACCCAGGCCATCTTCACCCTGAAGGGCAAGCCCCAGAACCTCTACGGCCGCAACAAGACAGCCATCTACAAGAACGACGAGCTCTACAACATGATGATGGCCCTGGGCATCGAGGAGTTGTGCGAGAACCTGCGCTACAACCACGTGGTCATCGCCACCGACGCCGACGTGGACGGCTTCCACATCCGCAACCTGCTGCTCACCTTCTTCCTGTGCTATTTCGAGGAACTGGTGGCGGCCTCCCACGTCTATATCCTGGAAACGCCGCTCTTCCGCGTGCGCAACAAGAAGGAGACGGCCTACTGCTACAGCGAAAAGGAGCGCGATGAAACCATGAAGCGCATCACGCCGCCGGAGGTGACGCGCTTCAAGGGTCTGGGGGAAATCTCCCCCAAGGAGTTCGGGCAGTTCATCGGCCCGGAGATGCGCCTCATCAAGGTCAACATCAAGACCGCCTCGGCCCTGCCGGGCATGCTGGAGTTCTACATGGGGAAGAACACCCCCGAGCGGCGCGACTACATCATGGAGCACCTGCTCTGATGGCCTACGTTGACCACCTCTACGACGTCAACTTCCTCGAATACGCCTCCTACGTCATCAAGGAACGCGCCATCCCGCACCTAGACGACGGGCTCAAGCCCGTGCAGCGGCGCATCCTGCACACGCTGCACGAGATGGACGACGGCAAATACCACAAGGTCGCCAATATCGTTGGGCAGTGCATGAAGTACCACCCCCACGGCGACGCCTCCATCTACGAGGCCCTGGTGGTGCTGGCCAACAAGGACCTGCTCATCGAACGCCAGGGCAATTTCGGCAATATCTACACCGGCGACGTCGCCGCCGCCGCGCGCTATATCGAGTGCCGCCTGCTGCCGCTGGCGCGCGAGGCGCTCTTCGCCCCGGAGATCACGCGCTACGAGCCCTCCTACGACGGCCGCAACCAGGAGCCCGTGACCCTGCCCGCAAAAATTCCCGTGCTGCTCATCCATGGGGCCGAGGGCATCGCCGTGGGCATGGCCACCAAGGTGCTGCCGCACAACTTCGCCGAACTCCTCGACGCGCAGATAGCCTGCCTCCAGGGTAAGAAATTCCAAGTCTATCCCGACCTGCCCACTGGAGGTTTCATTGACGTCTCGGAGTACGCCGACGGCAACGGCAAGGTGCTGGTGCGCGCGCGGCTCGATACCAGCGACCCCAAGCGCATCGTGGTGCGCGAAATACCCTTCGGCACCACCACCGAGTCGCTCATCGCCTCCATCGAAGACGCCGCGCGCCGCGGCGACATCAAGATAGCCGGCATCAGCGATTTCACGGCGGAAAGCGTGGAGATCGAGATCCGCCTGCCGCGTGGTGTCTATACCGAGGAGGTGGTGGACGGCCTTTACGCCTTCACCGACTGCCAGGTTTCCATCGCCGCGAGCCTCACCCTCATCCGCGACAACCGCCCGGCCATCATGAGCGCCACCGACGTCATCAAGGCCAACACCGAGCGCCTGGTGAAGATCCTCACCGATGAGCTCAAACTCGAGGAGCGCAAGCTCAAGGACCGGCTGCACGCCAAGACACTGGAGCAGATCTTCATCGAGCACCGCGTTTATAAGGCCATCGAGGACAAGACCACGCCTGAGGCGGTGGTCGCCGCCGTCAAAAACGGCTTGGCGCGCTACGGCGATGAAATCAAGCGCGAGGTCACCGATGAGGATATTGACACCCTGCTCAAGATCCCCATCCGCCGCATCAGCCTCTACGATATCAACCGGGCGCAGGAGGAGATGCGCGAAATCCAGAAGCGGCTGCGCGAGGTGCGCAAAAACCTGGGACAAATCGTGGAGTACGCCATCAGTTTTTTAAGGGGTATTCGCGAAAAATACGCCAAACAGCGCCCGCGGCGCTCCGAAATAGTCACCTTGAAAAAGGTGGACGTGCGCGAGGCGGCGCGCCGCAACCTCAAGCTGCGCTACGACCGCAAGGGCGGCTACCTCGGCACCGACGTTTCCGGCGACGTGCTTTTCGATGTCTCGCCCTACGACCGCATCCTGGTCATGCGCCGCACCGGCACCTATCAGATCGTGGACGCGCCGGACAAGCTCTTCGTGGATACCGGCATGCTCTACTGCGACTTCGTGGACCCGGATCGCATCTACACCGCGGCCTACAAGGACAAGAAAAACGGCGTGCCCTGCATCAAGCGTTTCCAGATCGAGAAATACGTGCCGAACCGCACCTACGAATTCGTCCCCGAGGGTTCGACGCACGTGCGCCTGGAAACCGGCGTGGCGGTGCGCGTCCACGTGGACTACAAACCCGCCCCGCGCGTGCGCATCCTCGAAGAGGACTTCCGCGCCGAGGACTACCCCATCCGCGGCTTCAAGGCCGGCGGCCTCAAGCTCGCGCGCCGCGAGTGCAAGGGCATCACCCTGGAACCGGAGAAGAAGGCTAAATCCCCCTCCCCTGACGCCGCCCCCGAGACGGCCGCGGAGCCGCAAATGAGTCCCAAGAACGGCAAGGAGAAAGATCCGTCCGGAGCTTAGAAACTGCGGGAAACGTGAGGGCGCCGGTCGCGACCTCCCTCCCCTCCCCTTGAAGCCGGCGATTCAAGGCCACGAGCTCCCCGTGGGCCATGCGCCCGGCGAAGTAGGCCTTGCCGATGGTGACGTCGAGACCTAGATCGTGGAGGCGGCGCACGGTTTCCAGCGCGTTGCAGCCTCCCGCGTAAACCACGGGGATCGGGCTCGTCCGCGCCAGGAAGCGCGCCAGCGACCAGTCAACGCCACCTTCCAGGCCCTCGACCTCGATGGAGTGGACCAGGAATGCCGCGCAATAACGGGCGAGGCGCCGCAACAACCGCGCCGTGAGCCGCAACCCCGTCGGCGCTTTCCACTGCTGGACCCAGATCTCGCGCTGCTCCCGGACATCGGGGGCGAGCACCAGGCGTTCGCGACCGAAAGCCCGGGCCAGCGCGGCCAGGTGATCCCAGTCCACGCCTTCTTTCTTGAAAACCGCCGAGGAAAAAATGAGCTGTGCGGCTCCGGCCTCCAGGTACTCGCGGCCATTCTCCAGGCGTATCCCCCCCCCCACCTGGAGTTTGGCGTAGCGCAGCGCCGGCAGGATCACGGACTTGTTCGCGCCGCCGTCGAGGTCAATGACGTGCCCGCCTTCGAGATGGTCGCGCTCGTAGAGCCGTGCGATCTCGACGGGAGCGCGCGCATCGGTCAGCGCCAGCCGCGCGCCTTGTTCGAGCTGCACGACGCGCCCGCCCCTCACGTCAATGCAGGGGCGGAACATCTTTCGCCAGTATTTCGGGGCCGCCGCTCGCATCCGCCGGCCCTGTCGCCCTTGAAGAGGTTTCATGACCAGGGGTAACCGTGGGGTCGCCGGTAGCGGCCTCCCTCCCCTCCCCTTGCGGCTTAGCGCTGGCGCTTTTTTCCGGCTCCAAGGACGAAGCGGCCTCGTCGGGCAACAGGGAATGGGCTTCCGTTCCCGGCGGTCGAAGCCCTGGATCGTTTTTCTTGGCCGGGGTGCCGTCCAGTCCTTCCTGGACCTCCCTTTCCACTTCGCGCGCGGCCTGCAGGACCTCCCGCTGCAACTCGCCGCCCAAATCCTTCAGCATGCGCGAAAAACGCGCGAGCGTGCGCATGAGTTCCGGCAGCCGCTCGGGGCCAAAAAGCAGGAAAGTCACGACGGCAATCAGCAGGACTTCCCACATATCGAGGCCGAACATCAGCGGCGCTCCGCCAGAAGATGGCCCAGCAGCACCGCGAGTTCGAAAAGCATATAAATGGGCACGAAAACCACGACCTGTGAAAGCACGTCAGGGGGGGTGAAGATAGCGCTCAAGGTGAGCATGATAACGATGCCAAAGCGCCGGTGCCGCCAGTAGAACGCGGCGGGAACGAAGTCCTGATAAACAGTGAGGAAAACCAGCAGCGGTACCTGGAACAGCAGGGCGAAACCCGTGTAGATGGCCAGGAGATCCATGGCATAGGGGTAGATTTCCGCCTCATTGATGACCCCCGCCGGCGTGAAGGACAGCATGGAGGCGACGATATAGCGCATCGCGGCGTAGGTGAAGGCCAGGGATATGAGCAGCAGCAGCCAGGAACAGGTGATGAAGGCCTGGATGAAATGGCCTTCCTTGCGCTTCAAGGCGGGGCGGAGGAAGGCGTAAATATGCCAGGTCAGGACCGGGAGGAACAGCAGCAGCCCCCCGCAGAGGGAGAGGTTCATCTTCAGGGCGAAAGGATGGAAGAGATTGCGGTTTTTTTGCACCACCTCGGGTGGCAAGGGCGCCATCAAGAATTGATAGATGGTGTCGCTGCCGATGTAACAAATGACAGCACAAATGACATAGGCGTACAGGCAAAGGAGCAACCGGCGTTGAAGCTCCTTGAGGTGCCCGAACAAGGTCAACTGGACCTCGTGGGGGAATTCCTCTTGTGGCCCTTTAGTGGCCACCGGATCCCTCATCCCCCGGAGGGCGGTACCACAGGCGATAGACCGAGATTTGCGTCCAGATGGTTGAGCGTGAACTGCTGCGGATCCTTGCGGCGGAACGGGCGGGAGCCGCCACGAGCGGTCACGCGCGCCGTGGTAGCCGGTCTATGGTTCGGTTTTTCCTCGCAAGGCATCAGAAAGCCCGCCAACGGCACACCCGGTGTGGCTTGCGTGGAGGGCCCTGGTAACGCCTCCTCCGACGGATCATCCACGACCCTTTCATCGGCGATCCCCGCCTCCCGGCGAGCCCGCCAGAGGTAGGCAACATAGACGAGGTTGCCACCGGCAGCCGCCCAAAGAACCTCTGTGCCAAGGAGAGGCATAATCGATCATTCTAAAACGCTCCTTTCTTACGCAAGAGTCCGGGTCCCGAAATTCGATCAAAGGCCTGCCTGATGGATCAAGCTTGTTGGCCATGGACCTAGGGGAAGGCTGGCGTTGTTCGTGCTGCGCGCCACACCTAATGAATTCCGCTGCCTCATTCTGATACTTATTTTTCTCGCATCATGTCGGCAAGCTGCAGGGCGCTCAGATAAAGCCGGTAGGGATGCCCGGGAAGCTCGCGAAAATCCCAGCGGCTGTAGAAGGTTTTGGCCTTGTCATCAATACAATTAAGGATGATCGCCACGAAAGCAAAGGTCTTTCCGGCTTCGTGTCCATCCCGCAGCGCCTGGGCCAGCAAACGCTGACCCAATCCCTGCCCTTGAAGATGTTTTGCAACGCCCATCCATGCCAAAACGGCGACGGGAAGCGCGCGTTTAGGAAGCTTCCTGGCGATCTCGGCTGGGAGGCTCCCAAAATCAACTTGGCCGGTGGCCAAGGTGTAAAAGCCCGCGACGCGGCGGGATGAATCGAGGAGAACCTTGGTGACAGAAAGTCGCTTTTCCTGGTGTTGCAAGGCTTGGCGATGCAGCCATTCATCCACTTTGGCTTGGCCGCATGAGAAAGCCGCACGCGGATGATTTTTGGCGAGAGTCTCGAAATAGTACCCCGGGGGAAGAAGGATATCCCTCATTCCCTGCCCTGCATGACCTTGCCCAATGCCTTTTGAGAAGGAGTAAGGTCTGGCGCAGACTTCAGGGCTTTCCAGAAAAGAAGCTGCTCCTCCGGCGTCATGGCGATGACACTGCGCTCCGCACCCTCCAACTCAAGGCGTGCCTGCGCAACGACAACGTTGCGCACATAACCGCTGACGCTGATGCCTCTGTGATGCGCTGCCCTGACGATGCAGTCCTTGCCTTTTGCATCCATCCGAATCATCATGCTGGAATCTTTGGCGCCCGCCCTGGTGCGGCGCATTGTTGATGCCATATTTTTCTCCGGTAGATTGCGCTGAAGGGTATTGTATATCGTTTTGAAATACAGTCAATGGAGGTCTCGGCGATGCACAAGGGGGTTTTTCAGTGTGTTGACAAGAGTTGGAACCCGTCAAGAATCACGTCATGGGACTTACGTTTGTTGATGGGATAGTAAAGGGAAAGGGGAAAAAGCGCCAGAAGGTGCGGTTCCTGGTGGACAGCGGCGCCACTTACACGCTGCTTCCGGAGAAAATCTGGCACGTCCTGGGCCTAAAGCCGGACCGGGAAATGACCTTCACCCTGGCCGATGGCACCATGGTAAAACGCGGCATCTCCGAATGCTGGCTGGAGCTACCTCAGGGCCGGGCACATACTCCCGTGATCATGGGCGAAAAGGAAGACGAGGCCCTGTTGGGCGCGGTCAGCCTGGAAATCCTGGGTTTGGTCCTGAATCCCTTCAACCGCACTTTGCAGCCTATGAGGATGATGCTGGCGTGAAGGAAAAGTTCTGACCTGGAATTTCTGAAAATTATTCAAATAAATCAGAATGAGAACCAGTTCTCTCAAGTTTTAGCGACTTGTCGTCCGATGTGTAAATCAATACCCAATCGGGCTCGATGTGACAATCCCGACTTCCGCTCCACTTGCCGTGCAAGGGATGGTCTCTATGCGCGGGGGCTAAAGACTGACCCTGAGACAATGCTCTGACCAGAATTTTAATTTTTGAAATATCCTTACCGCGTTTCATCATGCGGCGAAGATCCCTTTCGAATTGTCTTGTTTGAGATAACGACTTCACTTATCCCAACTGGCAAACATTTCGTCGAGAGACCCGAAGCTCTCAACTTCTTCGCCACGTTGGCTTTTTTCAAGGGTCATCCTAGTGATTGCATTGGGAATCGCCACCTGAAAGGGAATGCCCCTTCTCAGATATATCTGCTGATAAAACAACCTAATAGCTTCGGTGGGGCTCAAGCCAAGCTTGCGCAACACGCTTTCCGCCCGCTTTTTTGTCGCAGGCTCCATTCTGGCATGAACTACCGCAGATTTTTCCATAACTGGATTGTAGCCCAACTGCAACACACGTCAAGATTCCAATGTTCGCACCCAAGGGCGTCAGGAACTCCAGGCAGACGCCGAGGGCAGATAGGGGGGGTGTCAAACTTCCAGAGGGCTGGCCGATAGGCCAAAAACGGACGGCTTCTGGCGGGGGTTCTCGAAATGAAATTGGGGGAGAAGGGATGTTCGCCCTCAGCATCTACCTTGCATGACACTGCCTAATGCCTTTTGGGCAGGCGTAAGGTCTGGCGAGGACTTCAGGGTGAAAAATAGAGAAGCCTTAAACACCAATTTTGAGGCCTAATACATTAATATTGAAAGCTGTCAGAACAGATCGTATCCAAATGATACATCGAACGAAGGTCCCCACTCATTTTTCATATTTATCCTATTGAATAATGTGCCACCACTATTAATTGTGGTTGTATAATAATTTCTTTCATATCCAATTCCAGAACCCACATTAAGAGAGCACTTGCGCCCAATGGTGATTTTGTCCCCAATTAAAATTCCATAAAACTTATCCCTTGGCTGAAGATCGTTATATCGCGATTCGTCTCCAAATCCTCCGTAAACAGCCCCATAAAGATGATGCGCCGTTTTAAATTTTTTAAAATAGTATTTCACCCCATACCCAATGCCCTCGCCGACTCCTCCACCGATTGCTACTCTGCCAAATTTTAATTCCGATCCCAAAATTCTAGTATACATCGAAAGCCCAAGTCTTATGTCTAAGCTGTTGTCACAAAACAAGCAGTGCCCAAAACCAGGAAATGCAATCAAAATTAAAAATATTAAGATTCGCATGGCTAGTCAACGATAATTGTAAAAATTTTGGCTCATCCGAATAATGCGTACCTCTGGTGGTGTCTCCTCCTGGTTTTTTCCTGGTGCTCCGTGCCCTCAACTCGGATTTATCCACAGATTACACCTATGGGCACTGATTAAAGAGGCCAGCCCCGATGGGTTGTTTTCTGTGTTAATCGGTGTTCTCTGTGGAGAATCCCCCGGTATTACATTTGACTTCCGTCTTGCCAAATCGTGGCCTCGTGTGAAAACTTTTTAAAAATACGCATTGTTCGGATGAGCCAACATTTGTTTCATTTCCAGGGTCCAAGAGTTTTTGCCAATGAGCTGCATCAAGGCACACCGCCTTACCCCCCCCGCAAAATCCCCAGCATCCTCCTTAGCGGCTCCGCCGCGCCCCACAGCAACTGATCGCCTACCGAGAAGGCCGTGTAATACTCCGGCCCCAGCAGCATGGGCCGGAGCCGCCCGATGGGGACTTCGAGTTTGCCGCTCACGGCGGCCGGGGTGAGTTGCGCGAGAGTTGCCTCTTTGGTGTTTTCCACGAGACGCACCCAGGGGTTGGCGCCCTTGACGATCTCTGCGACCTCAGCCGGTGGCAGCGCCTTTCTGAGCTTGAGGGTGAAGCCCTGGCTGTGGCAGCGCAGGCTGCCGACGCGCACGCACAGGCCATCCACGGGGATGGGGCGGTCCTCGCGGCCCAGTATTTTGTTGGTCTCGGCGCTGCCTTTCCATTCCTCGCGGGTCTGGCCGTGCTCGACAGCGCGGTCGATCCAGGGGATGAGGCTGGCCGCCAGCGGTGCGCCGAATTTCTCTGTCGGCATGTGCCCTCCGCGCAGCGCCGCGGTGGCCTGCTTTTCCATGTCGAGGGCGCTGGCCGCTGGGTCGGCCATGACTTGCTGGCACTCGCCGGCGAGGAAGGCCATCTGCTTCATGAGCTCGGTCATGTTTTCGGCGCCGGCTCCGGAAGCGGCCTGGTAGGTCATGGAGGAGAGCCACTCGATGAGGTCCCTCTCGAAGAGTCCCCCGAGCGCCATGAGCATGAGGCTCACCGTGCAGTTGCCGCCGATGTAGTCCTTCTTGCCCTCCTTGATGGCGCGTTCGATGACCTTGCGGTTCACGGGGTCCAAAATGATGACGCTGCCGGGGGCCATGCGCAGGGTGGAGGCGGCATCGATCCACCAGCCTTTCCAGCCGCGGCCACGGAGTGGCCCGTGGATCGCACTGGTGTAGTCGCCGCCTTGGCAGGTGATGATGGCGTCCATGCTCGCCAAAGCGGCGAGATCACGGGCGTCTTTGAGCAGCGGATCTCCGCCCGCCACCTTGGGCGCCGCCCCCCCGGGGTTGGAGGTGGAAAAAAACACCGACTCCAGTCCGGCGAAGTCGTTCTCCGCGCGCATGCGCTCCATCAGCACGGAGCCCACCATGCCGCGCCAGCCGACAAAACCTACTCGCATGAGAGACCTTCCTTTCTTGTACTCTCCAGTTTAGACCCGCTGAGCGCCGCGCAAAAGAGCACGACATTGAGGAAACAGAACGCGGTTGGGAATACGCGTACTTCGACAGGCTCAGTACGAACGGAATTCATTCATGTCAACCCTGAGAAGCAAAAATTCGAGTGCTACGCCAATCACTGGTTCATCCCCAAAAACTGGGGATAAAGCACGAACGGCCTTTTTTCTGACAACCCGAATTCTTAAGACGTTTTCCAGATCCTGCTTTCCCGCCACCTCCCAGTCCGTGCGCCTTGTCAACCGGCCCGCGCCGGCATGCTAGGGGGATCGATCCCATCATGACGCCGAGCCCTATCACCCAGGCCATCCAGGATATCCGCGCGGGGCGGATCATCATCCTGGTGGACGACGCCAACCGTGAGAACGAGGGGGATTTCGTGTTCGCGGCCGAGAAATGCACCCCCGAACTCATCAACGTCATGGTCTCCCAGGGCCGCGGGCTCATCTGCCTGCCCATGACCGTTGACGACACGCGCCGCCTGAGCCTGCCCCAACAGGTGCAGCGCAACGAGGCGCACCTGCAGACGGCCTTCACGGTTTCGATAGACGCCGCGCGCGGCATCGGCAGCGGTATCTCCGCCTCCGACCGCAGCCAGACGGTCCTCACCGCCAGCCATCCTCTGGCCCAGCCCGGGGACCTGGTGCGCCCCGGCCATATCTTCCCGCTCGCGGCCAAGGAGGGCGGCGTGCTGGTGCGCCCCGGGCACACCGAGGCGGGGGTGGACCTGGCGCGTCTGGCGGGGCTGCGGCCCATGGCGGTTATATGCGAGGTCCTGAACGAGCGCGGCGAGGCGGCGCGCCTGGACGAGCTGTTTAAGATCGCCCAAAAGCTCGGCCTGCGCGTCTATACCATCCGCGACCTCGTGGAGTACCGCTTGCGCAAGGAGCCGCTCATCCGCAAGACCGCCAGCGTGAAGCTGCCCACGCAGTACGGCGCCTTCCGCCTGCACGTCTATGAAACCCGCCTCAAGGCCGTCCCCGAGGAGGAGGTGCATCTGGCGTTGACCTACGGCAAACACCGCTTCACGCCCCGCGATATCCCGCTGGTGCGCGTGCACTCCGAATGGTCCATCGCCACCATCGTGCGGCGCTTCTCGCACCCCGAAGGATCCCCGCTCAACCTGGCCATGTGCCGCGTCGCTCAGGAGCGCTCGGGAGCCATCGTCTTCCTGCGCCATACACCGCAGTTCACCGAAGCCGGATCGCCCTTTCACCCCGTGCCCAAGCCCGCCGATCTGTGGATGGAAAACGGCGCCCTGCGCACCCTGGGTTTCAAAGGCACGACGATGATGGGCTACGGCCTGGGCTCGCAAATCCTGCGCGATCTCGGCATCCACCGCATGCGCATCCTCAGCAACAGCGACGTGGTGTTCCACGGCATCGGCAATTTCGACCTTGAGATCGTGGAGCGCATCCCCTTCGGCTATGGCGATGGGCGCTAAGGCCATAAAGCTAAACCGGCATAGCCGGAACTAAAAACCAAGAGCCAAAAAGTTGACTCCCTCTTTCCTCCGCGTTCTCCGCGTCTCCGCGAGATCATTCTTACTCTTCTTTCTCACGTCTTCACGGAGCACGACAACATTTTCGCACGCGGAGACGCGGGGATCGCGGAGAAGACAAGTCACCTACCTCGTTTTTTAAAAGAAGAAAATGCGTAAGGCACTAAAGTTGCCAGCCGCCGCGGAGGCTCTGCGTCGCGGCTTACTCGCCGCCTACCACAGCGGAGGGCGCGCCTGGTTGTTCACGCCCGCGCGGAGCGCGCGCTCAGAGACCCTGGATCAGATCTTCCGCCTGGGTCGCGGCCTGATGTTGCTCGTTTCGGATGGCGGCATCGCGGATCTGGGCCTCCCATCCCCGCCACAAGGCGATGGGGGATTGCTGTCCTGCACCTTCAGTCCCGCGGGACTCAAGGCGCTGAAAACCCGCCTTTGCAAACGCCGCGCGCGCGCCCTGGAAGGACCCGACAAGCTGCCCTGGCTGTTCGTTTCCGAAAACCGGCTGCTCCAGAATCACGCTGCCGAAGCCCGGCTCATGGAGGCCTGCCTGAGCCTCAAACCTTCCCACCCCCTGGCGTTCTGCGCCGCCCTGCTCGCGCCCACGGGAGAGCCCTATCCCGAAGACCGCCTGCATTCCATCCTGGATCGCGAGGGCATTCCGCTGCTCAGCGAAGAAGACCTGAAACTCCTGCGCCTGCACCACCGCGAGCTGCTCCAGCCCGCGGGAGTTAGTGAAATCGCGCTGTTGAGCGGGACCTTCAAACTCCACTCCTTTTTTTCCGAAATCGATCAACGCTACCACTGGGCTTTCACCCATGGGGACTTCCCAGGCCACGGCCGCACCCCGCCGCTGGTGCGCCTGGAGTCCGAGTGCCTCACCGGCCATGTCCTGGGCTCGCGGCTCTGCGATTGCGGCGTGCAGCTTGAACGCGCCCTGGAGCGTATCCACAACGAGGGCCGTGGCGCCCTCGTCTATCTGCGCCAGGAGGGCCGCGGCATCGGCTTGCTGCGCAAGCTCCAGGCCTACCACCTGCAACAGCGCCGCCGCATGGACACGGTGGACGCCAACCTGGCGCTGGGCCTGCCCGCCGATGCGCGCGACTACCTCATCGGCGCGCAAATCCTGCACCGCCTCGGCGTCCGCACCGTGCGCTTGCTCACCAACAACCCCAGAAAAGTGGCGGGACTCGAACGCTACGGCATCCTTGTCAGCGAGCGCCTGCCGCACAAGGTCGGATCATCCAGTCACAACCGCCGCTACCTCCAGACCAAGAAGGCGCGCCTGGGGCATCTGCTGTAGGAGCCACGGATGGGCTCCAGACGCCTGGACTCTATGCCGTGCCGGGCGACTTCCTCAATCTATACCGCGATGCTTCCACAACGGCAAAAGATCTGGCTAGTTCTTCCTCAGAATGGGAAGATAATAAAAGGCGTAACTGGTCATGTACCGGCGACACTGTGTCGGGGTAGATCCTCAAGAAAACGATTCCACCTCCATGTCTTTCCATGAAGGCGATCCTTCCGAAATCCCTGTCTCTGGTGACAAATATCCGGCCCATGGATCGCGCCGAGAACAGGAGTGTAACATCGGGGGCGGCGGACATTCCCTTCTCCGCGGCTGTCATGACGGAATGCCCCTGGGCCACCAGAAACCTGCGTGTGATCTCCCAGACGTCCTCGTCTAGGAGAAAATTCAAGCGCCCATTTGAACGTGCAGGTCTTCGGCCTCCATCACGTCCATGGCGTACTGAAGACAGGCCTGTATGTCCTCCTCCTTGAGGGAAGGATAATAATCAACGAGGATCTTCTCAAAGCTCAATCCCCCACGGACTAGCGCCAAAACCTCGTAAACTGGAATCCTGGTATTCCGAATACAAGGCTTGCCGAAATGGATGGCTGGATCTACAGAGATTCTGGTGTTCATTTATGGAAACTCTCTCGGTCAGTATAGAAAAAATTACAATATTTCAAGGATCTAGCCCAGGCAGCTCCCGCACTTTTTCCAGCTAAATAACGAGGGTTCCCTTTTCCCGCCGGGCTTAGAATGGCGTCCATGAACAGCGATGACGCCTCCCCTGCCAGGCCTATCCGCGCGCCACGCGGCACGCGCCTTAGCTGCAAGGGTTGGATACAGGAGGCGGCGCTCAGGATGCTCATGAATAACCTGGACCCGGAGGTGGCCGAGAATCCCCGCGAACTCATCGTTTACGGCGGGGCGGGAAAAGCGGCGCGCAATTGGGCGTGCTTTCACGCTATCGTTAGCACCCTGAAGCGCCTCGGCGATGACGAGACCTTGCTGGTGCAGAGCGGCAAGCCGGTGGGGGTGTTCCGCACGCACGCGCAGGCGCCGCGCGTGCTCATCGTCAATGCGCTGCTGGTGCCGCACTGGGCCACGCGCGACGAATTCCGTCGCCTGGAGGCCTTGGGCCTGACCATGTTCGGGCAGATGACCGCGGGTTCCTGGATCTACATCGGCACCCAGGGCATCCTCCAGGGCACTTACATCACTTTTGCGGAATGCGCGCGCCGGCATTTCTCCGGCACGCTCCAGGGGCGGATCGTGGTCACGGCGGGGCTGGGCGGTATGGGCGGAGCACAACCGCTGGCCGCCACCATGAACGGGGCGGCCATCCTCTGTGTCGAAGTGGACCCGGCGCGCGCGCGCCGCCGCCTGGAGACGCACTATCTCGATGAAATAGCCGCCAGCCTTGAGGACGCCCTCCAGCGCGTGCAGGCGGCTAGGAGTCAGAAGCGGCCGCTTTCGGTGGGGCTTGTGGCCAATATCGCGGCGGTGCTCCCGGAACTCGTCCAGCGCGGCGTTACCCCCGATGTCCTCACCGACCAGACATCTGCCCACGATCTGGAGCGCGGCTACATCCCCCTGGGCTGCGGCGTGGCGGAAGCCGCGGCCTGGCGCGCGCGCGACGCCGTTGGTTACGAAAACGCGGTGCTGGATTCCATGGCTGCCCATGTCGGGGCCATGTTGGAGCTCCAGAAACGCGGCGCCGTGGTCTTTGACTACGGCAACAACCTGCGCGGACAGGTGGCCGAGCGCCGCGGCCTTCAGGACGCCTTCAGCATTCCCGGCTTTGTGCCCGAGTATATCCGTCCGCTGTTCTGCCGTGGCTGCGGTCCTTTCCGCTGGGCCGCGCTTTCCGGCGACCCGCGCGACATCGCGGTGAGCGACGCGGCGGTGCTGGAGGCCTTCCCGGACAACCCGGAAGTTTCGCGCTGGATCCGCGCCGCCCAGGAAAAAGTCGCTTTTCAGGGCCTGCCCGCGCGCATCTGCTGGCTGGGCAGCGGCGAGCGCGCCGAGGCGGGCCTGCGTTTCAACCACCTGGTGCGCAAGGGCAGGCTGCGCGCCCCTATCGTCATCGGACGCGATCACCTGGACGGCGGCTCCGTGGCTTCGCCCTACCGCGAGACCGAGAACATGCGCGATGGCTCGGACGCCATCGCCGACTGGCCGGTGCTGAATGCGCTGCTCAACACAGCCTGCGGCGCCGGCTGGGTTTCCGTCCACCACGGCGGAGGCGTGGGCATCGGTTATTCGCTGCACGCCGGCATGGTGGTCGTGGCCGATGGCACACGGGATGCGGATCGGCGTCTTGAGCGCGTGCTCACGGCGGACCCCGGCACCGGCGTGATGCGCCACGCCGACGCGGGTTATCCCGAGGCCCTGGCGGCGGCGCGAACCCACAAAATTGACCTGCCGTTTCTTTCCCAGGGGCGAGCCGTGAAAAAGACGGCACGTCGCACACCTAAACCGCAAAAATCCTCAATCCGGGTATATTCAAGACCCTCACCCCGGCCCTCTCCCGAAGGGAGAGGGCGAACTAAGATGGCCCGCGCCGCGTCTCGATCTGAATAATGCGCCTGCGCCTTCAACACCTTTACGCCGACCTCGGGGAGAGCCTCGCCGAACTCGGTCGTGACCATGGCCGCGTGCGCGCGGCGCGCCAGCGCATCGAGGAGGCGCTGGCCAGCGGCGCTGTCCATTACGGCATCAACACCGGGCTCGGAATCCTTGCCCGCGAGCGCATCCCCAGCGGCGACGTTGAAAAATTGCAGCGCAACCTGCTGCTCAGCCATGCGGTGGGAGTCGGGCCCTACCTCGCGAAAGACATCTGCCGGCTGATGCTGCAAATCAAGATCCACGCGCTCGGGCTCGGCCATTCGGGCGTGAGCGAAGATGTCTTTGCGCGCCTGCTGGAGTTCTCCGCCCGCGATCTCATCCCCGCCGTTCCCTCCAAGGGCAGCGTCGGGGCCTCGGGAGACCTCGCGCCGCTGGCGCACCTCAGCCTGCCGCTTTTGGGGCTCGGGGTGTTCTGGGACGAGCACGGCCGGGAGCCGCGTCAGGCCGCCGCCGTGTTGCGCCGCCTGGGGCTGAGTCCCGTGAAGCTCCACGCCAAGGACGGCCTGAGCCTCATCAACGGCACGCAGATGATGTGCGCCTGCGGGGCTTTCGTCCTTGAACGCGCCTTGCGCCTCGCCCTCGCCGTGGATATCCTGGCGGCCATGAGCCTGGAGGCGTTGCAGGGCAGCCTCAAGCCCTTCGACGCGCGCCTGCAGGAGTTGCGCCCGCATCCAGGGCAAATCGCGGTGGCGGAAAATGTCCGAACTTTGCTTGCGGAAAGCGAAATCCTGGAGTCCCACCGCGACTGCGGCAAGGTGCAGGACCCCTATTGCCTGCGCTGCGTGCCGCAGGTGCACGGCGCCAGCCGCGACGCCATCGCCTACGGCGCCCGCGTCCTGGAGATCGAGCTCAACTCCTCCACCGATAACCCTCTGGTGCTGGAGAACGGCGATATCCTGAGCGGCGGCAACTTCCACGGCCAGCCCCTGGCCATGGCTCTGGACTTCGCCGCCCTAGCCCTGGCCGAGTGGGCCAGCATCTCGGAACGGCGCATCTACCTGCTGCTCGAAGGACACGACGGCCTGCCGCGCCTGCTGATGCGCAACGTCGGCACCAATTCGGGCTTCATGATCCCGCAGTACACCGCCGCCGCGCTGGTCTCCGAGAACAAGGTGCTGGCGCACCCGGCGGTGGTGGATTCCATCCCCACTTCCCTCGGCCAGGAAGACCATGTGAGCATGGGCAGCATCAGCGCGCTCAAACTCATGAGCGTGCTCGAAAACGTCGAGTATGTGCTGGCCATCGAGTTGCTCACCGCCGCCCAGGCCCTGGATTACCGCTTGCCGCTGCGCCCTGGGCGCGGCGTGGAGGCCGTCCACCGCCTGGTGCGCGAGCGCATCCCCCACGCCGAGCGCGACCGTCTTTTCCACAAGGACATCGAAGCCGCCGTGGGGCTTATCCGTGGCCGGGATATCGAGCGCTGTGTGCTGGAAGCCGTGGGCCCCCTGCAACCATGCCAGTAAGTGTTCAGCCCATGATTCGCGCCTTCGCATTGCGGTGTCAGCAGCCAGGCCCGTTCGTGCTGAGCCTGTCGAAGCATGAACGGGCCGTGCCGTCGGCGCAGGCCGCCCCCTTCGACAGCGCTCAGGACAGGCTTCGACAAGCTCAGGGCGAACGGCGGGGGGCCCTGTCGTGGTATCAAAAGGACTGAACGCTTACCCATGCCAATCCTGAGGAACATCGGCCTGCTCGCCACCTGCCGCGCCGCCGGCGCCCAGGGGGAGATCCACGCCATCGCCAAGGCGGCGCTGGTCTGGCGCGCCGGGGTGGTGCTGTGGGCCGGGCGCGAGCGCGATCTTCCACGCGGCTATCACGCGCTCTCCGCCATGGATGCCGGGAAACGGCTGGTGATCCCGGGTCTTGTGGACTGCCACACGCACCTCGTCTTTGGCGGTTGGCGTTTCCCCGAGTTTTCCCAGCGCCTCCTCGGGCGCAGCTACCTGGAAATCGCCCGCGCCGGTGGCGGACTCTTGAGCACCGCCGCGGCCACGCGCGGCGCCACGGCCAGCGCTCTCGTGAACCGCGCCCACGGGTTTCTGCGCGCCCTGGCCCTCCAGGGCGTGACCTGTGTTGAAATCAAGAGCGGTTACGGCTTGTTGCCGGAAGCCGAAATGAAAATCCTGAAAGTGATCCGCGAACTCGCCGCCCGCCAGCCGCTGCGCCTGGTGCCGACTTTCCTCGCCCACGCCGTCCCGGCGGAATACCGCCAGCGGCGCGGCGCTTATCTGCGCCTGCTGGTGGAAGAAATGCTGCCCGCCGTCGCCCGCGGCAAGCTCGCCGACTTCTGCGACGTCTTCATGGAAAAGGGCGCTTTCACCCGCGGCGAGGCCGGGCGCATCCTCGCGGCGGCGGGCCGCCTCGGTCTCGGACTCAAGCTCCACGCCGACCAGCTTTCTTCTGGCGGGGGCGCCGAGCTCGCCGGGGCGCTGGGCGCCGCCTCGGCGGATCACCTGGAGTACGTCTCGGCGCAGGGTATCCGGGCCCTGAAGCGCGCCGGCACGGTGGCGGCGCTGCTGCCGCTGCCCTGCTTGCACTTGGGGCTCCAGCCCCCTCCGGCGCGCCGCTTCATCGAAGCCGGCGTGCCCGTCGCCGTGGCCAGCGATTTCAATCCCGGTACCAATCCCGCCTGCCATCTGCCTTACGCCCTCGCCCTCGCCGTCCCGCTGCTGCGCATGACGCCCGCCGAGGTGCTCAAAGGTGCTACCATCCACGCCGCGCGCGCCTTGCGCCGTGATCACGTCTTGGGCTCGCTTGAGCCCGGGAAAAGCGCGGACTTCAGCATCCTCGAGGCCGAGAGCCCCGAGGAATGGTTGCTGGGGTTCCGCGAAAATTCCTGCGCCGCGACCACGATAGCCGGTCGGCGCGTCACTCCCGGAGGAACCTGATGGAAGCCACCCCTTTCCTGAAGAAATTGCACCACGCAGCGTCGCTCACGCCGTCCGATATCGAACTGCCGCGCTTGCGCTCCGGCGACCGGCGCATCGGCCACCTCATCCCCGGCATTCCTCCGGACAGCCACAGTGCCGTGCTCATCGGGTTTCCCGGTGACGAAGGCGTGCGGCGCAACGGCGGCCGGCCGGGAGCGGCGCTGGCCCCGGCGGCCATCCGCCGCGCGTTGCACCGGCTCACGCCACCGGCGGAGGACTCGCGCTTCACGAAGCTCCTCGGGCATCTGCTCGACGCCGGCGATCTCGAAATGAGCGGGGACGTGGCCCAGGATCAGGACCGCCTTGGCGCCGTGGTGGGCGAGATCCTGCGCGAAGGGGCTGTCGCCATCGTCCTCGGTGGCGGCAACGAGGTGAGCTACGGACACTTCCTCGGCTACACCCGGGCCGGCCTCAACGTGGAGATCGTCAACCTCGACGCCCACCCTGACGTCCGTCCCGTGGAGGACCAGGGACCGCACTCGGGCTCCTCCTTCCGCCTGGCCCTGGAGCACCCCTCCCACCGGCTGCAACGCTACACCGTGGCGGGCCTGCTGCCTTGGAGCGCGCCTCCCGAACACGTGCGTTATATCCGCGAAAAGAAAGGCTGCATCGTCTGGAAGGACGACCTCACGACCCCCGAGCTGCACAAGCTCTACCGCGCCGGACAGGGGCCCATCATGGCCTGTTTCGACATGGACGCGGTGGATTCCTCCGAAGCTCCGGGCGTGAGCGCCCCGGCGACGGGCGGGCTGCGCAGCGAGGTGTGGCTCAAGGCGGCTTTGGAGGCTGGAGCCAGCCCGCGCGTGCACTCCATGGACCTCACCGAAGTCAACCCGCTGCTGGACGCGGACGGCCGCACCGCGCGCCTGGCCGCGCTAACGGTGTGGCATTTCCTGGAGGGAATGGCGAAGAGGAAGTAGCGTGCGGTTCACGCCGCGGTCAGAGCGGACTCTGTCGTCCCCCCTTCGGTGGCTCACCTGGAAATCCGACGATCTTGAGGGCGAATCTGTTCTCATGAATCTTCACATACACGGTGAGCGGACGGGCGAAGATTTCGTATAGGCCCAAGTTCGTGATACCTGCATAAACATGATGAGCCGGAGCATCCCAGCGCCTAATTTTGCGGCGTCTGCAGGTGTTTGAAGATTTTAGCGATCCGGTGGTGAGGCAGCGCAACCGCCAGAGATTTCAGGCGCGGAGCCTGGAGTCGCGGCGGCACAACCACCGCCAGTGGAGCAGGAAGCCTGGGCGCCGGTAGCACGGTTCCAGGGCATGCGCGCCAGCAACAGGCCCATGCCGCAGAAATCGGTGATTCCGGCGAAAACGAGTCCGGCGCCCACAAAGATCGGGATGGCGAGGAAGAATGCGTGGACGAGGCCGAGCAACGCGCCGGCGAGAACGAGGCCCCCCGCCACAATGCGCACCTGGCGCTCCAGGGAAATGGTCTGGCGTCCCCGCACGACCAAGCCCCCGGAGGCCTTGTAGGATTCCAGCCCGCCCTCGATCACGCGCAACGCGCCGAGGCCAAGTTTTTCAAGACTTGCGCGCGCCATCTGCGCGCGGTTTCCCGTGCGGCACAGCAACAGGCGCGGAGCCGGTACGATTCGCGCCTCGTCCGCGCGTTTTTCGAGTTCATCCAGCGGAATCCAACGTGAACCCTGAATGTGCTCGGTTTCCCACTCGGCGCCGGTGCGCACGTCCAAGATGTTGGCGGCGCCATTCTGGCCCACCAGCGCCGCCAGTTCGCCCCCGGAAAGCAGCGGTGGCGGCAGTTCGCCCTGGCGATTGAAGCGCAGCAGTTCGTCCATGTTGGCGGGTCGTGGCGGCGGATGCGCCGCGAGCTGGCGCTTAAACTCGTCGCGATCCGCGATTTGCAGCCAGGGATTCCCGCTTTGCTCCGCTGCGAGCGTGCTGCTGACCCGTCCCGCATAGTCATGGCCGGGGTAGAGAAGCGTTGTGCCCGGCAGATCGTGGAGCAGACCCCGGAGCGTGTCATGCAGTGTACCCGCATCGCCGCCAAGGAAATCCGCGCGCGCCACGGCGCCGATGAGCAGGGTATCGCCGGAGAACAGCGCGCCGGCTCCGTGAAGCACGATATGGTCCGGGGTATGCCCCGGAGCGTGGCGCACCGCGACTGCGAGTCCGCCCAGACGCAACACTTCCCCGCCCTTCAGGACGAGCCCCACGTCATGGTGTCCCGCGGCCACATGCACCGCCCGCACGGCCTTGAAGCTGGCGGCCAGCGCCAGCGCCCCTGAAGGGTGATCGGCGTGGGTGTGCGTTTCGACCACATAGCGCAGCTTGAAGCCGCGCTGCTCGACGACCCGCGCCATCGCCCCCGCGAGGTCGAGGTGCGGATCCACCGCCAGGGCTTCGAGGCTCGCGGAGTCCGCGACGAGGTAGCCTTTGCATCCCTGGGGATGGGAAAAAGGCAGGATCTCGGCGGCTACCGCCGTAGAGGGAGAGAGTTCGGCGTGTTTCATGGGAAGGCCAGTGTATAACGGATATCTTCCAGCCAAATGCCGCCGCCACTTGTCAACTCAGGCTCCCCTGCGGGAGCTTGAGTATTTTCAACGCGGCCAGGGAGCACCCAAATAATCCTTAAACGTATTCTTATGGGGTCAAAACATACGAATAAAGCCAAAAAACGGCCCATTACAGGGCTTATCTTCCGGCGGATCAATTACTTTGCAGTCCGACTCCGGTGGTACCCCGAACCAGTAATACTCGGTCTCTTCAGAATCGACAATCCTAATTGGCGATTTTTCGTCCAAATTCCCAGCCGGTGTCCTATTATACTTTCAGGAGTTTTTTATCAAATATGAAATTCCAACGCCGCCGGCCGCCGTTGTTGTAGCCGGTTTTCAGGACTGTAGAATAGCTCAACTGGATGGGGATCACTTCATGTGGCCTAAAAAAAATGATCACCAAGGCCGGAAGTCGCGCACGCGGCGTGACTTCGCCGCTTTTCGCAAACGTATTGCCGACAAGTTGCTGGCGCACCGCATCATCGCCGACAACGCCTATTGCCGTTGGTTCGCGGAAAGCGAGCTGGACGTCGGCGATGTGCGGCACTTCCTGACGCAGTTCTCGGTGTTCTCCAACCTCTTCCTCGTGGCCCAGCTCAAGAAGATGATCAACGCCGTGGACCTGGAGGAGATGCACAAGGCCAAGGAGATCCTGGCCAATGAAATCGGCTGCATCCTGAGGCGACCCGCGCATGGCGGCGCCCACAAACACGCTGCGCGCGGCCATGAGGGCGAGCCCGGTTACGTCAGCGTGGAGGGCACCGTGGATGGCGGAACCTTCCGCTTCCGCGCCGCCCATTTCGAGTGGCTGCTGGACGTGGGACAGTCCGTGGGCCTCGGCTTTCGCGACCTGGGCCGGCGTAGCCTCGGCACGCGCCCGACGCTGTTCTTCTGCGACGAGCTGAATAGGCTCTACGGCAGTGAAGACTATAACACCTCAGCCGGTGCCAGCTTTGCGGTGGAGAACTGGGCGGCGGCGGGCTTCTGGAAGCAGCTCACGGCGGGCTTCAAACACTTCAGCCTGCACGCCAGCCAGAAGATCCCTTTGGGCTTCTTCGTCTGGCACGACCTGGTGGAGGACCAGCACCGCCAGGATACCTTCGAGGAAGTCGAGCAGCTCTATTTCGGTCCGCACCCTTTTGACGAAGGCGCCTTCCTGAAAGCCGGCCGGCAAATGCTGGACGGAGTAGCGGCCTTCTGGGACGGCCTGGACGCGGATCGCCGCGCGGCGGCAGCCCTGCGCACCGGGAAATCCCCCGCTTCGCCCGCATGAAAGCCGGACCCGATATCCTCGGCTACGGCTACATCGAGTTCTACGTGGGCTCGGCGCGCATGGCCGCGCATTGGCATGTGCAGGCGCTGGGCCTTATCCCCACCGCCTACCTCGGCCCCGAGACTGGCTCAGCCGACCGCTGCTCCTACTATCTGAAAGGTGGCGGCATCGAGATCGTGCTCACCTCGGCGGTGCGCCCCGAGAACTACGAGATCCAGAGTTTCCTCACCCAGCACGGCGACGGCGTCAAACGCGTGGCGCTCAAGGTGCGCGACGTCTCTTCCTTCTACGAGGGGGCCGTGAAACGCGGCGCCATTCCGGTGAAGCCGCCGCAGCGGCTCACGGACACGCAGGGTTTTGTCGAAGAGGCCGCTATCCGCCTGTATGACGACATGGAGATCGTCTTCTTCAA
>JAHFOS010000216.1 GCA_023261545.1 bacterium
ATCGCCATTTTTTTGCCGATATTCCCTTTCCGTTCATCGTGGTGGGAGCGGGCATGATTGGCCTTCTGGATGGCCGGCTTTGGCGCGCGTCGTTTTTCGGACCAGCGGAGGCCAAGGCCGTGGCGGGCGAAGCCGGGGTCATTGATCGCTGGCTCGATGCCGCACATCCCGAGCACACCCGGCCGTCGTTCCTGCGCGCCGTGCGGGTCGCGGGCGTCTGCCTGTCGCTGTGGTTCATCCCCCTGCTGCTGTTGGGAATAGCGCTGGGTTCCGCCAACGTCTTCGTGCAGGAGGGCATCTTCTTCAGCAAAACCGCCGTTGTCACCTTCGGCGGGGCCTACTCGGTGCTCGCCTACATCGCCCAGCAGGCGGTGGACGTTTACGGCTGGCTGCGCCCCGGCGAGATGCTGGACGGACTCGGCATGGCCGAAACCACGCCCGGCCCGCTCATCCAGGTGGTGCAGTTCGTGGGCTACCTGGGCGCCTGGCGGCAGCCCGGAGCCTTGCCGCCCTGGCTGGCCGGCGTGCTGGCCTCCATCCTCGTCACCTGGGTCACCTACGTTCCCTGTTTCCTATGGATATTCCTGGGCGCGCCCTACATCGAGGCCCTGCGCAGCCAGCGCGCCCTGGGCGCGGCTCTCGCCGCCATCACCGCGGCGGTGGTGGGCGTCATCCTGAACCTCGCCGTCTGGTTTTCGCTCCACGCGCTCTTCGCGCGCGTGGAGGAGCAACACCGCTACGGTCTGCGGCTCATCGTTCCCGACGTCCACTCGCTGGACCCCGTTTCCCTGATCCTGGCCGCCGCGGCCATCTTGGCCATGCTGCGCTTCAAGACGGGTATGCTGGTGACGCTGGGGGCGAGCGCGGTGGCGGGGCTGATCTGGAGGCTTGGCGCTGGATGAGAGGCGCTCGGATATTCGAGGCGGCCCGATAACCGCGCGTCACTGCGCGGGCATAAGGGGATGCGCTCCGACCTTGACAAAGATATCAATAATGATACTATAGCATAGTGGCAAAGATCGAGGGGATATTGGCCTCCCTGCGGGACAACCCCCGGGGCGTCCGGTTTTCGGATCTATGCAAGGTTTGTGACCATTTTTTCGGCAAGCCCAGGCAGCACGGATCGAGCCATCGAATTTATAAGACTCCCTGGCCGGGAGATCCCAGGGTCAACATCCAGAATGACAAGGGAATGGCGAAGGCCTATCAGGTAAGACAAGTGGTGAGCGCTATAGAAAGGCTGGTGAACCATGAAAACATTGAAGGATGATCACTACACCTACCGCGTGACCTGGTCGGATGACGACCAGGCTTACGCCGGCCTTTGCGCGGAGTTTCCGAGCTTGAGTTGGCTCGCCCCCTCTCCGGAATCAGCCCTGAGAGGGATGCGATCCGTGGTTGCGGAGGTGATCATGGATATGCGTTCCAATGGTGAGGCGATCCCCGAGCCACTTGTCGCCAGAAATTTCAGCGGCAAATTCATGATTCGGGTTCCGCCAGACGTCCACCGTCGCCTTGCCGTTGAAGCGGCCGAGTCCAAGGTCAGCTTGAACCGCCTGGCGAGCGCCAAACTGGCACGCTGACACAAGCAGTTCCGCTTGCGTTGGGCTGGATCGCTTTGGCGGATCGCGTCGGGGTGAAGGGAGCCTGAAAATCTGCGGTGGATGCGACCGTCCGCGTCAGGATTTACTTTCCAAGAGACATCTTGCGAAGGATCTCCTCGTCCTCAAGCTGCTCGGCAATTTGCAGCGCCTTGTCCATGTTCTCATAAGGCGGCAGCGGGTTTCCCATGGAGTGGGCCGGGACTCGGTAAGGCCGCCGCTCCTGCGGGCGCGACATGGCAACCAAGCCTTTTCTGAGGGCGTCGTTCACCAGCTTCTTCATGGGCACGCTCCCGACGGGCGCGCTCCTTGAGGCTTTTCAGGAGATCGCCATCAATGTCGAGGGTCGTGCGCACAGGAGTGCCTACGCTTTGCCCTCAAAAAATGCCGTTACGCTCTCGATTCGTTTTCCCAATGGCGGATAGGTCAAATTTTGTTTCAAAAGCCAGCCCGTCAGCCCTGAATAAATATACTTGGCTTCAGAGGCGAGATATTCATCGTTCAATCTGTCAAGAAGATGATTGCCAACTCCCAGCCGCTTGAGTGCATGCTTTGTGGCTTCAAGATTACCGGAGGAAGCGCAACCGCAATTATCACAGGTCAGCTCCCGAGCTGCCTTGTAGGCCGCTGGTTTGTACAACTCAAAAATGCCTCTTGCGTCGTGATCCAGGAGAGTGTGAGCAATCTCGTGTCCGAGAAAAAACCTCAGCTCTTCGGGGTTGCCGAGAACGCCCTCCAGCGTCTGAGACAGCAGGACGATGACTCTTTTTTTGGCGAATTTTACGGCAAATGCGTTGACGGAGCTTTCACTGACCACGATGACTTTGGGTATATTCTTGACGCAAAATTTGTTGCAAATGAATGTGAGAGCTTTTGAAATTTCTGGAAATTGTTGTTCAGTGGCTGCTGTGCCCAACGCTTGTAATTTTCGCACGTTGTACTCTGATAAAATCCGATTCACAAACCACGAAAATGCATAAAGAAGGAGGATTACTCCGCATGATGCCACAGCGAGAACGATCAGGGTGAGCCAGACGAGGCAGTTGAGGGCAGCCACCCCGAAACGTTTCTGCCTTTCTTCGCGTGAGATGCATTGTTTTATAGATTGCACATTATCCATTCGGCATTCATCTTTCTTTTAATGATTAATCGCCCAACCGAGCTATCGATGACGGCTTGAGAAAAAAAGCCTGCCGGCACCTCCAGCGGCCACTCCCCGATCTTGTGCCCCCGCCCCCTCACCCCAAACTGCGCACCGCCTCAGTGACCGCCTTGGCGGTGATGCCGAAGTGTTCCCAGACTTCCATCATGCCGTCGGCGGGGGCGACGCGGGGGTCGGTGATGCCCACGTGCTCGGTGCGGACCTTGGAGGTCGAGGCTGCCGAGCACACCAGGCCGGCGAAACCGCGCAGGCCGGTCTTGCGCGTGGCGATGATGCCGTCTTCGATGGTCACCACGCCCTCGGGGTAGCGGCGCAGGATGTCGTCAATCCAGCCATCCGGCAGCGGTAGGCCGTTCACTAGGTGCACGTCGGCGGAGAAGCCCTCCTGGTGCAGGCGCTCGGCGGCGTCCACGGCCACGAAGGCGGGTGCGCCCAGGGCCAGGATGGCGCGGCGCGCGCCGGGGTAGCTGCGCAGTGGCGTCACCGCTTCGAAAGCGCTGTCGGCCTCGAAGAGCGCGGCTGAGCTGCCCTGTTTGGTGAGCACGGGCAGGTTATCGCGCGGGATGGCGACGATGTGCGCGCCGTAGCGGGCGGCCATGTCCATGACCGCCACGAAGGCGGCGCGCGCGTCCGCCGGAGCGTAGAAGCGGTCGAGGTACGGGAGGTATCCGAGCGCCAGGGTGATCCAATCCAGACTCCAGCCCGAGAAATGGTCGCGGCCAGTGCTGGCGCCCACGTGCGAGAGGTGGAAGGCGACGTTGAGGCCTTCATTCACGCCGTTCAAGTTGCGCTGGTAGCGCCAGAGCTCGAAGCCCTCGCGCGCGATGCCCTCGTAGAAAGCGGCAAAAGTGGAAATCACGTTGAGCTGCGGCTTGCGGCTGCTCATGGCCAGGCCATCGGTCATGAGGCACGCCACCTGTTCCTCGATACTGAGCTCGAACTGGTGGTCGCGCTTCAGGTGCTTGCGCGCCTTGCCGAGTTTGGTGGAGGGGTCGAGGTCGCAGCTCACCACGAACACGTCCTCGGGAAAGGTTTTGGCCACGAGATCGTAAGCGGCCTCCGAGCCCGCGCGCGGGCTCACGGCCTCGCCCGCCGCCGGCAGTTTCACGGCGCGGCGCGCCTCAGCGCCCACCACCAGATTGGCGCTGCCAGGAGCGGGCCGGGCCTCGGTGATCACGCTGCGCTTGGGCTTGGCGCGCAGGTCCGCCAGCGCGCGCTTTTGATCCGAAGTGGGTTGCAGCATGGAGTGGCCCAGCACCACCGCTTCGTCGCGGCCCTTCATGTGGCCGTCGTGGTGGTCCTTGCCGCCGGGCAAATCGTTCACCAGGAACACGCATTCCATCATGGAGATGACGTCGCGGTAGCTCATGAGCGCGCCGGGGATCCAGATCTCGGTGTCCATGGCCACGTTGTTCTTGGCTGCGAAGGCCTCCACGTCCTTCTCGATTCCGTACTTGCGGCCAAACTCGCGCAGGTCCACGCGGCCCTTGGCCCCCGAGCGGTAGCCCGTGGGGTAGATGAGGTTGGGCCGGCCCTCGCTGGCGAGCTTGCGCGCCTCGCAATAAGCCTGATACAGGCCCTCGGTGTCGTGCAGCGAGGGAATTTCGAGGATCTCGATGCCCATGGCGGCGATCATGATGCGCGGGTCCTTGTCCAGGACCTTCTTGTTGGAGTCGGAGAGCTGGATGCCGTTGCGGTGCATGACGAAAGTGATGGGCGCCTTGTGCAGGTGCGCGCCGTTGAAGCCGTTCAGGGCCTGACCGGAGATCCACGCCGCGTCGCCGCAGTGGCAGAGCACCCAGGCGTCCGCCCCGTGGCGCGCCTTGAGGCCCAGGGCCTGTCCGGCAGCCACCGGGATCATCACGCCAAGCCGCCCGCCATTGAGCTCCGTGCCACCCGGGAGCCACGAGACGTGTCCGGGGATATCAATGCTGCGGCGGAACTTCTCGATGACCACTTCGGCTTCCACGAAACCCATGGCCGCGAGGGCCGAGAAGTAGCCGATGCTGGTGTGGGCGTTTTCGATGGTGTAGGTCACGCGCTCGCGATCCGAGACCGCCATGGTGAGCGTCAGCGCCGCCAGCAGATCGAGGCCGCCACCGAGGTGGTCCAGCTCGCCTATTTTGGCGAGGGAGGCCAGGGAGCGGATGGCGATGCGCGCCGCCTCTAGCTCCAGAGCCTGGAGGGCGTGGAGCTGATCCGGGGTGAGTTTGTGGGCCTTCATGTCGAGGCTGAAGGGCAGCACCTGCGACTCGATGCGCGGCCGCATGTACTTCGCGCCGGCCAGAAGCGCGCTATTGCGCTGCTGCTGGCTCTCGACCGTGAATAAGGCTGGACTCATGAAAGCTCCTGTGGGGGTTGGCTCACTCGTCCGTCACGCAACCGAGCGAGGCGGACTTAACGTTCTTGATGTATTTGTAGAGGGTGCCGCGCGTGGCCTTGTAGGGCGGGGCTTTCCAAGCCTTGCGGCGTTGGGCCAATTCGCCGTCAGCGACGTCGCAGGCGAGCAGGCGCTTTTCGGCGTCTATGGTGATGGTGTCGCCGTCCTTGAGGAGCGCGATGGGTCCGCCATCCTGCGCTTCGGGGGTCACATGCCCCACCACGAAGCCGTGGGTACCGCCGGAGAAACGGCCGTCGGTGATGAGCGCCACGTCCTTGCCGAGGCCCGCGCCCATGATGGCGCCCGTGACGCTGAGCATTTCGGGCATGCCCGGTCCGCCCTTGGGCCCCTCGAAACGGATGACCACCACGTCGCCCTTCTGCACGCGCTTGTGTTCGATGGCCGCCAAGGCGTCCTCTTCGCAATCGAAGACCCGCGCCGGCCCGGAGAAGCGCGTGCCCTCCTTGCCGGTTATTTTGGCCACCGCTCCTTCGGGAGAGATGTTGCCGCGCAGGATGTGCAGGTGTCCGGTCTTCTTGATGGGCTTGTCGAAGGGCACGATCACCTGCTGGCCGGCTTTGAGGCCGGGGAGCTTGGCGAGGTTCTCCGCCATGGTGCGGCCCGTGACCGTGAGGCAGTCGCCGTGGATCAAACCCTTTTCGAGCAGCAGCTTCGTCACCGCGGGCGTGCCGCCGGCGGCGTGCAGGTCTTCCATCACGTAGCGTCCCGAAGGTTTGAGGTCCGCGAGCACGGGAATGCGGTCGCTAATTTTCTGGAAGTCATCCATGTTGAGCTCCACGCCCGCCGCGCGCGCCATGGCGATGAGGTGCAGCACGGCGTTGGTCGATCCGCCCAGGGCGATCACCACGATGATGGAGTTCTCGAAGGCTTTGCGCGTCAAAATGTCGCGCGGCTTCAGGTCGCGTTCCATGAGGGCGCGGATGGCGGCGCCCGCCGCGGCGCACTCGTCGAGTTTGGCGGGATCGGTGGCCGGCGTCGAGGCGCTGTAGGGCAGCGACATGCCCAGAGCCTCGATGGCGCTGGACATGGTGTTGGCGGTGTACATGCCGCCGCAGGCCCCAGCACCGGGGCAGGCGTGCTGGAGCACGTCCTTGAAACGCTTTTCGTCAATGCGCCCGGAACGCAAAGCCCCGAAGCTCTC
>JAHFOS010000071.1 GCA_023261545.1 bacterium
AGATCCACTGCACCGCGCAGCCCTTCCTCTTCAACTCTCCCTGGATGAAGGACGCGCCGCGCCGCGTCATGGGGACGGGGTTCGTCGTCACCGGGCCGCGCATCCTCACCAACGCCCATGTGGTGAGCGACGCGCGCTACATCGAGATCGTGCGCCTCGGCGACGACCGCAAATACGTCGCGTACGTGCAACATATCGCCCACGATTGCGACCTCGCCGTGCTGGATGTGCAGGACAAGAAGGAGAAGGAGGCCTTCTTCCACGGCCTTGAGCCGCTGGAATTCGGCGAGCTCCCGGAACTCAACAGCATCGTCGCCACCTACGGCTTTCCCATGGGCGGCACCCAAATTTCCATCACGCGCGGGGTGGTGAGCCGCATCCAGCAGTGGACCTACAGCCACTCGGGGAGCGATGCCCACCTGGTGATCCAGACGGATGCCGCCATCAACCCCGGCAACTCCGGCGGCCCGGTCCTCCAGGAAGGCAAAGTGGTGGGCGTGGCCTTCCAGGCTTTCGTCCAGGCCGACAACATCGGTTATCTCATTCCCGCCATGGTGGTGCGCCACTTCCTCGATGATATCAGCGACGGCCGGGTGGATGGCTGGGGAGAGCTGGGCCTCCACTATCGCCACGACCTTCAAAATCGCATGGTGCGCGACATCCTCGCCGTTCCCGATAGCGATCACGGGGTGGTGGTGACCCGCGTATTTCCCAACATGCCGGCCTGGGGGCTCCTCAAACCCATGGACGTCATCCTGCAGATCGGCGACTATCCCATCGGCGACGACGGCCTCGTCACCATGGCCGGACGTCCCGTGGACTTTCCGGAAGTCATGGAGCGCGAGCAGGCCGGAAGCGAAATGCGCCTGCGCGTCTGGCGCGACAAAAAAGAGATCGCGCTGAGCTTTCCCCTGAAACGCTGGGACATGGTGATTCCCCACTCCAACCCCCACGACGTGGTGCCGAACTACTACATCTGCGGGGGGCTTTGCTTCACGCCGCTGTCGCGCGGCTACCTCCTGACCATGGGAAGCTGGGCCAAGGTGCCGCTGGGGGTGCGCAACCTCTACTTCGAGGCTTACGGTGATCCAGAGTTGGTCAGCGCCCAGGAGTTTCCCGTGCTCGGCATCCGCCTGCCGGACGAGATCAACGCCGGTGCCGAAGACTACGTGGGACAGGTGGTGGAAAAGGTGAACGGCAAGCTGGTGCGCTCCTTAAAGGACCTCAAACAGGCGGTGGAAAACTCCGAAGGTGATGAGCTCAACCTCGAATTCACGGGGATGAAAATCCCCCTCGTGCTTTCGAAGAGCGCCACGGCGAAGAGCGGGCCGGAGATCCTGCTCAAGTACCACGTGCCCGAAGGAGAGCGGCTGTGAAATTCTACTCCGCGCTCGCCGTCTTCACGCTCCTCGCGGGCGCGCTCGCCGCCGAAGTGCGCGACGAATTGCAACACAGCATCGTGCGCGTCACCGCGAGCTTTCAGAACCCGGACTACTTCCATCCCTGGAAGTGGGGCACGCCCATCCAGAAGAGCGGGCAGGGCCTGGTGGTGGGCCGCGATCTCGTCATCACGCTGGCCAGCACCGTCACCCAGGCCAACTTGGTCGAAGTCCGGTTGGGCGCCGAACCCATCGCCGCCAACTTCATTCCCGTGCTCATTGACTACGACCGCAACCTCGCCCTACTGCGCGGCGTCCTGCCCCCGGAGGCCAAACCCTGCCCGGTCCCGCGGCAAAGCCACTTCTCGCTTTCCGCGCCGCTGCGCTTCTTCTGGAAAACGGATCGCGGGCGTTTCCTGGAGGGCACCGCCGCCCTGGACCGGGCGGACTCCGACGTCCAGCCCCCCTCCTTCCAGGGCCAGCTCTTTTTCGCGGGCACCAGCAAGTCGAGCATTCGCGGCGGATTCGGCGAGCCGGTCTTCGCGGGCGATGAGTTCATCGGCATCGCCACGCGCGGGGAGGAGGGCAACGCCGACTTCTTCATCATCCCCGTCGAGGTCATCCACCGCAGCGTGGATCTGGAAAAAGGCGCCGCCGCGCCGACGACGGCCATGGGAGGGTTCTCCGTGCTCCCCTGCACCCAGCCTTACCTGCGCAAGAAACTCGGCGTGCAGGACGGGCGCCTCGGTTGCCTCGTCGGCGAGGTCTTCGGCCAAGGGGCGGGATCGCAATCGCTCAAGACCGGAGACCTCATCCTCAACCTCGCCGGACGTCCGCTCGACGCCTGGGGGCGCTATGAGCATCCCCTCTACGGCACGCTTTCCTACGTGCACCTGTTTTCGGAGGCTCGGCTCGACGACGCGCTCGATACTGAGATCATCCGCGCGGGCCAGCGCCAGAAAATCAAACTCGATCTCTCCGCCATTCGCGATGACCAATGGCTGGTCCCCCACTACCGCGAGGGCGAACCCTCCGAGTATTTCATCCGCGGCGGCTTCGTCTTCCAGCCCTTGAGCATGGCCTACCTGCAAGCCGACGGCGATGGCGAGGGCAAGGCTTCCGACACCCTGCTCATGGTCCTGGAAAAAAACCGCTACAAGGTGAAGGATGCGGAACACCGCGATATCGTGGTGCTTTCCCAGGCGCTGTCCCACCCCGTGAACCGCGGGCTCCAGGACCTCGGCCAACTCGTCGTCTCCTCGGTGGATGGAAAACCGCTGCGCGGCCTCGGACATCTCAAGCAGGTTTTTGACAACCCCGAACAGGACGTGATCCGCCTTGGCCTGCTTCCCGGCGACATGCCGCTGCTGCTCTCCAAAAGCCGCCTCAAGGAGGCCGACCCCGAGATCAAGACGCTCTACGACATCCTGTCCCTGGAGTATTTCAGAGAAGAGAAATGAGGCTCATCCGAGGAATGCATACCTCTGGCAACGTTCTCTCCCCCAATTTTTCCCGAATACACCGTGTTCTCAACTCAGATTTATCCACAGATTACACCGATGGGCACTGATAAAGAAACCAGCCCTGATTGATTATTTTCTGCGTTAATCTGTGTCATCTGTGGAAAAATCCCCCCGGTATTGCGATTGGGTTCCCGCCTTGCCAGATCGTGCATCCGCGTGAAAACTCTTGAAAAGTACGCATTATTCGGATGAGCCAGAAATGAGAGGCGTCGTGCTTCTGCGATCCCAAATTGAAAAGGCGGAATTGGAATCTGGAACTCAGGAACTCAGGAAAAAACAGGGGATCTCGCCCCGTCCCGTGCTCGCGTGAAGCCTACACTCGATTCTCTCCAATTTTCCTTTCCTGAGTTCCTGAGTTCCAGATTAAAAAATATTAAAAAAATAAGTGAATTGTTGCTGAGAGGCCTGCTCATCGCCGGTCTGCTGATCGGCTCCATGGCGGCCGCCCCGAAGGAAAAGCCCCTGGGGTTGCGCAAAGCGTGGCGGGAGGTCCCGGAAGGGCGCGGCTGGATCTGGAAGGAAATCCCCGTGAATGGAGTCGTTGACAATCAGGAAGCGGCGCCGCAGCGTCTCGATTTCGGCAAAAATGGCAAAGGCACGATCCTGCCGGGATCGACAATGGCGTTGATGCTGCAAATGGTGCGCCCCAAGGACGCGCCGGACCTCGACTTCAAGATTGGGAGACTGCGCCTCGAACTCGGCAAGCTGCCTCAGGGCCAAGGGCTCATCGTGGGCGTCCCCGGAGGGCGCTTCACCTGTTGGGACAACGCGACCCTGGAGGTTTCCGTTGAAGGCGGCACGCCAAGCACCGTCAGGCTTTGCGCGGGTTCCCTGAGCATCCCCGAAACCGGAGTGGGGACGAAATTGTCGGCCCCCTGCCTCATCCGCTTCGTCGGCGACAAGGCTGAAAAGCAACCCTTCGGCGAGGAGGAAGCACGCCGCACGCTGGCCCTCATCAACCCCACGCGCGTTTTCCCCCTCAAGTCCAGGATGGTGGCGGTCCCGGCCCTGCGCGTGGAGGCGCCGCCAGCCGGCATCGTCTGGTTCGGGATCGAGAAGCCCGATCCCAGGGATCAGCACTACGCCCTGGGCCCCTTCACCATGGGCGAAAGCGAAGTGACCCTGGAGGATTGGCGGCAGTTCCGCGCTTGGTTCGAACTCACGGGCAGTCACGAATACTGCCACTCTACCGAACCCGCGGGATGCGATCACCAGCAGGTCCTTGAGGAGAGTGAAGCCTGGAGCGAACTTTACGCCCATGGAGACCACCCCGTCGTAGGCGTGAGCTGGTGGGATGCCTGGGCTTTTTGTCGCTGGGCCGGCGGCCGGATGCCCACCGAGCTCGAATGGCTCGCCGCCGGTTACTGGGACCGCAAACACTGGCGGACGGCCTTTCCCTGGGGTGATGCCGTGGAAAAAGAAGGCCGTCTCGTCCTCGCCCATCAGGCCAACTACCAGGACCTCAAGTTCGTCGAATGGAAAATGAAAAACGATATCGCCTGGGAGGACTTCGACGCCTCGGTGAACGAGAGCGACGGTTACGCGCTCACCGCCCCGGCGGACAGTTTCAAGGAGGGCAAAAGCGCCTTGGGTTTCCTGCACATCGCCGACAATGTGGCCGAATGGGTGGATGGGCGCGGCCGGGACGGCAAGCGCCTGGCCCGCGGCGGACATTTCGGTCGGCCCGCTGACAGTTGCCGCGCCACGGCTCCGCGCGCTGAGGTGACGGGGGATTCCACGCTGCCCACCCTCGGCATGCGCTTGTTGCGCGATGCGTTCCCCAGCGAAACCGCGCGTTGAGGAGCCAGGGCGCTGGCCAGCCCCGTTCTCGCTCAATCTCCAGGCTGGCTTACTCCATGCCGCGCATCCTGGCGCCAGGACCGGTGAGCGCACTTCACTTCCGAATACCGGTCTGCGCGTTCCTGCGCTGTCGGTAGCGACGCTGCCTTTCCGTTGAGCTCAAGGCGGTGCCGGTGCTAGGACGCCCGGGACCCGGACTGGGGCGGCTCACGTCCAGCCCACGCAACGACTCGCGCGCGCCGTAGTCAAAAACACCGTAAGCCAGCAATCCCAGCGCCAGCAAAGCGCGGCTCCTCGCGTTTCCGGCCGGCACGGCCAGCCACACCTCGGACAGCGGGCCTGGTGTGCATAACGCGCGCAGATGGCCGGAGCGCGCCAAGCGCAGCGGACGCTGAGCGGGTGGACCCGTCACGCGGCACCGAACCCCAGCACGCGCGCACAGGTCCCGCAGCGTCATGCGCTGGCCGCGCGGAAGGACCGAGGCATATTCGGAAGGAGGGAAAAAAACCGGCAGTGTCATGGCCTTTTGGCTTTTTCGTTATAGTTATTATAATTCAGATATGGACGGCTTCCAGCACATCCTCGCCGAGGTGGATCGCATCGCCGTTGAGCACCCCCATCATGTCTTCATCGGCGGCATCGCCGTTTATCTGCACGCCGTCAACAACCCTGCGACTAAGGATATAGCCGAGACCAGCCACGACGCGGATTTCATGCTGGCGCTTGCTGATTTCGCGGAGCTCCGGGATACCGACGAAGTCGTGGCTAATCGCCGCCTCAGCAAACATCAACTCATCCGTAACGGCGTCGAATTCGATATCTATGTGGAGCGTCAAAACAAACTGCTCATCCCCTACGATGAGGCCGCCGCGCACCGCGTGCCCTATGGCCCGATCCAAGTGGCTTGTCTCGAACATCTGGTCGTGCTTAAACTGGAGGCCTTGAGAGATCGCCTCCGCTCAGCCAAAGGGGATAAGGACGTCCGCGATCTTGTCACGATCGCCAGGTTGTCACGACAAAGCCTTCGTCCCGAATTGGCACGACCCTTCATTCGTGATGATCATTTGGAGCTCCTGGAACAAGTGCATGCGAGCCCGGCGTTCTCTTATATCGCTCGGGGCAACGCACATGAGGCCAAGGGGTTGCGAAAAATATTTTCGACCTTTGCGGCGCGACTCGGCCAGCGCCGGTCCCTATAGTGTTGGCGTGGCCCATAATTAAAATGGGCTCATCCGAATAATGCGTACTTTTCAAGAGTTTTCACACGGGACCACGATCTGGCAAGGCGGGAACCCCATCGCAATACCGGGGGGATTTTTCCACAGAGGACACAGATTAACACAGAAAATAATCAATCAGGGCTGGGCTCTTTTATCAGTGCCCATCGGTGTAATCCGTGGATAAATCCGAGTTGAGAATACGGAGCATTAGGGAAAAACTGGGGAGAGAACTTTGCCAGAGGTACGCATTAGTCGGATGAGCCTTAAAATGGAATCAAGAAAATTCGCGAAAATGGCCGCCTGTGGCCCTCCTTGCGATTTTCATCGTTCCCCTTAAACTGCGCGCCATGTTCCATCCATCCACCTCAGCACTGAACCCGCTGCGCCGCTCCTGGCTCGCCGGCCTTTCGCTTTCTGCCGCTTTATTTCTCACCGGCTGCCAGTGGCCGCAATCCCGCGAGGCGCTGCATGGCGCCTGGCTGCGCACCGTCGAGAGCGTGCGCAAGCCCTTCGACCGGCTGAACCAGCCGCCCGAGCTCACCACGCGCGTGAACACCGAACCCACGGGGGCTTATGTTGAGGTGAACGGCCAGTACGTCGGCAGGACACCCGTGCTCATCCACTGGGCGGAACTGCTGCGCCAGAAACCCGAACTCGCGGAAGCCGAAACCATCGTCTTCAAGGCCTATGCCCCGGGAAGCGGCCTCTACACCCACTCGCGCATCTATCGCACCAACCCCGGCGAAAAGGATTCGGCTTTTCCCCCACGGCGCGTCGAGTTCCATCTCGCGCAGAAGCCGATGGATAAATCGGAGGAGGAATAACCTCGCTCCCCAGGCCTTGGCGGGCCGCTGACTTTTCCTAGCCATGCGAAAAACCAAGATCATCGCCACCCTTGGCCCCGCCACCCAGAGTCCTGAAATGCTGGACGCCCTCATCGCCAAGGGTCTGGATATCGCCCGACTCAACATGTCCCACGCCCCCCACGATTGGGTGCGCGAGGTGGTCGGCAACATCCGTCAGGCCTCCACGAAGGCCGACCGCCATGTCGGCATCCTCATGGACACCCAGGGCCCCGCCATCCGCACCGGGGACCTGCCCGTGCCCTTGGACCTGAAACCCGGCCAGCGCTTCGTCCTCACCGTGCGCGGAGAGAAAAGCGAGGAAGAGCATTCCGTGGACGTGAACTACGAAAACTTCATCCACGACATCAGCGTGGGCGACGACGTGCTCCTGGACAACGGTCAGATCCACATGCGCGTCCTGGCCAAGCAGGAGAACCGCATCGAATGCCAAGTGCTCACCCCTGGCAAGCTCGGCAGCCGCCGTCACATCAACCTTCCGGGGGTCAAAGTGAGCCTGCCGGCTCTCACCACCAAGGACCTCCTCGACGTGGCCCTGGGCTTGGAGCTGGGCGTGGATTACCTGGCCCTTTCCTTCGTCCGCCAAGCCAAGGATTTGCAGCAGTTGCGCGCCGTCGTGGCCACCAGCCCCCACCGCCCGGTCATCGTGGCCAAGCTCGAGGATCAGGAGGCCATCCGCAACCTGGAATCCATCGTGCGCGAGTCCGACGCCATCATGGTGGCACGGGGCGATCTGGGCATTGAGGTGCCCTACGAAGAGTTGCCCATCATCCAGCGGCGCACCGTCAAAATGTGCCACCGCCTCGGTAAGCCGGTCATCGTGGCCACCCACCTCCTGGAAAGCATGATCGGCAGTCCCATGGCCACGCGCGCGGAGATCACCGATGTCGCCAACGCGGTCTATGAACAGGCCGACGCCGTCATGCTCAGCGGAGAGACGACCGTGGGCCGCTATCCCCTGCGTTGCATGGAGGTCCTGGAGCGCATCGCCTTGCGCACGGAACGCAGCGGCGGCGCCAACTTCCAGTCCGAGGCGCACCTCACCACGCCGCGCCAGAAACTCATCAAGGGCGCCGTCTTCACCGCCGACGAGCTCAAGGCCGATGCCATCATCCTCTTCACCCGGCACGGCGGCACGGCGCGCGATACCGCCTGTATGCGGCCTCACAACTCGCCTATTTTCGCCTTCTGCCCCGAGGCCGCCGTGGCCCGCAAGCTGGCCTTGCTGCGCGGCGTCACCCCCATGGTCATGCAGTTGGCCGCCGATGACCCGGAAGGCAATACCACCCGCGCCATCGAACTGCTGGTGCAACTCGGCCGCCTCAACCGCGGCCAGACCGCCGTGGTTATCGGCGCCATCACCCCCGCCAGCCATTTGGTGGACTCCGTGCAGATGCGCAAGGTGTGAGGGGAAGCCCGCCGCCGGGCTTCCCGCAAAACCGGAGTTCAGACCTGCGCGCGGATGCGCACGTAAGCCTCGTCGGGAATGGCGGCGCCCAGGACCTCGACCACGGCAGCGCCCATGCGGTTGCCGAGCCGCGCGGCGCGGTCCAGGGGGAAGCCGCGCGCGAGTCCGTGGATGAAGCCGCTGGCCCAGAGGTCCCCAGCCCCGGTGGTGTCCACGGCCCGCGCCTTGTACCCTGGCGCCCGGACGCGCTTACGCCCCTTGGCCACCAGCACCCCCTCGGCGCCAAGCTTCACCACGGCCATTTCCGCGAGTTCCGCCAGGATCTCAAGGTTCTCCTCGGGGTCCTCATCGCCGGTGAAGGCGCTGGCCTCATCCTCGTTGGCGATGATGAGGTCCACATACTCATCGATGACTTCCCGCAACAAAGAGCGGTTCTGGCGCACCACCTCGAAGCTGCTGAGGTCCAGCGAGACACGCGCGCCAGCGGCGCTCGCAAGCTCCAGCGCGCGCAGGGTGAGCGGCCGGTTGAACAGCATATAGCCTTCGAGGTGTATCAGGTCGTGGCCGGCGAAATCCTCGGACTTCAAGTCCTCCGGCGCGAGTTCCGCCGCAGCTCCGAGGTAGGTCATCATGGTGCGCTGGGCGTCCGGCGTGATCACCGAGAGCACACGGCCCGTGGGCGTGGGCGAGGTGCGCAGCGCGGCGCGGACGCCCCAGGCGGTGAGCGCGCGCTCGACCTCGGCGCCGAGCTCGTCGCGGCCGCGCCGGCCTAAAAAATGGCTCTCCGTGCCGAGCCGGGCCAGGCCCACGGCCGTATTGCAAGCCGACCCTCCCGGGGCGGAAAGCGGCGCGCGGCCGCTCTTTTTGAGTGCCTCCTCGATGCGATCCACGCCCACCAGCGTCATGCCGCCCTTTTCACGGCCCAGACTTCTCAGGTACTCCTCGCTCTCCTGCAACAGCAGGTCGCCCAGGCACGAACCCAGGCTCAGCACGCGCTTGATTTCCATGGCGTTTCGATTATGAGAAGCTGGGAACCGTGTCAAAATTCGCGATCATCCGACTGAGAGAGCAACCGCGGATTACGCGGATAAACCTTGTTTTCCCATCCGTATTATCCGCGCTATCCGCGGTCAAAAATTTTCCGGTGAGCGTTGACCCGCAAAGCTACGCGTCCGCCAGCGCGCGCAGCTCGGTGTTCGTGTGCCGCAGCCGGACGGCCAGGACCCGCGCCAGACCGGAATAGACGTGCCAGCCGAGGCGGGGATCCCGCAAGGCGGTCTCGTCGAAAGTGGATCGCGAAATCTCGAAGACTTCCGTATCGCAGGTCGCGACGGCGTCCGCGGAGCGCTCGCGGCGATCCAAAAAGGACATGTCGCCGAAGAAGTCGCCGCGACCAAAACTGATGATGCGCAGGCGGCTTCCGCTCTCCAGCGGCAGGTAGATGCCCACCTCGCCGCGGCGGATGACGTAGAACGTGTCTCCCGTGTCGCCCTGGCAAAAAATCTTCGCGCCGGTGGGAAACGATCGGGGCCGCACGCTGCGGTTGAGCAACGCCAGCAGGTCCGGCGACAGCTCGTCGAACATCTCAAATTCGCCAAGTTCAAGCGCATGGTTGCCCTCCGGGGAGACGGCCTCCTCCTTGAGGACCTGATCCTCGATCCACTCCAAGGCGTCGTCCAGGGCTGGAAATATCAGCGCCCCGTGCTCGCCGCCCGTGAGCCGCATGGCCTTGAAGTATTCTTCCAGGTTCTGTCCCGTGGGCAGCGTGCGCGGCAGGGCCGCGAAAACCAGGCGCCCGCCGCGCTCAGCCAGGCGCGCCGCCAGCATTTCGAGCAGATGAGCCGCCGAGAAATCCACGGCCTGCACGCGGCGCATGTCGAGCACGACGTGCCGGCTGCCGGCAAGGTGCGGATCCATCTCCGACATCAGCTTGTCCGTGGTGCCAAAAAACAGCGCCCCTTGCAGCTCGAAGATGGCCGTCTCGCGCCCGCGCCTGGAGAGGACCTGCTTCTCGTCCGGCAGGCGCTGTTTCTTGGACGGGATTTCAGCCGCCGTCAGGCGGCGGCGCACCACGCTGGAGCGAATCTGCTCGCGGATGAAGATGAGGATGGAAAGCGCGATGCCCGCTCCCGCCGCCGCGATGAGGTTCGCGGCGAGCGCCGTCGCCACCACGGCCAGCGAGACGATGAAATCGAGGACCGTGGAGCGCTGGCGCAGCAAACGGAAGGCGGAGCGGTCGATCATGCGGAAGCCAACGACGATGAGGATGCCCGCCAGAGCCGGCACCGGGATCCAGGCCACCAGCGAGCCGAAGGCCAGGAAAACCGCGGCGGCGAAAAGTCCCTCAAAAAGCCCGGAAAACCGCGTCTGCCCGCCGCCGCTCAGGTTGATGAGCGTGGCACCCATCGTCCCCGCTCCAGCCAGCCCCCCCGAGACCGCGGAGGTGATGTTGGCCAGGCCCTGACCCATGAGCTCGCGATTGCTGTTGTGGCGGCTCCTGGTGAGGGCGTCCACGATGATGCAGGTCTTGAGCGTATCAATGGAAAGCAGCACCGCCAGCGTTGCCGCGGGCGCCAAGGTGGCGTATAATCCTCCCGCCGAAATCACGCCGATGGAGCCCCAGATTCCGCGCACGTGCTGGAGGAGTCCGCCCAGACCACCCGCGATGCGCCCGATGACCAGGGGATTGCCTTCCAGCGTCAACAGCTCGGCGCGAAAAACGCCGCAGGCGAAGTACGCGGCCGTGCCGCCCACCAGGGCCACGATGGGGGCCGGCAGAAATTTGGCGAAACGACCAGCGGCCAGCATCAGGGAGGCGGCCACGAGTCCCACGCCAACAGCGACGGGATGCCACGACGCGGGGGAGCGAAGCCCGGCCCAAAGGCTCATGCCATGGGGCAACATCAGCGCCTTGGGAAGCTGTCCGAGGATGATGAGCAATCCCACGGCGCTCAGGTATCCGCCCACCACCGAATAGGGGATGAACTTGACGAGCCGCCCGCCGCGCGCGAGCCCGAAGGCCAGTTGCAGCAATCCGGCGATGAGGCAGACCGGAAGCAGCAGCGCCGCGGCCTCTTCGCTCCCGCGCCAGGCCTGGGCCGCGGTGAAGGCGCCCAGCACGGCGGCGGCGGGCGCGCACGGCGCTGAAATGAGCCGCGGGGCACCGCCGGCGAGCGGGGCCACGACGCCCAGAGCCACCGTCCCCACGATGCCGGCGGTGGCCCCCACGGCAGCGAACCCGCTTCCCAGCGGCCCGAAAACGATGATGCCAAAGGCGACCGCCGACGGCAAGGCCACCAGCATGGCGGCGAGCCCGCCCATGATATCGCCGAGTTTCCGGCGCTTGGTTCCCGTTGTATTCGCGGATACGCTGGCCATGGTCAGGAAAGATAGGCGGCACGAAGCACCATCAAGCCTTATAAAAAAACTGGTGCCGCCCGCGGTTTTCCCGGACGCGCGGCGTTGACGGGGGATGCGCCAGCCTACAAAGCGGCACCGCGATTGCGCTGAGGTATCTCTATGCACCGCTCATGCGCCTAGCCCTCGTCGTGAGTTCACTCGGCCGCGGTGGAGCTGAGCACACGCTGGTCGAACTCTCCCGCAGCTTCATCGCCCGTGGCGAGGAGGTGACGCTCATCACGCTGGCCGCGCCACAAGCAGGAGAATGGCTCCTGGATGCCGGCGTGCGGCGCCTCGCTCTCGGCACGCCGGTGGGCGCAGGCTCCCCTTTCACCGCTCCAGGCCGCCTGCTGGCGCGTTGGCGCGCCTTGCGCAAGGTCCTCGTCGAGCTCCGTCCCGATGTCGTCATGAGCTTTATTGACGAGACGAATGTGCTGGTGCTGCTGGCCTGTGCCGGCAGCGGGATTCCCGTCGTAGTGGGGGAGAGGATTGATCCGCGCAACCTCTCCCTTAGGGCACCCTGGCGACTGGTGCGTCGCCTCGCCTATCCGCGCGCCGCGGCCGTGATCGTGCAGACGCAATCCGTGCGCACCTGGGCGCAATCCTTCCTACCGCCGGATCGGGTTCATGTCATTCCTAATTTCCCGCTGCGTCTGCCCGACGAAGGCGAAATCACACCCGAGCCGCGTCGCCTTCCCCTGGTCCTCGGCATAGGGCGCCTCAGCCCCCAGAAAGGTTTCCATTTGCTGATTGAAGCTTTCGCCAGTTGCGCCATGCACCAACCGGACTGGCGCCTCGTCATCCTGGGTGAAGGCCCTGAGCGCGGCGCGCTCGAGCGCCGTGTCGCCTCTCTGGGTCTTTCGGAGCGCATTTCTCTTCCGGGCTTCAACCGCCATCCGGAAACCATCCTGCGAGAGGCCGCTATCTTCGCGCTTTCCTCCCGTTTCGAGGGTTTTCCCAACGTCCTGCTGGAAGCCATGGCCTGGGGACTTCCGTCCGTGAGCTTTGATTGTCCCAGCGGGCCTTCCGAAATCGTGCGCCATGGCGTGGACGGCCTGTTGGTGCCCCGCGAAGATGTGACCGCGCTGGCACTGGCGCTGGAGCAATTGATGGCGGACGACGAACTGCGCCGGCGCATGGGACGCAGCGCCACCGAAGTGCGCGAGCGCTTCAGCCGAGAACGCATCGTCCAGCTCTATCTGGATTTATTCGGAAGGGTCTCTGGAAATCCCCTGCGTCCGCAATCCGCTTCATGAGCGTCGCGAATGAAAAAAGCCCTGGCGCAACGGACGCGCCGCCTTCGCGCGCTGGCATCTTTTTTAAGACAGCCGCAACACGTTTTTTCTCCATCGGCCTCAGCGCTGCCTCCGCCGTGATCGTCGCCCGCGCCCTGCAGCCCGAAGGCCGCGGGACGCTTGGCGTCGTGGTGAGCATCGCCATGACGGCGGCATCGCTGGGCCACCTCTCCATCAGCCAGGCCAACCTCTACCTCTTCCAGCAAGGGCGGGATCGCACGGCTCTCGTCGGGAACTCCCTGCTGTGCGGGATCCTACTCGGCTGCCTCGCCCTGAGCACGGCCATGGGCCTGTTTTTCTTCCAGCCACAATGGTTTCCCGGCGTGAACGCGCTCGCCGTCGCCATCGCGCTCAGCGCCGTTCCCTTCAACATCATCGCTCTCTACCTGAATGGTCTGCTGGCGCTCACGGATCGCCTGGGCGTCGTCTCCCGCATAACGCTGATGAACTCCGTGCTCCAGACCCTCGCGCTGGGAGGGCTCGCCTGGACCGGACGCCTCGACTCTCTCAAGGCGACGGCCCTCTGGGCTGTGGCCGCAAGCCTTCCGGCCTTACTGTCGCTGCGCAACCTCGCCCCCTGGCGTCTCTCGCGCCTTCTGCTGCGCGAGATGATCGGCGTCGGTTGGCGCTACCACATCGGCCTGGCCGGCCTCTTCCTGCTCTGGCGCATGGACGTCTTCATGCTCAACGCCATGGCGGGAGCGCGCGCGGTTGGCCTCTACGTGGTGGCCGTGACCTGCGCTGAGTTCCTCAACGTGCTGGCGGCCTCGCTGTCCGACACCTACCTCCCTCTACAAGTCGCTAAAGAAACCCAGGGCGCCGCACTCTCGGCCCGCGTCTTCCGCATCAACGTTCCCATCGTGGGGCTGGCCGCCCTTGCCGCCGGTGGCTTAAGTCCCTTCGTGATCCCGGTGGTCTTCGGAGCCGAGTTCAAGGACAGCGTCGCGCCACTCATCGCTCTTCTCCCAGGATTGGCGGCACTGGGTTTCATCCAGCCAGTGACCGCCTTCCTGGTGCGGCAAAACCGCCCCCTGCGCATTGCCGCGCTCACCTGGGGGGCTCTGGCCACCAACTTCTCGCTGAACCTCCTGCTGATACCCGAGTACCACGAAGTGGGTGCCGGTCTGGCTTCGAGCCTTGCCTACGGCCTGCTGGCCGCTGCCTTCCTCGTCTGGTTCGTGAGAGCCGGAGGGCTCCGGCCACGCGATCTCGCCCCCGGGGCTGGCGAAATAATGGATATCCTGCGTCGCCTCAGACAGGGAGGACACCCTGGCTGAGATTGAATCCACTCCAGGACCCTGCCCGCTGTGCGGGCAGAAACTCGCCAGGGAACTGGAAAAACTGGAATATCGCGCCATTTTCAAGGAGTTGCGACTCCAATGGGGCGCTGTATTGTCGCCAGCGGTCGCCGCCGCCAATGCCCCCGTGGCCGAGACGAAGTTGCTGGAATGCCATGGCTGTGGGCTCCAGTTCTTTCATCCCCCGCACTCCGGCGATGAGGCCTTCTACCGTGAGGTGATGACGAATATTGCTTACGAAGAACAGCGTTTCGAATTTCCGGCGGTCGCCGCGCGCCTGCGCCCCGAAGACCGGGTGGTGGACTTCGGCTGCGGTTCCGGCATCTTCCTGCGCCTCATCGCCGGCAAAGTGCGGCGCGCAGCTGGCCTGGACTGGAATATCGGCACCGAGGCTCCCCCGCCCGGGGTCGAGATGTCGCGCGCCTCTTTCGCGGATTTCGCCCGGAGCGAACGGGGCCGCTTCGACGTCGCCTGCGGCTTTCAGATCATTGAACATTTGCCGTCGGTCAACGATCTGCTCGAACCCATGCTGGATTGCCTCGACCGTCCGGCAACGCTCTATCTTTCGGTTCCCAACCGGGCGCGTTTCAAGACGGGCCGCCTGGAACCCCTGGATTGCCCTCCGCATCACCTCTCGCGCTGGGGAGAACAGCAGATACAAGTGCTGGCACGGCGCTACGGCCTGGAGCTCAAGGAACTATGGCGGGAAGAGCCTGATATCTCGGTGGCCCGCCTGCTCTGGGCCCGCGACTTCAACGCCCTTGTATCACGAGGTATTCCCGCCATGGTCGCTGAGCCGCTGGGGCGTGTCCTATGCCGCATGGCCGTCACCCGCCGGAGTTATCAAGCGCGCGCGGCACGCAAAGAATTCACGCAGGCCGGGGTTTTTGGACACATCCTGCTGGCAGAGCTGCGCGCGCCCTAGTTCGATTCCCTCGGATCCCCATGGGATCATGAGGCTCGGGGTTGCGAACTTGGAGACTCGTTCTCCAAAAAATGGCAGGGCGGCATAGAATCCCCAGTGTTCCACCACCTGGGCGAGTCCCGTCATTGAAATCCCTACCAAAGGCCGCGCCTTTCCTGCTCCTCGGCGGCATCGTGCTGCTCACGTATGGCGCCGCGCGCTGGGGCTGGCTCACCCGTCTGGAGAACGTCACCTACGATATCCGCTTCGCCATCAAGGATTACTTCTCCCTGACCGCCCTGTTGAACCGCCATCAGGAAGGGGATGAGGGCGATGTGTCCCAGCAGGACAAACGCATCGTCTTTTGCAATATTGACGACGCGGCCCTTGAAGAGCTGGGGGGCCAATGGCCGCTGCCGCGCAAGGCGTATCTGGATTTCCTGAACCATCAATCCCGGGCCCACCTCATCCTCTTCGACATCCTGTTCCACGAATACTCGGAATCCGTTGACATTGACCGGCAGCTCGATGAGCTGCAAACGAGCCTGACGGAACCCTCCGGTTTCAAGCGGGACGAGGCCGCCTGGCGCATCCGCAAGACGCTGGCCGGGGCGGATGATGCCTTGGCGCAAAGCGCGGCGCAAGCGCGGAATGCCGTCTTCCCCGCCTTCCTTTGGGAGGTCAACGCCTCCGGCCTGGCGATGGAACAGCTCAAAAGCCGCATCCGCCAAGCGCACTTGATCCTGCTCTCCGATCCCAGCCTCTACGCCAAATGGAGCGAGCGGCCCAAGCTGGCTAGGCTTGAGCTGGCCCAGCGCCTGGGCTTGGAAACCTCCCGCGTTGACGACCAGTTCATGGACCTGCTCGAAGATGAGGACGAGCGCAACCTGCTCGCCAAGATCGAGCTCTTTTTCCAGGGGAACGAGGAAAAAATGCTGAACTTCCTGGTGGACGAGGGCCGCGATGGGGAGATCCTGCGCAGCTTCTCCGAGTTCACCCCCGTGCATCTGAAGCGGGCCCGGGGCCTGATGCAGTCCCGCGAAACAGCCCAGGCCCTCTACGAGCTCCACGAGAGTCAACCCGGCTCGTCGCTTTTCGATTTGGCGAAAGGATACCTGGTGCAGGACAGACAACTGCTCTCGGACCCGTCCCTGCGGCACCTCGACAAGGCCTTGCGGGATCTTTACACGCAGAGGCATCTGCGAAAGATCGGGTCCGGGGAGAACGGGCTGCCTTTCTCCCATAAAATCTACCCCCCCATTTTGGGCCTGCTCGAAGCCAGCCGCGGCCTTTGCCACGTCACGGTGACACCGGATCCCCTGGATGGCAAGGTGCGCCAATACAACCTGGTCATCCAGGCGGGCGACCGGCTGCTGCCTTCCCTGGCCCTGAGCGCGCTCCTATTGGACCTGGGCGTGACCATGGATCAAGTCCACCTCGATCCGGGGCGAGCGCTCACCCTTGACCTGCCCGACGGCAGCCGGCGCGTCATTCCTATTGACGAAAGCGGGCGCATCTACATCAACTGGCAGGGCCGCTGGAAAAGCACCTACCGGCACACCTCCTTCGCTGAAGCGAGCCGGGGCAAGTTCTCCCTGCACGCCAAGATCGTCTTCGTCGGCATGACGGCGACGGGGACTCAGGACCTGAACCCCACCCCCCTGGAGGCCCGCGTGCCCATGGTCATCAGCCATGCCAACGCCTTCAATACCCTCAGCACACAGAATTTCCTGATCCCGGCGGGCCGTGCCACTTCCTTGGGATGTCTGATGGGGGCATGCCTGTTCTCGGGTCTGAGCGCTTACTTGCTCTCACGATTCTGGAATCCGCTGTCCGCCCTCGCTGGATTCGCCGCGTATATCATCGGGTCGGTGGTGACCATGGAACAGGGGGTCATCCTGCCCGTGGCCGCTCCGCTCACCGGAGGGCTGCTCTCCTACCTGCTCATGCTGGCTTACCGCACCTGGATGGAAACCCTGCGCCTGCACCAGGAGAAGGAGCGCACCGAACACCTCTCGCGCACCTTCTCAAGCTACCTCAACCCCGTCGTGGTCCAGGAGATCCTCAAAGATCCGAACAACATCAAATTGGGCGGGCAAAACCTCGAAGCCACCATCTTCTTCTCGGACATCGCGGGCTTCACCAGCATCGCCGAAACGCTGAGCACCGCGCGGCTCGTGGCGTTGCTCAACATGTATCTCACCGAGATGTCCGTGGAAATCCTCCGCCACGATGGCTTCTTGGATAAGTACATCGGGGACTGCATCATGGCGGGTTTTGGCATCCCCATCGCCACCTCCAACCACGCCGTGCAGGCCTGCCTGGCGGCCCTGGCCAACCAGCGGCGGGCGGCGGGGCTGCGCCAGAAATTTCACCTGATGAAAGCGCCGGAGATCCACGTGCGCATCGGCATCCACACCGGCCCCGTGATCTGCGGCAACATGGGGTCGGAGAAACGCCTCGACTACACCATGGTGGGCGACTCGGTCAATCTGGCCTCAAGGCTCGAAGGCGTCAATAAAGTTTACGGCACGGGGATCATCATCAGCGAGACCACCGCGCGGCTCACCGAGGGCCGCTTCCGCACCCGCCGGCTGGACCGCATCCGCGTGCGCGGCAAGAAGGAGGCCTATGATATCCTCGAACTGCGGGGCATGGCCGATGAGATCCCTGATGGGGAAAAACAGTTTCTGGAGCGTTTCCACGAGGGCTTGGACCGCTTCCGGGACCGGGACTGGCCACTGGCCGCTCAACACTTTCACGCGGCCTTTGCGCTCCAGCCTACCGATGCGACCTGCCTCCTCTACCTGGAGCGCTGCCGGGAAAATACGGACCGGCCGCCGGAGGCGAACTGGGACGGCGTCCACGAAATAAGGTCCAAATAACCATGTCAGCAATTGAAATCGAAGGAAATCAACTCAAGGTCACGGTTCCCGAGCTGGACTTCGAGGACCTCGGCACCCTCGGGGTCAAACTGGGGCTGTTGCTGGAAAGGCCGGAACCGGAGCTTGTGCTGGACTTGGCCCAGGTCATCTACCTGCCCAGCTCTATTCTGGGAAGCATTTTGCATTTCTCCGGCCAGGCCAGAACGCGAAACAAGAAAGTACGGGTTCGGCTCCGGGACGCTTTGCGTAAAAATCTTGAACAGTTGCACGTCGCGACGGGCATGGACTTCGATGAAATTCAGGGTTGAAAATTTCACAATCGCTTTACCATTGCGGCCTTATGTCTTTCTGGCGGACAAGGCTTGCGGGGGGGGGGGGGCAAGCCCAATCCCAGGTTGAACGCGATGGCCAATAGCCTGGTGGGCTTTTCGAGTCGCGCCCTGGCCCTGTGCCTTCTCTGCGGAGCGCTGTTGCTGTTATGCCCACGGGCAGCCGACGCAGCTCCGCAGACCAAAATCAACGCCTCGGACGGAGTGGCTGGGGATCGCTTCGGGCAGGCGGCTTTTTCCATTTCAGGGAATTACGCCGTCGTCGGGGCGCGTTATCGCAGTGATGCGGGCCTCCATTCTGGAGCAGCCTATACCTTCGCCAACACCTCCGGCAACACCTGGGTTCAGCAGGCCAAACTCACGTCTTCGGACGCCGCTGCTGACGAGGAATTCGGCTATGCGACCTCCCTCTCCGGCAACCTCTGCCTTGTGAGTTGCCACCGGGACGGCAGCGGCGGGTCCACTGCCGGAGCGGCTTATATTTTCGCCAATACCTCGGGAAGCACCTGGACACAACAGGCTAAACTCATGGCCTCGGATGCTACAAGCGGGGACGAATTCAGCTATTCTGTTTCCCTCTCCGGCAACATTGCCGCCGTAGGAGCTTACAAGGACGACGACCAAGGGACGGATTCCGGATCGGCCTACATCTTCGCCAACACCTCGGGAAACACCTGGGTGCAACAGGCCAAGCTCCATGGCTCCCAAATCGTCGCTGGTGATATCTTTGGCATCTCCATGAGTATTTCAGGCAACAAGGTCATCGCAGGCGCGCAACTTGCCGATGACGGTGTCTCGACCGACATCGGTGCCGCCTACGTCTTCACCAATACATCAGGAAACACATGGGTGCAGGATGCCATCCTCACGGCCTCCGACCACGTGTTGAACGATACCTTCGGCCACTCCGTTTGCCTGGAGGGCAATGTCGCCATCGTGGGTGCCACCGCGCTGGATCCCGTGGGAACTGATTCGGGTGCCGCCTACATCTTTGCCAATACTTCCGGCAACACCTGGGTGCAGCAGGCCAAACTCACCGCCTCGGACGCCGCGTCAGGGGACTGGTTCGGCTATTCGGTGTGGATTTCTGGAAACGTCGCCATCGTCGGCGCCCTCTTTGATGACGATAACGGCACGGATTCGGGATCGACCTATGTCTTCGTCAATACATCCGGCAATACTTGGATCGAAAAAGCCAAGATCAAGGCTTCGGACGCCGCGACCTTGGACCAGTTCGGCGAGGCCGCGACCCTCTCCGGAAATACCGTCATGATCAGCTCTCCCCTCGACGACGATCTCGGCACCGATTCCGGCTCCGCCTACATCTTCAACCTCGCCTCCGGCAACAGCCTCGCCATGACTTCCCCTGGGGCGGATTTCACCACTGGGGGCAACACCACCCTCACCCTCCAAGTCAGAGACATGCTGGATCGCCTCGTCACCTCGGACAGCACCACACAGATCACCTTCACGCCCACGTCCAGCGGCAATATCGTCGGAGTGGTAACCGGCACGGGTGATGGCAGCTACGGAGTGGCCGGCGGAGCGGAAACCGTGACCGTCGCGAGCGGCGTGGCCACCGTGCGGCTCTCCAACTCCGTGGCCCAAACCTTCCAGGTGGCCATCACCAACAATGCCGGCCTCACCAATCCCACCAACGATAGCATCGCGGTAACGGCGACGCCCAGTTCCATCACCATGAGTTTCAGTAGTTTGCCGAGTGCTCAGGGTTGGACTTACGTGAACAATGAATCTCCGTCACGGGCTGAGGCTACGGTTTTTTCGGTGGATGGAACCAAGCTGACACAAAATACCTTGAGTCAACCCAATTCCTACGTTTACGCATATTACAACGCATTTAATCCCGCTCTGCCCTTCACTATTTCCTGCACCGCCAAAATCATCAGCCAATCGGGAACCACCAACCAGCTAGGTTTTGTCATTGCCGCGCAAACGGGCACGGAACAACATGGAATCGCCTTGGCTCAAGGTGGCATTTATGATGCCTCGGGCACAGCGACTGTGATTACGTCAACCATTGACACAACGCAAGCCCACGTTTACCGAGTTGAGGTGACTCCAGGGGTTGGCTTCAATGTCCTCGTGGACAACACCAGTTTAGGGACATTTTCTGCCCTCAGCGCAACCGGGAACGCCTATCTCGCACTTGGCGACTGGTCCTCATTCAGCCAAGCTCAAGCGGACGTCACGGCCTACGCCTTCACCCAGGGCTCAAACTCCCTGCTTTTCAGAACCCCTGCGGGCGGCGAAACCTGGTTCGGCACCCAGACCATCGCCTGGACCACCTCGGGGAGCTGGCCGAGCACAGCCACGGTGGATATCCAGTACACCACCAATGCCTGGGTTTCCACTGGCACGGTAGCCTCCGGCATCAACGTGCATACGGGGAGCTATTCCTGGAATACCGCCGCCGTGGGTGATGGTTCCAGCTATCTCCTGCGGCTGACGAGCGGCGGGGTGGCCTACGGCACTTCGGCGGGATCATTTACGGTCGCTAATAGCATTGGTTCCATCACCTGGCAAGAAAATTTCGAAAGCTATGCCGCGGGCAGTGATTTGAACGGCCAGGGCGGTTGGAGCGGCGGCAAGGTGTTCGTGAACAATGGAACAGGCTTGTCTTCCAAGGTCGCCGATGGCCTCACGGATCCCGGCACGGGCGTGCAGGTGTATCTGCGGCGGAGCATTTCCCTTGACGCCACAAAAATCAACGTCTTGACCTTTGACGTCTATGCCAAGACCAGCAACCCCATGACACATGCTTCGGCGATCCTCCTCGAAGACGCCACGAGCACGAACGGGAAGGTCTTCTGGGGTTTCTATGCCGATCGTTACGGTGCCGGGAACCAAAGGCCTGATGGCCACTGGATGCGTTTCGCTACCCTTGAGACCAGTACGGCGGATGGTTATTACAATGTTATGGGTGGCTCTGGCAACAACGTTAAAATGAGTATTGTCGTCGATCCACTCAAACTCAGGACCTACGGCACCGCCCTCCTTGAGGGCCAGCAGTACGTCTCCGATCACCGATCCATCACGCTGACGACGGTCAACTCCATCACCACCGTTGGCATGATCCAGGACTTCCGCAATCAGACTCCCACCCGGGGCGCGGAATACGACAACTTCATCCTCTATACCACAGACCCCCTTTCCTTCATTTCTCCCGCCTCGGGATCGACCTTATCGGGAACCCAGACCATCTCCTGGAGCACGGCCGGCAGTTGGAATTCCTCCGATACCGTCAACGTCGAGGCTACTACCAATGCCTGGACCACATCCACAACCATCGCCTCCGGCATCAACGTACACACGGGAAGCTATTCCTGGAACACCGCGACTTTGGGTGACAGCGCCAGCTACCTCTTGCGGCTGACGAGCGGAGGGGTGGCCTACGGCACCTCCGCGGGAGCGTTCACGGTCGCCAATAATCTTGGCACCATCCTCTGGCAGGAGAATTTTGAAAGCTACGCGGCGGGCAGCGATTTGAGCGGCCAGGGAGGTTGGACCGGAAACACGGTGCTCGTGAACAATGGGACCGGCTTATCCTCCAAGGTGGCCGATGGCCTTACGGATCCCGGCACGGGCATTCAGGCGCGATTGTATCGGAGCATTTCTATTGACGCGACCAAAATCAACGTTTTGACCTTCAATGCCTACGCCAAAACCAGCAACCCCATGACCCACGCCACGGGGTTATTTTTCCGAGGCACCGCCAACACGAGCGATTCGATGAATAGGATTATGGGCTGGCAGTTCGATGCCGATAGCAACGGACTCCCTCAAACACCGAATGGCCACTGGTGCCGGT
>JAHFOS010000217.1 GCA_023261545.1 bacterium
GTCAGCGTAGCCTGGTAGAGGTAGGCCGTCCCCGCGGGCCGGCCCGCGATCTCGAGCTCGTTGTAGAGGGCCGTGGAAGTCGTGTCGCCTTCCTTGGCGAAGATGCGCTGGCCCGACTTGTGGAAGATGGCGAGTCCGGTGCGCGTGAGCGCCGCGGAAAACTGGCCGAGGGAGAAGGCCTTGCGCGCCGCCCGCGCCCCTGCCAATATCTGGTTATTGTTAGCGGCCGTGGGAACGGTGACGGCGAGAGTAAACTTATTCTTGAAGTAGTCGCTCACCGCCTTCTCCACTTCCTCTACGCCGCTGAGCCCGGTGATGGCGGTCTGGATTTCAGCCGCGGTAATGGTCTGGGCCGGTGGGCCGGTGAGCGTAAGGCTGCCACCCTGGGCTTGGTAAGCGGCGATGGCCGCCGCCGCCGCGTCCGCCGCCGCCGTGGAGGCCTTGGTGCGCGCCGCGGTGTTGATTTTGTCCACCACTCCCGAGAGCGTGTCGCCAGCGGCAACGGAAACGCTCAGGGTGGCTTCCTTGAGCCCCTCCCCCTCGGAGAGTTGCAGGGTGCCGGCGGGCAGCGCGGTGCTGAGCGCGAGGTTGCGCAGACGGGTGTCCAGGTCTTTCTCGGAGGCGAGTTCCGTCCTGAGCGACCCGAAAATACTGTCGGCGGTCATAGTCGCGGGCACCTGCTCAGTGCCGAAGACATTGACGCTGAAAGGCTGGGTATCGCCCTTGAAGCGGATGTTGCCGCCGACGTTCTCGAAGGGCGTCTCCAAATAGTTCTGCCCGGAAAAGATGAAGCGGTCGCCCAGGGCGGAATTTCCCAGGGAAACGACCTGGTCGAGGATGGAAAGGAGCTGGCTGGCGATGGCCTGGCGACCCTCGGGCTCGGTCGTGGCATTCTGGCCCTCCGCCGCCTTGGCCTGGGCCTCGCTCACCAGGGCCCGCAGCGAGGAAATGGTCTGGTCCGAATAGTTGAGCAATTCGCTGCCCGCCGTGACGTTGCTCTTGAACTGCTTGATTTCGTGGAGGTTGCGCTCGATAAGGATGGCCTGGTTGGCCGAAATGGGCTCATCCGAGGGGTGAACCAGCTTCTTCTGCGTGGTGAGCTGGTTCTGGAGGCGGGTCAACTCCTCGAAGCTCGCCTGCGTATTGCGGACGAACTCGTTATTGAAAGACAGGTTGGTGATGCGGGAAGACACGATCCTGGATCGCTTCTCTTATCGGTTGCGAAGCGCGCAAGTTTAGCCGTCTCAAGGGAAAGGAAAGCTGGGCTAAGGGTCGAGCGCCGGTTTCCAGTCGGGCCGGACGCCCTAAATTGGCGCCTCAATGGAGTCCGCTTTATCCAAGTTCTCCCTCTCCCTGCGGGAGGGGGTCGGGGAACATGAAGGGTGGCGGGAAAATTCCCCTCACCCCAGCCCTCTCCCAGAGGGAGAGGGAGTTGAGGAGCTGGGTGCGCGGGCGTCTCGCCCTCAGGAGAAAACGACGCCACCCTGGTTCACGCTGCCGGCGGCCCGCTAAATGAGCGAAATCCTGGTTTTTCCGCGCAGCGCCTGCCGGCTATTTATTCAGGCCCTCACCAGGGAATACAAGCAAGGCGAAGCGCCCAGCGGTGCCTTCTGGCGCGAGCGCGCCGCGGCCGAGGCCGACGAAGGCACCCTGCAGCTCGTGCCTTACGGGCTGGTCTGCGACCCCGCCGGAAAAGTCTGGTGCTACCGCAGGCTCGGGGGCGGGGAAAAACGGCTTTCAGGGCGCGCGAGCTGCGGCGTGGGCGGGCATGTAGAGCGAGAAGATGGCACGGGGAACGACGCGGCCTTCCACGCCATGGCGCAGGCCTGTCTGTTGCGGGAAATCCACGAGGAAATCGCGTGGCCCGCCGGGGAGTCCCCGATCCAGGAACTCCGCCCGCTGTTATGGATCTACGATGGGTCGAGCCCGGTGGGCCGGGTGCATCTAGGGCTCGTCTTCAGGGTGGCCTGGCGAGCCCCTCAGCCCCCCGAACCGGCTCGCGGAGAAGCCATCGAGGCCCTGGGCTTCCAATCGCCAGAGCATGTGGCCGGCGATCCAGCCTTTGAAAGCTGGAGCCGCATCGCCGCCGGGGCTTGGGTAGAACGGGCGCCCAGCAAGGGAAAAAGGGGCTGACCCGGCGGTTGCCAACAGGAATTAAGAATATGATATTTTTAATGGCTCATCCGAAGAATGCGTACCTCTGGCAGGGTGCCCCTCATTTGTTCTCGGCTCTCTGCGTCCTCAACTCGGGAGCATCCACAGATTACACGGATTTGCACCGATTAAAAAGGACGGCCCGGATTGATGGTTGTCAGTGTTAATCTGTGCAATCTGTGGAAAATTCCCCCGGCAGCTCGCCTTGGTTTCAGTCTTGCTCGACCGTGCGCCCGTGTGAAAAATTCTGGAAAAGTACGCATTATTCGGATGAGCCTTTTTAATGAATGACAAAGGGTGGTGATGGGCAAGGAAGATTCACTGGATTTGAAACTTCGCGAAGTGCGCGAATTGGAGGCCCTGCATACGGATCATCAAAAGATGATGTATGGGCGAAACAGCGCGCAAAAGCGCAAGATCCGTTTGCAAAAAATAATCCTGGAGCGCTGCCAGGGTCTGGATGTGTTGGACATGGGGTGCGCCGAGGGCGATTATGGCCATTTTTTCCTGGAAGCCGGGGCGAAGTCCGTGCTGGGCATGGATTTGAGCCCGACGAAAATCGAGCGGGCCAAGCATCGCTTCGCTGGCAAGAGCCGGTGCGAGTTTTTGGCGGGCGGCCTTGAAGAAATGGCCCAACTGAACCGGAAATTCGACTTCATCCTGTGCACGGAAGTCCTGCAGCACATACCCAATTACTTGGAATTCGTGAACAAACTATGCGATCATTTGAATCTGGGAGGGTATTTCCTGTACACGGTCCCTTACTTCTCAATATCTGGCGACAATCGCAGGACGAACTTCAATGCCGACGAGAGCAGCGAAAACCTGCTGAAAATCATCGGCGGAGCTGGACTGGGTAGGACCGCTGGCATCTGGAAATTCAATATCCACACGTTGAACCGGGAAATCATCCAAAGCACCGGCATGACTTTGGAGCAAACCATCAATGTAAAACGACATTTCCTAAACGCTGTTTCCCTGATCATCCTGCTGTTGAGCAGGAAATTATTTTCCACGGATCTCATCAACCCCTACCCCGTGATCCTTTTCAAAAAAACGACCTGATGAACGTCGCGGAGGACACCGCGCCATGAATAGCGAAGGATCCAAGCTCCTGCGCACGGTGGGCCTGCTGGCCGTCGGCGTGCTGGCTATTTTCCTGGTCTGGCTGCTGCGCGACCCCACGCCCTGGCTGATGGTGCGCGAGCGTTTCGAACCGCTGCCGGTCGCGCCTTCCGGAAACACCGAGCTGCGCGCGGGAGCCGCGGAAACGAAAAAGGCCCTGGAACGCGGCGCCGCCTTCCTTTTGTCCCAGCAGGTGGAGGGCCGCTGGCGCGAGCATCCGGGCATCACCGCGCTGTGCCTGCGCGCGCTGCTCGCGGCGCCCCTTGGGTTTTCGCTGGAGAGCCAGCCGGCTTTGAAGCAGGCGGCCGACTGGCTGCTTTCCCTCCAGGGCGCGGACGGCTCCTTCGCCATCGCCTTTTCCGCCGGTTCCTCCATGCGCAATTACACCACGGCGCTTTCCGTCCTGGCCCTCGACCTCATCCCCGCCTCGCCGTACCGCGAGGCCGTGGCCAAGGCCCAGCAATACCTCATCAAGGCCCAGCTCGACGAGGGCGAGGGCTATCAATCCGCGGAGTCCAACTTCGGCGGGCTCGGCTACGGTTCGGGCGGCGGGGCCGACCTCAGCAACCTGCAACTCGCTTTGGAGGCGCTGCGCGAATCGGGCCTCGACCCCAAGCACGAGTTCTTCAAGAAGGCCCAGGTCTTCGTTGAGCGCGCCCAGGACGGCGAATCCAATACCGCGAGTTGGGCCCACGGCAGCGGCGGCTTCGTGTATTCGCCCGAGAAGGCGCAACAGAGCGGCAACGCCGAGCCCTACGGCGCCATGACCTTCGCGGGCCTGAAGAGCCTCATCTTCACCGGGGCCGCGCCGGACGACGCGCGCGTGCGCGAGGCCCTCAAGTGGGTCGAGCGCCACTACGCGGTGGACCAGCATCCCGGCCGCGGCGAGGAATCACTTTATTTCTACTACGCCACCATGGCCAAGGCGCTGAGCGCCGCCGGCGTTGAAGAGCTCCCGGCGGGAACCGGCACGCGCTCCTGGGCCGGCGATCTCGCCCGCGCCCTGATCGCGCGCCAGCAGCCCGACGGCGGATGGCGCAACCGCGAGCAGAAGTACATGGAGGGCCTGCCGGAACTGGCCAGCGCCTACGCCATGATGGCCCTGAGCCTGGCCTACCACCACCTGCCCGCGGCTGAGGCGCCGGACGCGCGCGCACCAGCGGCAGACGCGCCCGCTACGGGAGCGGCCCCCGCGCCGCTACTCTCTGGCAACAGCGTGCGTCCGGAGTCTCCGTAAACCGTGTTTGTCGCTTAGAGCCTGTTTAAAAAGCATGAATTTACTCACCACAGAGACACAGAGGACACTGAGAATATTCAGGGGCGAACTAGAGATTTTAAGCATTTCTTCATATTATCTCTGTGCCCTCTGCGTCTCTGTGGAAAAATATTATTTATAAAATATTAAAATGCGCCATGAAAGACACTTTTTAAACAAACTCTGAGGCTGTTCGCCGGCCCTAAAGAGCTCGGCGACAGCGCGGACCAGCCGCGCCGATGGCGAAGCTCCTCGCCCCGCGCCGCGTCAGCCCTGGACGCGCCGCACCGTGCGGCGCAGGCTTTCCACGTGGGTCTGGAGGACCTCGGTGACGGCGGCCAGCTCCTTTTTATCGAACTGGCGCTCGGGAGCAAGCTGGTCACGGAGATAGCCCGTGGTATCGAGGATATCGCGGATGCCGTCATGCAGCTTGCGCCGCGTGTTGGCGCCCGCAAACTTGCCTCCGACCAACAGGGGCAGAAAGCGATCCTTGACCTCCACGAGCATGGCTCCGAGGGCGCGATAGCGCCCCTCGGGAGACAGGTCCGGCGGCATCAGGACGTCCATAGCGTAGGAGAAATCGGCCAGCAGACCCGTGTCAGGGGGCTGCGCGGCGGAGTGATCGAAGAATTTTTTCATCAGGCTGAAAAAGACGGTGTAGTGGATACCGCGGGAGTCCTGCACGCGGGCGGCACGCAGTATCTCATGGGCGGCAACGGGCAGGCAGGAAACCTCGAGCAGCATCTTTCCAGCGCTGAAGCGAAATCCCATGCGATGGGGCTCGGTCCCAGGAGGATGGCTGGGGAGGACGCCCTTGCCGCAGTTGGGGACTGCCATGGGGTAGGCGTAAGGCGTGCCCTGCAGATCGCGGACGGCGCTGCCGGCGACGAGGTTCGCGAATTCCTTGAGGGCGTCCATGATCAATGCCTCATTTTCACCCGCTCCTTCCACGACTTTTTCCGCGAGCGCCTGGGCGTCCGCCAGGTCCATGCAGAGCGCGATGCTGCCGCGGGTGCCCTTGGCGATGCCCATGGAAGCACAATAGTCCCACGTTTTTCCAACGGGTTCCGGCTTTTCGCTTTCGAGAGTTACGTCAGCCATGACCTGGAAGCTCTGCTGGATCGCTCGGGTGAAAATTTCGGTCAGGTCTTCCGCTTTCATGGTGGCGCCCTGGATTTTGACACGTTTTCGCCCCTGTCAAAACCAGTGGCCTGAGCGCGTCAGCTTCCTTAAGAAAGTGGCCGCTCCCTATGAGGCCGTTCGTTACGAGAAGGGCCTTCGGCCCGCACCAAAAAAATCCGGGGAACCTGGGTCCCCCGGATTGCAAAAATGATAGAAAAAGCCCTTCGGCCCGATGGAATCACTTTTGATCGGTAGTTCCCTCTGCGCTGGTCACTGACGCGCTGGCCCACGGAACCGCTCCAGCCTCAGGCTCGGCCACCGAGTCGCTTCCCACCACAGGCTTCACATTAACGGGAGGCTGACCACCGGTGGGGCCGCCGTCAATGTGTGGGCCAACCGGAGACCGGACGCCTGGGCCGCCGTCAATGGTTGCGCCGCCTGTGGGGCCACCGTCAATGTGTGGGCCAACTGGAGGCCGGACGCCTGGGCCGCCGTCAATGGTTGCGCCGCCTGTGGGGCCGCCGTCAATGTGTGGGCCAACCGGAGGCCGGACGCCTGGGCCGCCGTCAATGGTTGCGCCGCCTGTGGGGCCACCGTCAATG
>JAHFOS010000072.1 GCA_023261545.1 bacterium
GCGCTCCGGCAAGATCATGCGCCGCATCCTGCGCAAAGTGGCCGAAGGCGATATCTCCAATCTCGGCGACATCACCACGCTGGCCGACCCGGCCGTGGTGCAGGCGCTGGTGGAGGGGAGGAAGTGAGGGGTGTCCCGGTAAGTCGCGGGGAGCAGAGGAAGATAGCGCCGGCCCCGAGCTGACGCCATTGTTTTTCGCGAATTTTCAGGCCGCCCCCGTGGCGTCCGTCGTGCCAAGTGCGGATCGCTTTCCAGATCGGCGAACTTTGTTCCCACGCGGCTAAAGACCGGAAGCCGTTCCTGATTAGACTACGGTCAGGTTTTTGAAAGGGGAAAGTCATGAAGTTGCGCCACGATCAAATCCGGCAGTTCCAGAGGGAAGGCTGCCTGCCAGTCCAGGGATTCTTCAACGCCAGCGAGATCTCAGCCCTGCGGGGGGAGCTCGAAAGGTTCAAGGCCGAGGGCTTGCTGCGCAACGTGAGCACGGAGGGCGACGGCGCCACGCATTCCACCCAGCGGATGAACCTGCAGATATGCCCCATCTCGCCGAAACACAGCCCCCTGATGCGCGCGCTGCCTTTCGCCCCCAAGGTAGTGGAGGCCATCTCCGACCTCATCGGGTCACCCGCCATCTTCATCCTGGACCAGATTTTCTTGAAACCCGGCGGCAACGGCGCGGGCACCTCCTGGCATACCGACAACTCCTATTTCAAGGTTCAGGATCCGGCGCTCGGCACCGGGATGTGGATCGCTCTGCACGACGCCACGGTAGCCAACGGCACCCTGCACGTCATACCGCGCAGCCACACCTACGAGCTGCCGCATGAGCGCGATCCCATGAGCGACCACCACATCCGCTGTTATCCCGATGAAAGCCTGGCCGTGCCCGTGGAATTGGCGGCGGGGGGCGTGTTGTTCTTCAATTTCGGCATCCTCCACAGCACGAGAGCGAATACCACGCCCAACGAGCGCGCGGGCCTGGCCTTGCATTTCGTGAACGAGAAGGCGGATCTCGGGCGCTGGAGAAAGACCAGCAAACAGCAACCCTACATCAGCGGCCCGTGCGCCCAGCGTGGGGCCGACGCCTGGGACACCGCCGCGCCAATCTGGGAGGAAGCCTTGGATCACCAACTCCTGGCGTGCGCTAGGAGCTGAGAGGGCACCGGATGCGCTGGCTGTTTTTAGTGCCTTACGCATTTCCTTCTTTGAATAAACGAGGCATGTTAATTATCTTCTCCGCGTCTCCGCGAGCAAGAAAAATTCCGTGTTCAGCGATGGTGTTAAAAATGAAAAAAAGACGGGGATTGATTCACGCGGAGACGCGGAGAACGCGGAGGGGGAAGCTGCTGGGGACGACTTTTGGGTTCCGGCTGCCGGATTAGGTTGATCGCTTCGAGAGGTTTCGGCAAAGTGTTTTCACAGCGGCTTGACTGGAACCAGCCTGAAAACGCGCTGGCGCGGCTCTTGGCGAATCAGCGGGCCAAGGGCGGCGAGGTCCTGGATTTGACCCTCAGCAATCCGACCTTGGCGGGTCTGGATTATCCATTTGAAGAGATGACCGCGGCTTTGGCCGGATCGGCCAGCGCGCGTTACGAGCCCTCGGCCTTGGGGCTCGCTTCGGCGCGCGCGGCCGTCGCAGCGGATTACGCGCGCCGCGCTTCCGTGGTTTCGCCCGAGTCCATCATCCTCACCGCCAGTTCCAGCGAGTCCTATTCTCTGCTCTTCAAACTCGTCGCGGACCCGGGAGGCGTCGTCCTGGTGCCAGAGCCGAGCTATCCGCTCCTCGAATACCTGGCGCGTTTAGAGGGGATCGTGCCCAGGCCGTATCGCCTGGAATACGATGGCCGCTGGCGCATTGATTTTGACAACATTGATTTCCGGGGCGCTGCGGCGCTGTGTCTCGTCAGTCCCAATAACCCCACCGGATCCTTTGTTTCGCGTGCGGAGCTCGAAAGCCTGGACAGCCTGGCCGCCCGCCACGGCGCGATCCTGATTGCCGACGAGGTATTCGCGGATTACCCCTGCGCGCCCTTCCCAGAGGCCGTCTTGTCCTGCGCCGGACAAAATATGCAAGCCCTCACCTTCTGTCTGGGCGGCCTTTCAAAGTCGTGCGGGATGCCGCAGCTCAAACTCGGCTGGATCGCTGTCGGCGGGCCGGCGCGCGCCAAGGCCGAAGCCTTGGCAAGGCTGGCGCTTATCAACGACATGATCCTCTCGGTCGGGACCCCCGTGGCCCAAGCGCTGCCGCGGCTTCTCGAGATCGGCGTTGCCATTCGCGCTCGCGTTGCGGCACGCATCAAGGCCAACCGCGAAGTGCTTGTCAAAGCTGTGACGCCTCCTTGCCCTTGCAGCACCCTCCCGGCAGAAGGCGGCTGGTCGGCACTTCTGCGCGTGCCAGAAGTCATGAACGACGAAGCCTGGGCGCTCGCGCTGTTGGGCGAAGACAACGTGCTGGTGCAGCCCGGCTATTTTTTCGACCTCGAAATTGGGGCGACGCTGGTGCTGAGCCTGCTCACCGAACCGGCGGTCTTTGAAAAGGGGATACGAAGGATTCTGGCTCGGGTGGGTGAGATGGTTTGAGCAGAACGGACGGCACCCTCGTCAGGAGAACGATTCGCTACATCCGGCGCAAGGAGATCGATGTTATGTTCATGCTTCGGCAGGCTCAACACGAACGGGCCTGGCTGCTGATACCTCGATGCGAAGGCGCGAATTATGGGCTGAACGCTTACGTTTTTTTATCGTGGATTTCGTGGATTGCCTTCTGGGTCTCGGACAACACCTTTGCGGACAGCCACAGAGAGGTTTTGCTTATTCTCCCCAGATATTCCAGCGCTTCCTCCTTGGTAAGGTGGGATTCGACGAAGTTCCATAGCAGCACACCCAGAGTGCCGTGCACCTCCAACCCAAGTAGCGCAGCAAAGCATCTCGCCTCGGCCATCTGTAAGAAGCCATCTTGCGCCTCGCCTGCGCGCCACACTGATGGCCGCAGCTTCCCCTCTGTGAAGCCCGGCTGTATCGCGCCACAGTTCAGCGTCTTTTTTCTCCTGGTGCGTGAGCTGTTGGACTTTGATCCAGGGCGGCAGCGAAAGGTCTGAGTTGGCCTTGATCTCCTTGGCAACCAATTCTGGAACCATGACATGTCCAGTTCTTTCGAGAAGAACGAGCAATTGCGCTTGGTGCAGGTGTATGACCGGACCCGCATCGCAGACGATGACGGTCAATGGCTTTGCCGCACCAATTCCTTGGCCCAGGATATGTCCTCCATGGCCTGCTGTTCGGTCAAATCCGGACGGTGATGTCGGATGAATTCAGAGAGGGCCAGCGCAAACACCTCGGATTCGCTTTTGCAGTACCCCTCCGCAACGCATCTGCGCGCTGTGTCCGCCAAGGCATCAGGCAATTGTACCTGGATGGAAGTCATGGCCTCATTATAGAACGAACGGTAGCTATGAAAGCTCAATAACGTCCACCCGTTGAAAGACGACGCGCTGGTGTGGTCTGGCTATTTATTCGACCTTGAACTCGGGGCGACCCTGGTGCTGAGTTTGCTCGCCGAATCTGCGGTCTTTGCGGAGGGAATTCGGGGATCCTGGCGCGGGTGGGGGCGATGGCTTGAGAGGGCAGGTCGGTAAACGGGCCGATTAAAGCATCATCCGTTTCAATGCTTATAAGATGAATGCATTAGGTTTGTGATTTTGTTGAGCATAAATAGCGATGCGATTAGCCATAGAGCATTGCATATAATCAAGGGAATATTTGAAATTATTAGACTGCCAACATAAAATCCCAGCAATTGATCCTTCTGCTTTTCGGACAATACATTTTGAAATATTTCAGCATTAGAATCATACATCACCATTTTCCCAAGATTAATATGAATAATACTCAGTGCCGTGGCCGCTGCGGTGAGCAGGAAAATTATTAATATTGAAATATTATATAGCTTCATTTTTATCAGGCCCTATTGCAATTGACAAATCACCTCCGCACCATCCGCCAGCACCGCCCCCCCGCGCCGCAGGCTGGCCGCCAGACCCCGTGCTTTGACCAGAGTTTCGCGGTACTCGGCCTCTTCCTCGGAGTCCCAGACGATGCCGCCGCCGGTTCGGAAGATCGTGCGGTTCGGCAGAACCAGGGCGGAGCGAATCAGAATGTTGAGGTCCAGGCGGCCATCGGCGGATAGATAGCCCAGCGAGCCCGTGTAGGGGCCGCGTGCGCCTTCTTCCAATTCATCAAGAATTTTCATCGTCGAGGGCTTGGGGCAGCCGGTGATGGTGCCGCCGGGAAACATGGCGGCGATGATGCGGCCGGCGCCGGTGCCGGGAACGGCCTCGCCGCGCACCTCACTCACCAGGTGGTGTAGGTGCCGGTAGCTTTCCACAGTCAGGTGCTCCGCCACCCGCACACTGCCGGGACGGCTCACTTTCCCGAGATCGTTGCGCGCCAAGTCAATGAGCATGTTGTGTTCGGCGAGTTCCTTGAAGTTTATTTTGAAGTCCTCGATGCGGCGCGCCTCGTCCGGACCCGACCCACGCGGCAGGGTGCCAGCGATGGGGCGGGTGAACAGGCGTCCGTCGGGTTCACGGCGCAGCAAACGCTCCGGCGACTGGCTCACGATCTCGAAGCCCGGAGTGCGCCAGCAGGCGGCGAAAGGCGCGGGTTCGTGCGCGAAGAGGTCGAGGGCGAATCCCAGGGCGTCCACCCTTCCTTCAACGGCATAGCCCTGGGAAAGATTGGCCTGAAAGGTGTTGCCGGCGCGGATTTCGGCCTTGATGCGGCGCACCTGCTCGCCGTAGCGGGCGCGATCCTGCAAAAGGCGCAGGCGCGCGCCGTGGGCGAAGTCAGCACGGGGAGGGCAGGGGCGGGGTTCCGGGAGGGAACCGATAAAATTTCCGCCATGGCCGCCAGGATAAAAAGCCGAGGCTTCTGGGCAGAAGATGACGAATTCCGGGGTGTCATTGTCTTTGGGCTGCCGAGAGCGTTTTTCGATATGCCAACCCGTCTCGTAGGCGAAGAAAAGACCTAGAAGGGTGCGGCGATCCTGCCGGGATAGCCATTCGCGCTCTAAGAGGTCCAGGAAATCGAAAGCGCTCTCGCCCGGGTGACGTGTATGGCGGACCTCACCCTCTGGAGTTATCGCAATCCAAACCGTAGGCCAACCTTCGATGCGCCAGCGCTCGCCGAGCAGCAGGTGCCGGTCTCCCGCGCCGCAAGACTCCAGCCAGAGGAAGGTCTTGAGCCCCGCGAGCTGCGCGGCGATGGCGTCCGGGGTATCGCCCCAGGTCCAAGGCTGGGCCGTGGAACGCGGAGCGTCGGGCAGGGCAGCGATTAGATCGCGCATATCGCCGAACTTCGCCATTCTCGTTCCAGTGCCTGCTCGATCTCCTCGAACTCGGGCGGGTGGCCGGGGCCGCCCAGGAGGCGCAGGCGGGTTCCGGGGGGCGCCCACACGGCGGGATCGCTGGCGGTGAAGATCACGATGCCGCGCAGGTCGAAGAGTCCCGCGAGGTGCGTGAGGCCGGAGTCGTTGCCGAGAAAAAGCGGTGCGCGGCGGAAAAGGGCCAGGAGGTCATCGGGGCCGGGGCTTTGAACAATGCGTCCTGGCCCGCCGAGGCCGCGCCAGTGGTCAAGCAGTCCCCGTTCTTCTTCGGCTGGGCCCATCAGGACAAAGACCTCGGCGTGCTGGGCGTGTTCACTCGCAAGGCGCGCAAAATATTTTGTTGGCCAGTTCTTGTCGAGCGACCCGGAACCCGGAGCTATGAGTAGGGCAGGGGGGCCGGGTTGCGTTGTCGCCAAGGGCATGTGCGGCTCGCCCACACCCGCCGCGGCACACCACTCGCGCCATTTCCGTTGGCCGGCCGCCTTGGTCGAAAGCTGAGTGAAAGGGGTGTGGCCCGGATCGAAGGGCGGCGGGCCGACGCAAATGATGCGGTCGAAAGTACCGTCTGCGGCCTCACGGAAGCAAATGGCAGCCCCCGGCCCGTCGAGATCCACGCTGGCCTCGGGCGCAACGAGCCGGCGCACCAGTTCCACCCCAGGCCTGCGGCCGGCATAAGTCACGGCGTGCCCTGACTGGAGGCCCAGCAGCGCGGGTACGCCCAGCAACTGATCGCCGAGGGCGCCCTGATTGACGAAAAGCAGACGGGGAAGCGCGGCTGAACCCCTGCCCCCGCTAGGGGGCTTCGGGGAGCTTTTGGACTTCCGCTTGCTGCCCCCCGGCGATTTCCTGGATCTTTTGCAGGGCGCCCTCGCGCGCCGCCAGTTTGACCTTGACGGCTTTAAGCTCTTCCGTCACGTCGTAGTAGGGCAGGTCCGTGAACTCGATTCCAAAAGAACCCTCCTTCACCGTCCCGCCTTCCTGCAGCGCGGCGGGAACGTAGCGCAGGATGAGGCCGGTACGCCCCTTGACGAAGCTCTCGAACTCGGGCTCGCCTTCAAGGGCTTTGCGCTGCTCTTCCGAGAGGTCGGCGGGAACGAGCACCTTGTGGCTGTGGGCATGGAGTTCCTCCACACCCGGAAGTTTGACGCCGCGCGCCGTTACCGGCGCTGGATGGACGAGCTTTTTGAAGTCCTCCACCGCCAGCTTCCATTCCGGTGCGCCGCCCTCGCCGGGAATGCGGATCTTGCCGTCGTTATTGAGGCCGAAGAAGAGGTAGCTGAACACCAGGACCAGGACCAGCGTGAAGCCTGAGACGCGGATGCGCTGGTGGGCCGGAGTGAACAGGGTCGCCGCGGCCCACAGGACGAAGGCGAGGATGATGTAGGTCGTTGTCATGCGAATCCTGAAAATAAAAGTGGCTCATCCGACTAATGCGTACCTCTGGTGGGGGTCTCCTCCCAGTTTTTTCCTGGTGCTCCGTGTTCTCAACTCGGATTTATCCACAGATTACACCGATGGGCACTGATTAAAGAGTCCAGCCCGATGGATTGTTTTCTGTGTTAATCTGTGTTCTCTGTGGAAAAATCCCCCCGGTATTACGATTTGACTTTCGTTTTGCCAGATCGTAAACTCGTGTGAAAACTTTTGAAAAGTACGCATTATTCGGATGAGCCATAAAAGTGTGGGCCGATCCATCAAGCCGGCTCAACCGGCTCGAAAGCCAAATCGAGGATAGAGTGCGTGGGCTTGGCGGTGTTGAAGACGGCGCGCACTTTCATGCCGATGTACGGCGTGCCGCGCTTCAGGTAGGACATCATGCGCGTGCATACCCCTGGAAGTTCCACCGAAATCAGCGGGCAGGGCGTCGTGAGCTTGAAGGGCGCCCCAGGATAAAGGATGGTGGTGTGGGTGTAGATCGTGCCTTCGAGCGGCGCCGCCACCCATTTCATGGGCAAGAGGCAATCCGGGCAATGGGGGCGCGGCGGCAGGAACAGGCGCTTTTCTTTGCAGGCGCGATTGGCGCAGCGCGTGGCCATGAGCTTCTTCTTGAGCAGCCCCGCGAAGAACGGGGTGAAACCGCCATAGGTATGGATATGAAAGTAGTCCTTGGCGATTTTGACCACCCGGGGCTCGGGCTGCAAAAGCTCCAGGCCTTTCTTATGGAGCCGCACCCCGCGCGAAGAGAGCCTCGCCATGCGATTACTCCTTCTCCAGGACGGCCACCGTGACGTGGCTGCCGGTGCCGGCGTGGCTCACGGCGGCGCCGCGGCGCGCGTTTTTCACCTGCAGGTCGCGGAAGTCGCGCGGCTTCTTCTTGCCGAAGCGACGCCACAGCTTGGGGTCGGCGTGGAACTGCGCCCACTTGCCCTGGAGCTGCCAGAAGACCTCGGCGATTTGGAAGATGCCGGTGGCACCCACGGCGTGCATGGTGCCGATGAGGCCGCCCGAGAGGTTGGTGGGCAACCGGCCCTCGTAGTAGGCCTCGCCGGATTCGATGAACTCGCGTCCGCGCCCGTAGGGCCGCAGCCCCAGGTCCTCGTAGCTCTGGATATCGCTGATGGTGAAGGCGTCGTGGGTTTCGAGCAAGTCGAGGTCCTCCAGGGGGTCGCGGATCCCCGCCATGTTGAAAGCGAGGTAGGCCGCCATGCGCGTGGCCAGGAAGGAGCTGAAGCCGGGCCAGTCGTGGGGATACTGGCTGTAAAGCTCCTCGGGCTCATGCGGCAGGCGCAGCACGGGCATGTTGCGCCGGTCCGCGGTGCGCAGCGTGTGCGTCCCCGAACAGATAGCCGTGAGCTTTATAGGGAAGCGCGTGAGCCGGTGCGCCATCTCCTCCGAGGCCAGGAGCAGCACCGCCGCTCCGGTGCTCATCACGCAGCACTCTAAGAAGCTCAGGGGGTCGGAGACGATGGCGTTGCTGAGCACCTCCTTCACCGTGAGGCGCATGGGACTCTGGGAATAGGGCGAAAAGCAGGCGTAGAGGTGATTCTTGACGGCGATGCGCGCCAGCGTCTCGCGCGGCACCTTGTGCTCATGCTGGTAGCGCTGGGCCATGAGCGCGTAGTAGCTGGCGTACATCCAGCCGAGTTCGGACTCGAAATTCTTGCAGGCCGCCGAGGCGATGTAGGCGTTGCCCTGGCGCGTGGGCACCTCGTCCATGCGCTCCCAGCCGATGACCGGCACCAGATCAGCGTAGCCCGAGGCCACGGCCATGGCGCCGGCCAGTACCGCCGAGCCGCCCGTGGCCCCGCCGGTCTTGATCTCGAAATTGCCCAGGGGATCGAGACCCAGGGCGTCGTGCATTTTGGTGGCGGCCAGCAACTGATCGCCGAAATGGTCGGCGAATTGCGAATACACGCAGAAATTGACCCGACGCTTGAGTTCCTCCATGCCCACCAGGAGGTCGTTCTCCAGCACCGCCATGTTCATGGCCTCGGCCACCAGTTCCTCGGAGGTTTTCTCAGGATAGCGCTTGCGGAAATCCGTGAGTCCGCCGGCCACGATATACACGGGCCGGGCGAATTTGGGTATCCGCAGGTTCTCGGGGCCGAATTCGATCATCGCGTCGCCACGCGCCTCTTCATAAAAGCCGGTGAAGCCTAGAATTGTAGCGGATGTTGCGCAGGCACAAAGCCCCCCCCACCGGCAGCGATCTCGACCTCGCCCGCCAACTGAGCCCGCGCCGCAAGACCAGCCGCGCCCGCAGCCTGGACGGCCTGGTGCGCGAGCAGCTTGAGCACTTCTGCATCGATCCCCGTTCCGCCCTGGGCACGCGCCTCGGCAGCATCACCGCCCACCTCTACCGCGCGCACGCCGACATCCTGCGCCTCTGGCCCATGGCCGTCGAGGAGGCCAAGGCGCTGGCGCGCCGCGATCGCGTCGCCGCCTTCAATGCCAAGCGCTTCCTGTGCTTCCAGTTGGCCAAGATGCTCGAAAGCGTGCAGCCGGCGCTGCGCAACAGCTATCAATCGCTGGTGAGCGAGCCCTCGACGCAGTTGGCCAAAGGCCCTTATCCGCTCTTCGACAACGTCCCGGCCATCTTCTGCGCCACGCCGGTCATCACGCGCACCGCTACCTATCTCTACGCCTGCACCGAGTGGATTGACGAGGCCTTCCGCGGCAAGGAATTGCTGCACGAAATCTACTCCAGGCTGCTCAATCCCACCTCCATCGCCCTCGCCAACCACATCGTGGACCTGGAGGCCGGGCCGCGCTCCGGGGAGTATTTCGCCTGGAACTTCAATTCCGGCATGGCGGCCATTGACGCGGTGCTGAGTCACCTCATCGGTTCCGAGGACATCGTGCTGTCGAGCCGCAACATCTACGGCGGCACCTACCAGTTGCTGCACGACTGGTTCGGCAAGCGCAGCAACCTCGACCTGCGCCTGGAATGGTTCGACGGCACCAGCGCGACCGAGTTCCGCAAGGCGCTGGCGGCCTGCCTGCGCCGCCACCGGCGTTTGCTCGCCAAGGGCCGGCGCATCTACGTTTTCCTGGAGTCCCCCTGCAACCCCCACGGCTATGTGCTGGACGTGCCCGGCATTTGCCGCGCGGCCCACGAGGGCGGCCACCGCGTCATCTGCGACTCCACTGTGGGCACGCCCTTCCTGCAGGCGACGCTGCGCCGTCCCGACCCCATGGAGCGGCCGGATTTCGTGGTGCATTCCTACACCAAGGACCTCACCGGCAGCGGCACCGCCATCGCTGGCGTGGCCATCGCCCGCAACGAGGATATGTTCCTGCCCAAGGGCGATGAGGTGGAGGCGCGCGCGCCGGACGGCCGCCGCATCAGGAGACGCTGGGACCAGACCCTGTTCTGGAACGTCTATTACATCAAGGGCGCCTTCCTGGATTCCGACAAGGCCTTCGAGGTGATGAGCGGCATGCGCACCCTGGAGCCGCGTATGCTCAAGAAGTGCATCAGCACGCTGTTCCTGGCGCGCGCCCTCGCCATGCACCCCGACATCCGCGTGCATTGCTCGGCGGTGCCGGGCAATGAGAACGCGGCGCTGACTTCCGAGCACCTCTTCCTGGGACTGCCCGCGCCCCTGTTCACCGTGGACTTCGAGGTGCCGGGAAAAAAGCGCTTCGCCACCGAGGCCTTCAAGAGCTTCTTCGACTTGCTGGAACCCGTTTACGGCCTGCAGGTGAGCCTGGGGCAGATCAACTCGGTGGTGCTCTGCCCGGCGCTCACCAGCCATTCCGAGCTCTCCGCGCAGGCGCTGGCCGAGGCCGGCATCACGCCCACCACCATCCGCATCTCGGTGGGCGACGAGGACCCGCGCCTGCTCTACGGCCACATGGCCGAGGTGGCCGCCATCACCCTGGAGCGCACGCGCCCGGGCTTCTGCGCCCATTTCCTGGCGCCCAAGGCCGCCGACCACTTGCACCGCGAGATCTATCTCGACGTCCACGCGCGCTACGCCGACGCGCTGCCCTCCTACGCGGACCTGCTGCGATGAGCGAGCCGAACCTGCCTTTCTCCATCCTGAACGAGGATGGAAGCTGCCCGGAGCGCTATCGCGCCCTGCTCAACGACGCGGACCTGCTCGCCATCCACGACATGATTCTCTTCAGCCGCCATTTCGACCGGCGCATGATGATGCTGCAGCGCCAGGGACGGCTCGGCTTCTACATGACCAGCACCGGCGAGGAGTCCACCATGATCGGCGCGACCTTCTGCCTGAAGCCCGACGACCCCATCTTCTTGTCCTACCGTGAAATCGGCTGCCTGCTGTGGCGCAAGGTGGATTTGAGGCTCATCATGAACCAGCTCATCGGCAACAGTCGCGACCTCTGCAAGGGCCGGCAGATGCCCATCCACTTCTGCTTCCGCGAGTGGGGTTTCCCCTCGGTGAGCAGCCCCGTGGGCACCCAGCTTCCGCACGCCTGCGGCTACGCCTATGCCGCGCGCGAACTCGCCACCGGCCAGGTGTGCCTGGCCTTCCTCGGCGAGGGCACGGCCTCCGAGGGCGACTTCCACACCGCGCTCAATTTCGCGGGTGTGTTCCGCGTGCCCTGCATCTATCTCATCCGCAACAACGGCTACGCCATCTCGACGCCCGAGGCGGCGCAGACGGCAGCCAAGAGCCTCGCCGCCCGCGCCGCGGGCTACGGCATGCCGGGGCTGCAGGTGGACGGCAACGACCTGCTGGCGCTGGTGAACGCCATGCGCTGGGCCGTGGCGCGGGCGCGCGACGGCGAGGGCCCGACGCTCATCGAGGCCATGACCTACCGCATGGGCGCGCACTCGACGGCGGACGACCCCAGCGCCTACCGCAGCGAGGAGGAGACCGCACGCTGGGCCAAGGTGGACAACCTGGCGCGGCTCGAACACCACGTGCGCTGGCGCGGGCTCTACGACGAGGCGCGCAAACAGGAGGCGCTGGCGCGCCACGAGGAGACGGTGCGCGCGCTCATCGCCGACTCGGAGTGCTGGCCGCCCCCGCCCCTCGACAGCCTTTTTGAGGACGTCTTCGAGCATGCCAACGCGCACCTGCTCGAACAGCGCGAGGAGTACCTGCGCTTCCTGGCCTGGAAGGCGCGGCGCCGCGCCGGCGAGATGGCGGAGGCCGCCCGTGGCTGAGGTCGAGACGCTCAACATGATCCAGGCGCTCAACAGCGCCCTCGACCTCTTCATGGAGCGCGAAGAGCGCGCCTACGTGCTGGGCGAGGACGTGGGCTTTTTCGGCGGCGTGTTTCGCGTCACCGAGGGTTTGCAGAAGAAATACGGGGCGCGGCGCGTCTTCGACACGCCGCTGGCCGAGGCCGGCATCGTCGGCATGGCTCTGGGCATGGGCCTGGCCGGGCTCGTGCCCGTCGCGGAGATCCAGTTCGCGGATTTCGTCTATCCCGCCTTCGACCAGATCGTGAGCGAACTCGCCAAGTATCGCTATCGTTCCGGCGCCCAGTACACCCCGCGCGTGGTGCTGCGCATGCCTTGCGGGGGCGGCATCCGCGGCGGGCATTACCACTCCCAGTCCCCCGAGGCGCTTTTCATCCACACCCCGGGGCTGCGCGTGCTCATGCCCTCCGGCCCCTTCGAGGCCAAGGGCCTGCTGCTCGGAGCCCTGGCGGGGCCGGACCCGGTGATTTTCCTTGAGCCCAAGAAGCTCTACCGCGCCATCAAGGCCGAGGTTCCCAAGGGCTGGTACACGCTGCCGCTGGACAAGGCCGCGGTCCTGCGCCATGGCCAGGATGCCACCCTCGTGGCCTACGGCGCCATGGCACCGGCGGCCCTGGAGGCGGCGCGGCTGGCCGAGGAGGAGGGTTATGACATCGAGGTCATTGATTTGCTTTGCCTCATGCCCTTCGATTTGAAGACCCTGGTTCATTCCGTTGAAAAAACGGGCCGGCTGGTGGTGGTGCACGAAGCGCCGCGCACCTGCGGCTTCGGGGCGGAGTTGGTGGCCGCCGTGCAGGAAAAGGCCTTCGCCCGCCTTGAGGCGCCCCCCAGGCGCGTCACGGGCTTCGACACGCCCTTTCCCTACACGCTGGAGGACCATTATCTCCCCGGCCCCGAGCGCATCCTGCACGCACTTATTGAAACTCTTGAATACTGAGAGCCTGTTTAAAAAGTATGAATTTCCTCACCACAGAGACACAGAGGACACTGAGAATATTCAGGGGCGAACTAGAGATTCTAAGTATTCCTTCATATTATCTCTGTGCGCTCTGCGTTTCTGTGGTAAAATATTATTTATAAAATATTAAAATGCGATATGAAAGACACTTTCTAAACAAGCTCTGAGATGTATTCTTTCAAGCTACCCGACATCGGCGAAGGCGTCGTGGAGGCCGAGGTCGTCTCCTGGCGCGTGCGCGTGGGCGAGCGCGTGGAGGAGAACCAGGTGATGGCGGAGCTGCTCACCGATAAGGCCACCGTGGAGATTCCCTCCCCGCGGGCGGGGCGCGTGGCCAAACTCGGCTGCGCCGCCGGAGAGATCGTGTGCGTGGGACAGGTGCTCATCGAGATTGAAGAAGACGGGGCCGGGGGGCCTGCTCCCGCTCCCGCCACCGGGGAGGCGCGCCAGCCCGTCTCGGGGGTCGCGGAAAAGAAATCCGGCGGCAAGGTGACCAAGGCCGCTCCCGTCGCCCAGCAGCACCCTCCCTTGGCCCATGAGAACTCGGAGCAGGCCAGCGCGCCACCGCCTTCTGACGTGGCGCATCCGCCGCCGCTTCCCGAGCGGCCGCACACCCACACGCGCGATCCCGAGCACGCGCCGCAACGCCAGGAGGCCGTCCCGGCGGTGCGCGAGTACGCTCGCCGCCACGATGTGGACCTCGCCCAGATCCGCGGCAGCGGCCCGGGCGGGCGCGTGATGCGCCGCGATGTGGATCACTTCCTGGAAACCAAGGGTCGCAAGCCGGCGACGGCGATTTATTCCGACGCCTATGGCACGCGCGCTCCGCTTCCCGGAGACGATGTAAAGCCCGGCGAAGCGCGCTGGACGGCGAAGCCCTATCCCCAGGACGAGCCCGATTGGACGCGCCTGCCCCTCAAGGGGCTGCGTCGCGCCATCGCGCGCCGCATGGCGGCCTCGCATGCTTCCGCCGTCAACTTCACTTATGTCGAGGAGGTGGACGTCACGCTACTGGAACACCAGCGCGAAAAGTCCGCCCATGGCGCAGCCGTGGCGCCCTCGCCGTTGTCCTTCGTGGCCCATGCGGTGGTGAAGGTTTTGCCCGCCTTTCCCATGCTGAACGCCAGTCTGGACGAATCCACGGGGGAAATCATCCTGAAGAAACGCATCCACCTCGGCATCGCCGTGGCCACCGCCGACGGCCTGGTGGTGCCCGTCATCCGCGACGCGGAGAGCCTGGATATCGCCGGTCTTTCCGCCGCCATCGCCGACGTGGCCGGCCGCGCGCGCGCGCGCCGCCTCAAGCCCTCTGAACTCAAGGGCGGCACCTTCACGATTTCGTCGCTGGGCCGCATCGGCGGTCTCATGGCCACGCCTATCATCAACTGGCCCGAGACGGCCATACTGGGCGTCCACGCCCAGCGCACCCTGCCGCGTTACATCGCCGACAAGCTCGAACCGCGCCGCGTCATGAACCTTTCCGCTAGCATGGACCACCGCCTGATTGACGGCAACGAATGCGCTGAGTTCGTGCAAAAAGTCAAGGAGATCCTGGAGCGCGGAGTTCCCACGGCGGGCTGACGTCTAGTTGCTTGCGAAGTAGCTACCAGTAGCTACAATTGTATCGTGAAAGCCGTCGGCATCAAAAATCTCAAGAATAAGCTCAGCGAGTACGTCAAACTTGCCGCCGCTGGAGAGGTGGTTCTGGTTACGGACAGGGATCACGTGGTGGCGGAGCTTGGGCCGCCGCATCCAGATCGCAGTCCCTCGGTCCACGATGCCCTTCTGGCACACAGCATCCGCGAGGGATTGGTGCGACCTCCCTTAAACCGCCATGCTCCACTTCCCGCTCGCCACCCGGTGATGCCTCTCAGGAAAATGCTGGAAGAACTCGACCGGTCTAGAGCAGATCGTTGATCTACGTGGACTCCTCGGTGCTGCTGGCCTACCTCCAGGCCGAGGATCGGGCTCCACCCGCCACGTTTTGGGAAGGTGTTCTGGTTTCCAGCCGCCTCGCCGAATATGAGGTCTGGACGCGCCTGCACAACAGCGGCGCGGGGGCGAACATGAAAGAGCTGGCGAAAATCCTGTTAGAACGCCTGGCCCTGGCCGAACTCAGCCCCCTGGTCCTGGAGCGCGCTTTACAACCTTTTCCCCTGCCCCTGCGCACCCTGGACGCGCTGCACCTTGCGACCGCCCATTACCTCCGCCTCCAGGATCCAGGACTCACCGTCGCCACTTACGATGAGCGCATGGCGGAAAGCGCCCAGCGCCTGGGGTTCGAGGTGCTTCGTCCCTGACTGAGGGTTCTCGATGACGCCAGATGCGGGGGTACCGACGTCAGTGGCACGAGATAAGTCATGTTTTTACGCCAGGAGATTCTCGCCGGCAGCCGTCGTCCGGTATCTCTGGCGCGAGCTGTTGGGTTTTTCTGGAATGGTCATTTCCAGCCACCCGGCGGAGAGAAGAGGTTCGAGATACGCCTTGCGAAAGTGTTCGCGATCCTTTAAGAACCTGTTTAAAAAGTATGAATTTACTCACCACAGAGACACAGAGGACACTGAGAATATTCAGGGGCGAACTAGAGATTTTAAGCACTTCTCCATATTATCTCTGTGCTCTCTGTGCTCTCTGTGCTCTCTGTGCTCTCTGTGCTCTCTGTGCTCTCTGTGCTCTCTGTGTCTCTGTGGTAAAATGTTGTTTATAAAATATTAAAATGCGATATGAAAGACGCTTTTTAAACAAGCTCTAAGGCAACTGTTTCAGCAGCTCACCAAGCTCGGCGCGGGTGTTGTAGAAATGCGGCGCGGCGCGCAGCCAGGAGCGGCCATCGGGTGAGCGGCGCAGCGAGAGCGTGAAGCCCGCGGCCTTGAGTTCGCCGTGGAGGCGCGTGAGGTCGAGATCGCCGCGACGGAAGGCGGTGATGCCGCTTAGGCGCGTGCCTTCGGGGTCCGCGAGTTCGTAGCCTTGTGTGTGGAGTCTATCGCGGAGGAAGCGCGTGTGATCCTGCACGGTGGCCTCGATTTCGTCCCGATCGGCGTCGAGCAGCAGTTGCAACGAGGCTGCGAAACCGACGAGGCCGGCGAGAAAGGCTGTCCCCGGCTCGTAGCGGCCCGCGCCTTCTTTAAGGCGCAGTGCGCCCGCGATGTGGTAATCGGGGCAGTGCGCGTTGCCGGCTCCGGAAAGCACGGGGCGCAGTTGCGCGCGCCCGCGCGCGCTGGCGTAGAAGATTCCGGCGCCGCACGGACCCAGCAGCCATTTGTGAGCGTCGGCGGCCAGGAAGTCCACGTGCTGGAGCGGAAGCCGCACAGCCCCCAGCGTTTGGATGCCGTCCACGCAGAGCAGCACGCCGCGATCGCGCAAAAAGGCGGCGAGGGCCTCCAGGTCGGGAGTGTAACCCGTGAGGAAATGGGCCGAGGAGATTGCGATCAGACGCGTGCGGTCGTCCACTCGCCGGGCCACGTCGTCTAGGGTGACGCAGCCGTAGCGCCAGACGCGAATCTCTCGCGGCTCCACGCCACGCTCGGCGAGGGCCAACCAGGGCGCCACGTTGGCGGGGTAGTCGCCGCGGTAGAAGACGACGTTGTCCCCCGGTTGCCAGGGGAGGCCGGCGGCCACCAGCGAAAGTCCCAGCGAGGTGGGGCCGACGAGGGAGATGGCGGAGTCTTCGCAACCCAGCAGCTTGGCGGCGAGATGGCGGCAGCGCCGGAGCAGTTGCCCCGCCGGGGCCGCGGCCTCCTGATCCTCGGTGGCGGCGCGCTGGATGTAGGCGACCATGGCCTCGGCGGCGGCGCGCGGCAGCGGGCTCACGCCGGCGTGCGCCAGGAAGGCGCCGCGCGCGCAGGCGGGGAATTCGCGCCGGCGCAGCGCTTCGTCGCGCTGGAGATCGGCGACTTTCATGCCGGGGGAGGGGAGTCCAGGGGATAGAGAGAGCGTAACCACGTGCCGCGGAAATCGGGTCGCCCGCTCCACCAGGTGGGAAACTCGCGCGGATCTAAACGCGCGAGCGCTTGTATTTCCTCGTCGGCGAGGCGAAAAAGCACTTCCTCGGACCTGGGGCCGAAAAAACGCGCCAGCACCCGGCGGCAACGGGCGAGCTCCCCGCGCAGGCGCAGGTTGCGCGTGAGGCCCAGAGCGATGAGCAGCAGGATGGGGCCCTTGCCGATGATGGAAAACGCCAGTTCGGGGCCCGCATCGAAAAAAAGTCGCGTCAGGTCGCAGGCGATCATCCAGGCCAGCCCTCCCAGGATCAAGGTGCCGTCGCGCGGATGCACGAGTGCGCCGCCCAGCCAGCGGCGCAGCGCGCTCGCGCTCAGGCCGTAGGCGATGGACTCCTCGTAACGCCGGCTCATGAGCGGGGCGCGCGCCACGTGGCACATTTCATGGCTGGCGATTTCCTCGGCGCTGTAGAGCCACCAGCGTGGCCGCGTGCGATAGACGCTCTTGAACTGGAAGAAAGTGCGCGCGCTGTTCTCGGGTCCCTCCTCCAGGCTCACGGCCATGCCTCCGGTGAGCCAGGGCAGCCCGCGGTCGCGGTAGTAGGCGGGAACCCAGGCAGGCAGGATGCCGTAACGGGCGCGCGCGGGGCCGCCGAGACGGACCAGTTCCGCCTCATCCAGGCGATCCTCGGGGCGCAGGCTCCCGAAACCCGCGATTTCCAGGGGGGTGTCGCGCAGCCGCGCGGACCAGGCGACCAGATCGCGCGCGCGCGCGCGATAGCCGGCCTCGTCTTCGCTCGCTGCCGGCAGAAAGCCCTGCCGGTTCAACCGGGCCAAGCTGTCGTCATTCGGGTCATCAAGGGACATGGCGGGGCCTGCACCATTCTGGCATCCCGCCTGAAAACTCCATTCTGTCTTTAGGGACGCGGTAGGGGCGCCCCTTGTGGGTGCCCGGCTTTCCCACCGACCACGATGACGTATTTTTTGACAGCCCTGGATTCACGACCGTGGTTGTAAGGCGATCCAGGACCCCATCATATCCCGGCACCTTTTCCCATTGCAACGATGCCCACGACACCCAATTCCGGCGAGGCGGTGAAAAAACACATTGACCTTGAGATCAAGGATGTCTCGCTCATCTTCCAGTCCGTCATCCTGGAACTCGAAAACGAGCTGGGTCACACCATGCTGCGCTTCCCCAAGGAGATCATCTGGCTCATCGGCGCCCCGGGCGCCGGCAAGGGCACCAACACCCCATTCATCCAGAAGGAGCGCGGGTTTACGGCCGCTCCCGTGGTCATCAGCGACCTCCTGGACTCCCCGGAGGCCCGGCATATCAAGGACCTCGGCGGCATGGTGGGCGACAAGGAGGTGATGGGCCTGCTGTTCCGGGAACTCCTGAAGCCCGGCTATCAGAAGGGCATTATCGTGGACGGCTACCCGCGCACCAAGGTCCAGGCCGAAAGCCTGAAGCTCCTCTACCAGAAGATGATCACGCTCAGGAACGAGTTCCACAATACCCCCATCGAGGACCATTTCCGCTATCCCCTGTTCCGCATCACCGTGCTCTTCGTCGAGGAGAAAATCAGCATTGATCGCCAGCTCTATCGCGGCAAGCAGGTGCGCGAGGAGAACCAGCGCCTGAGCGAAAAGGGCAGGCCGCTCATCGAGGAGCGCAAGACCGACTACGACCCCGCGCTCGCCCGCAACCGCTACCGCGTCTTCAAGGAGCAGACCTTCGAGGCCTTGCAGTCGTTGCGCCAGTTCTTCCACTACCACTTCATTGACGCCCAGGCGACCCTGGCCGAGGTGCAGTGGAACATCTCCAAGGAGTTCCAGTACCAGTCCTCCCTGGAACTCAATCACGAGACCTTCCAGATGCTGCGCCACATCCCCCTCGCCAAGGAGATCGTGGTGCATGCGCGCCAGGAGCTGGTGGATCGCATCGAGAGCTACTCGCGCCACCACCTCGATCTCTTCCAGCGCATCATTGACACCATCGAGAAGAAGTTCATCCCCATCCTGCACCGCCACGTCATTTCCGGGTACGCCCGCCTCAACTCCAGCGACGAGATCTTCGCCGATCCGCTGGCCCTGGCCATGCTGGTGGACATCTTCCTCGACCGCGGCTACCACGTGGCCGTGGACGTGCAGTCCATCCATATTCCCGACCGCGTGGACCCCGTGACCCACAAGGTCCACTGCAAGGTCGAGAAGTCCTTCACCTTCGACGTGCGCTTCACGGGCAGCGAGATCCGCCGCGGCTGAGCGCGGGCGGGGTCGGGCAAAGAGCTGAGGGCCTGAGATGGCGGAGGACTATCGTTCCAGCCTGCTGCTGAACCTGATCATCCCCTTCTACAGCGGGCAGAAGAAGCATTTTCGCGTCCAACGGCTGCAGCACTGCCTCGAACTCCTGCCGGGCGTTGACCAGGGGATGGAGCGCATGCGCGCGGCCCTGGCGCCCGAGGCTATCGGCAAGAGCGACGTGGATCGCTTCTTCGAGGTCGTCCAGGAGCTGCTTGCGGGCGCCTCCTATGAGGACATCGAGCGCGTCCGCCATCGGCTCGGCCTCGAAATCACGCGCTTTCCCGGCGTGGCCGGCATTGACGAGAAGGCCATCTACTTCGACGAGTTGGTCCAGCCCGAGTTCCGCAACCGCCTGCTGTGCGGCAGCGGCGAGGCGAGCTTCTTCGTGCGCGCCTTCCGGCTCGCCTGCGAGCGCGGGCAGAACGCGCAGCTTATCGAGGAAATCCTGAGGAAGCTGGACGAGCGCGGCGAGCACTTGCAGCGCATGCAGGAAAGGGAGCTCGATCCCGAATGGCTGCGCCGCAAGGAACTGCACTCGGAAATGGTGGTCAAGGAGTCCTGGGGTATCTTGAACGACGTGCGCCGCGTGCTCGAGCACCGCCCCCTCGAGGACAGCCGGCAGGCGGCGGAACGCCACCTCGATCAGGGGCTCCAGGTGCTCACCCGCGAGCTCACCAAGGTCAGCGACTTCCTCTCCGACAAACTGGTCTTCATCATTCGGGCCAAATACACCAAGAACCTGCCGGTCCCGGCCCGCGAGGTCGTGGCGCGCAGCCTGCGCAAGCTCGGCCGCATCTTCGCGAGCAAGATGACCTTCTTCTCGCGCATGCTCGACAACCCCCACCTGCGTGCGCGCGGGGGCATGCGCGAGCTCCTGGAACACGTCGAGCTCACGATGCTCTACGCGGTCCAGACCCTGCCGCACGGCGACGTGTTCGCGAATCCGACCCAGCGGGGGCTCGCGGGCACGCTGCGCGCCTTCGCGCTCTACGCCAACCTGATCTACGACATCGAGCCCTACGACCGCTACCACGAGCAATTCTCAGCCGCGCCGGACCTCACGCTGCGTTACCTGCCTCCCGTGGCCGGTCAGAGCGTCAGCGACCTGGTGCGGCTGCTCGAAGGGATTGCCTGCGACGCGCGCGTCGGTCCGGCCATCCTGCGCCGCCTGTGCGACCACCTCATGCAGGACGTCGAATCCTATTTGCAGAAATCGCCGCCGTCCATCCAGGACCGCTCCGCGGCGCTCACCCTCAAGAAGTGGGTGGTCCACCGCGCGCTGCTCAACCGCGCGGAAGCGGCCCTCTCGCACCTCGACGCCATCCGCGCCGCTATCGAGCGCTACCAGGGCTTCTCCTCGGGGCGCGGGTTCTACCTGCCGGGCGACCTCACGGCGCTGTTGCGGGAGGTGTGCTGCAGCTTCGGCATGCTGCTGGGCGAGGAGCAGTTGCTCGGCCCGCTCTACGCCGGCGACGATCGCGTGCGCCTGCTGCACCGCCAGCGCGGTCCTTCCGCCGCCATGCTGCGGCGCAGCGGGGGCGCCATCCTGCGCGGCGCGCATGCGTCCGTCGGCGAGCGCATGCGCGAGTTGCTGCGTTTCTTTGCCGTGGTCTGCGATCAGGCGCGCCAGCACGCGCGCACCGATGATTTCGCGCGCTTCGAGGCGCTCATTCGTCACGAACTGGAGCTGCTGGGCTTTGCCGGCTCCATCGTCATGGCGCTCCAGGACGAGGACCTCATCGAAAAGCTGATGCGCAGCCCCTGGATCAAGAACCAATCCTGGAACCGCAACGTCGTGGTCACCATCGTCGAAATTTGCCGCGCCCTGGCCCTGCCGCTCGACGCCCCGGCGCTGGGCGAGAACCTGTAGCGCCCGGCGTTCGGGCGGGCCGACGTTTACGTCGCGCTGGGCGCCAGAGGCTCCGTGGCTCGGGGAAGGAGTTCCAGCAGGTGCCGTTCTTTGTCTGGCCCTGGAACCTTCAGGGGATGGACGCGCGCCTCGTAGGCCGTTCCCTTGAGTCCAGCCAAATCCTCCTCGATGCCCGCGCGCCGGGCTTTGTAGTGAAGCTGGCGCACGGGCCGGCCCTGCAACAGCTCGCCTAGCACGGCCAGGATTTTTTCCAGGGTTCCGAAGGCGCGGGTGGTGGCGGCGTCCAGCTTGCGGAGCGACTCCGCTTGCGGCGCGCTCGCCAACTTGACGTTGTGAAGGCCGAGGTCTCCGGTCAACTGTTTGAGGTAGTGGATCTTCTTGGGCGACTTGTCGCACAGCAGGAAATGCACGTTGGGATGGAGGGTGGCCAGGACCAGTCCGGGCAGGCCTCCGCCGGTGCCGAGGTCCAGCACCGACCGCGCGCCGGTAAAATACGGCGCGCCAGCGGCGCAGTCGAGCACATGGTCGTGCCAGAGATCCCTGGGAGTGAGCTTGCGCGAGTAAAAATTCAGCTTGAGGTTGTAGTCCTGCAACAACTGGAAGTAGCGGTACGCGCCCTCAAAGCCGGGCGCGCACATCGCCGGCAGTTCGCGCCACGAGGCCAGGGCCTCAGCCTTGGTGAAGTCGGACAAATTCAGATCACACCAAAAGAGACGGAAAAAAGAAAAGAAATTTGAATCTGGAAAGCAGGAAAGCAGGAAAATATTGGAACGTCAATGCTGCGTTTTTCAAAGTAGGGAACGCTCCAGGGCGAGTCAAAGCAGAAAAAGAGGCGCATCCGAATAATGCGTACTTTTCAAAAGTTTTCACACGAGGCCACGATTTGGCAAGACGGAAGTCAAATGTAATACCGGGGGATTTTTCCACAGAGAACACAGATTAACACAGAAAACAACCCATCGGGGCTAGCCTCTTTTTTCAGTGCCCATCGGTGTAATCT
>JAHFOS010000218.1 GCA_023261545.1 bacterium
GATCAACGCCGACAACTGGGAGGACTTCATCAAAAACCCCGACTGGGCCAACATCCAGGGCGACGTCTTCCGCGCGCTGCTGCGCGGCGGCGAACTGCTGCGCAGCATGTCCTACCTGGGAGAACTCCACCCCAAAATAGCCGAAGCCGCCCGCGTGGGCGTGAAGCAGATCATGCGCCCGCCACTGATCCCGGAATCGCTGTTCGCGGTGGTGAGGGAGGAGGGGTGAGGAATCGTGTGCCACCTTCAGAAGTACGCTTCAGTCGGATGAACCATATTCAACCGCCGCTTTCAAGGTAATCCACGCGGTCGCCACGCGCGGAATGCCAGGCGGCGAGTTGGGCGTGCAAATCGCGCCGCAAATCAGAAAGCGCGGCGTCGGCGGCACGGTTGGATTGTTCTAAGGGGTCGGCCTCCAGGTCGTAGAGTTCGGGGATGTCGTCGGGATCGTGGACGTATTTGAAGCGCCCGCGGATAATGCCGCGGCGGATGTCGCCGATCTCCGGGTTGCCGGAGTACTGGGCGAAGACCGCGCGCTCATCCGGGGCCTGGCCGGCCCGCAACGCCGGCAGCAGCGAGTGGCCGTCCAGACCGCCGGGAATAGCGAGCCCGCAGGCTTCGAGCAGCGTGGGCAACACGTCCAGATGGCTCACGGGGATTTCGCAGCGCTGGGGCGGCACACCAGGAAGGGCCAGCAGCAGGGGCACGCGCAGCGCCGGCTCGTAGAGTTCCATCTTCTGATACATCACCCGCTGGCCCAGGTGATCGCCGTGGTCGGAGGTAAAAACGAGCAGGGTCTCGCCAGCTCGGCCCGAGCGCTCCACGATATCCCACAGACCGCCAATGAGTTCATCGGCCAGGGCCGTGAGCCCGAGGTGCGCGCACCACACCTCGCGCCATTGGTCCATGGTCACTCCCGCCGCCAGTTGCGCGGGAACGCCGCGGCGCCGGTTCGCCGGCTCGCCAGGAGGAACCAAGCCCACGTCGGCGGGGAGCGCCAGTTCCTGGGGCGGGAACATATCGAGGAAGCGCCGGGGAACGCGCAGCGGAGGATGCGGTGCCCAGATGTTGACGAACAGGGCGAAGGGGGCCGAACCCGACATGCGGCGGCGCAACATCTCCCCAGCGCGCCCGCAAATCCAAGTGTCCATAAATAGTTCCTCGGCGTGCGGCCAGACCGCCGTGCGCGCCGAGGAGTAGCGGGTGGGTACCGCGACATTGCCGCGGCGCTCCGCGACCTCGCGGCGGAAACCGATGCCGTCGGCGGCGGGATTGTCGGCAACGCCTAACTCCTCCAACTGGCGGCGGTGATCGCCCTCGTCGGCCCAATCCAGGAAAGGCACGCGCTCTCGCAGCCCTGGCCGCACGCGGATATGGTTCTTGCCCGCGTGGGCCAGTGCGTAGCCGGCTTCGGCTAGAGTCTGGTGCAGCGGTTTGAAATCACCAGACGTGCGTCCGTCCCAGTCGTTGAGCAGCACGCCAGTGCGGGTGGGATAAAGTCCGGTGGCCAAGGCCGTGCGCGCCGGCACGCAGAGCGGGCTCGTGGTGTAATTGTGCGTGAAATAGCAACCCGCGCGCGCCAAGCGGTTCAGGTTCGGCGTCACTTCACGGCCAGCCTGGACCATGAACAGGCTGTCGGCACGCTGATGGTCCGTGGTGATGTAGAGGAGGTTGGGCTGGCGGGGCATCTCGAAAGCGTCGGGATTTTGGTTTACGCCTGAAAAATTAACGGCGTGACTCCGAGTTCCACAAGGCGGTGGCGGAAGCCCGCCATGACTTGGCGGTACTCCGGGCGGTTGGCACCATCGCGGAACTCTCCGGGATCCACGCCCAGATCGAAAAGCACTTCCGCACCGTCCTTGCCGTAATACTGGTACTTGAGGTGGCCCTGCTTGATCATCACCCGGTCGCCATATTGGGAGACGGCCTCGTCACTGAATCCGGCCTTCGCGCCTGACAGCAGGGGAACCAGGCTACGGCTGTCCAGGCCCGGGGGAACGGGGAGATGGCACAATTCGCAGAGCGTGGCGAAGAGATCGCAGAGGCTCACGTTGTGATCCACGGCGCGTGGCGCGAAGCGGCGCGGCCAGCGCACGATGAGCGGCACGCGGGCGCTGGCCTCGTAGAACTGCATCTTCTCCCAGACCCCGTGCTGTCCCAGCATCTCCCCGTGGTCGGTGGTATAGACGATGATCCACTCGTCGAGCTCCTGTCCCACGTGCCGCAGGGCCTCAAACACCTCACCGAGGTGGGCATCCATAGTCTCCACCATGCCGTAGTAGGCGGCCGTGGCGCGGCGCAAGTCACGGGGCGTCGCGTGGATGTCGGGACCGCTTTGCGTCCTCCCGAGCACCGGGTGGTCGCTGCGCGCTTCCTGAAAGGTTCGCACCCGGTTCAGATAGTAGTTGAACTTACCCTCGTCGGTGAGGTAGGGGTAGTGCGGCTGGAGAAGGCTGAGTTTCAGCAGCAGCGGGCGGTGCCGGCCCGGCCGGTCATAAAAAGGGCTGGCAAAGTGATCCTCAATGAAATCGCGGGCCGCCGAGGTGGCGCGGCGGTCGAAGCGCTGGTAGGGCCCTCCACCCACGCCCGCGCGTTCGACCTCCTTCTGGTTCGACCATTTGCCGGTGCCCTCTTCGGGCTGGTAGCGGGCAAACTCCGCTTCAACCCTGCCTTCGACAAAGCGCTCGCCGACGATGGCATCTGGCGCCAGCCTGCGCGTCCAACCCTGCATCTGGTCGGGCCCGAGATGGTGCAGCTTACCCGAGCACACCGCATCGTAGGCGTGCTGGGCGAAAACGCGCGCGAAGGTCATGGAGCCCGGGGGAATGTCCTGCCCGAAGTTGCGACAACCGCAGTTGCGCGGCAGCTTTCCCATCATCAGGCTCTGGCGGGCGGGGATGCAGATGGGCGAAGGTGTGTAGGCGTTCCTGAAGACCACACCGCTCCCGGCCAGCGCGTCCAGCACGGGCGTGCGCGCAACGCTGTCGCCGGCGAAGCCAGCGACGTCCGCGCGGTGCTGGTCGCTCATCAGGAAAAGAACGTTGGGGCGCTGATCCACGCGGTTACCGGGTTGGACTCCATTTTCCCCAGGGGTATTCCCTGTCCATGGCCGAATCAGCCGGATCGCGCCTCCCGATGCCGCTCACCCCGACGGGCTCAGGGCGAACGGCGGGGAGTTGGGTGATATGGCTGAACTATTACACCTGGGTTTTACGCCCCCGCAGAGCGAACGCGCCACACGCGGCTAGTCTCGACTCATGGCCAGGCTACAATTCCACCGTGCGACAGGCTCATTTCCGGAAATGGTTCTAGGGCCACCGCTCCGCCATGAACAGCAACGCGTCCGACACACTCCTGCTCACGAGCGCGGAGCGCCTGCGCGGCCAAGCCTGCGCCCTGCGCGCCAACCTGCTGACGAACGTGACCCAGACCATCCTCATCGGTTCGCTGATGATGCTGTTCGCCAGCGATGTGCTGGGCTACTCCCCCCAGAAAATAGCCTCCGTGCTGGCCTGCGTGCCGCTGCTCTCCCTGCTGCGTTTCGCGCTGCTGGGGCCTATTCGTCGGGCCGGGCTGCGCAAGGCCCTGAACGCCACTTCCCTGGTGCGCATGACCGTGATCGCCGTCCTGCTGGTCGTGCCGGCCAGCAGGATGAGCCTCCCGCTTTATATGGGCTTGCTCATGATCTACGTGGGCGCCTTTCACCTCGGCCCCGGAATGGTGTGGCAGCCCCTGCTCAGGGGCATCACGGAGGCTCGCGATCGCGGCCGCTTCTTCGCCCGTCAGCGTTTCTGGTTCACGATGGTCACCTCAACGGTCATGCTGGCCGTACCCTGGCTGGTGGGCGAGCGCATCAGCGAGCTCCAGTACAAAGCCCTGTTGCTGCTGGCCTTGACGGGCTCCATCAACTTCTTCTGGTGGTCGCGGCGCATTCCGGAGGTGCGCCCATCGGCCTCAGACACCAGCACCTCCGGGGGCAGTTGGCGGCGGCTCGCCGGCGTGGTGCGCGGATCCAAGCTGTTGCGCAAGCCGCTGCTCATCCAGTTCCTGCTCTTTCCCGCGGCCTTTCCCGTCTATGTCCTCTACCTCAAGCAGATCTTGCACGTTCCAACGCAGATGGCTTCGGCTTATCTGACGTCCGTGACGATCGGTATGGCACTGTCTTTCCTGCTCTGGGGCAGGATAGCGGATGCCCTCGGCTTCCGGCCCATGTTGCTCGGGCTGCTGGTGCTGAACATCGCGGCGCTGCCGTTGCAGTTGCTGATCCGCCCCCTGCCGGCGCAGATTTCCGGCTGGGGGGGTCTCGACGCCACCGGCGCCCTCAGCATGGGCGTGCTGTTGCTCTACGGGCTGGCCAGCGGGGCCCTGGGCGCGGGCACAGGGATAGCCACCACCAGCATCGAACACCACCACGTCGATCCGGAGGACGCGCTGGAGGCCATGAACATGTACCAGCTCATCAACATGGGGATGGCGTCGGCCCAGATGGCCTTTGCGGGTTTCTGGCTGGGAAAAGTGGCCTCCGCTACCGGGGAACACTACTTCCTTGGCGGGCTTCTGCACCTCGACGGTGTCAAAGGATATCTGCTCTTTTGCGGCGCTCCAGCCATGGTGGCGGCGATGGCGGTGGTCGCAACCCTTCCCAACGCCCGCCCGCATTTCGGGCTCTCGGACTTCTTCTCCTGTCTCACCACGACCGCGCTAAGGCAAATCAAGGCGGAACGGCGAGTCCGCGACGAGGACGAGGAGACACGCGTGGCCGCCGCCGAATGGTTCTCTCAGCACGCGGGACCCCTGGCGATCGATCCCTTGATGGACATGTTGCAGGATCCTTCCTACGACGTGCGCGTGGCGGTGATTCGCGCCCTGGCCCGGACCGGCTCGCCCTTGGCCGGGGCCCGGCTGCGGGAGTTGCTCCAGAACGGGCAAAGCCAGTCCGTGGCGGACCACGCTGCCTGGGCACTCGGGGAGTTGCGCTACCAGCCGGCTTTCACGGATCTCCTCTCCGCGCTCGCTCCGAGCCAGCCGCACCGCGTCCGCGCCATGGCCGCCCGGGCGTTGGGGAAACTAGGTGACCTCCGGGCCGTTCCGCAACTCGTCATCACGCTCCAAACAGCGGGGGAAGACGAACATGTGCTCGCTTCGGCCTGCCGGGGACTTATCCGCCTCCAGGGAACGGGCCACGGCGAGTTGCTTTTCACCACGCTCGCCAGCCTTACGGATCGCGAGGAGCGCTTCGAGTTGATGGAGGCCCTCTGCGGCCACTTCGGCCTCTCCAACGAGTGGCTGCTGCGTTTCGCTCGCGCCGGAGCCATGCGCCAGGGCCTCGAAGAGTTCGTCTCTCACCAGCCGGCGCGCTGGCAGTCCGCGCGCGCGGAAGTAGCAACCGCCTGCAAGGACAGGAACCTCGCCGCGCTGCAACGGCTCATGACCTCGGCCGTGGCGGGTCTGCCGGAAGCGCGCACCGCGGAGCGCGCCCTGAACACCGTGCTGCAGCGGGCCGAACGCTGGAACGCCGTTTCCATCATGGCGGCCGCCTGGCTGCTGCTGCGCGAGCCGTCTTAGATCAGGACCACCAGAAGCCCGTTCCAACAGGGGCTTCCGGAACGCGCTTTACGGCATTCCCGGCAGCCGGCTCACCGCCACGGGCCTGCCGCTGCGGGCTGACTCGCAGATGGCCAAGCACACTCGCAGGTTCTCATAGCCCTCCCGGAAAGTCACCGGGGAAGGACGCCCATGGCGGATGGCGGCGATGAACTCCTCCGGCAGTCCTCCCTTGTTGGGATCGTGAGGGAAGGACTTGTGGAACTCCTTGTCCTCACCCTCCAGGTGTACCTTGACCTCGATCTTCGCGCCTTTGCGCTTCCGACTGGCCATCTCCACGGTGCCACGGCTCCCGGTGATGTTGTGCCAGGAGCTGCGCATGGATCCCACGCAGTCCACCAGCAGGCCCGTGGCCCCGCTCGCGAAGCTCAGCATGGCGCAGGCCAACTCTTCGCTGGGAACTTTAGGAGAGGAACGCTGATGGCGCGCGTCCACCTCCTTCACCGCGCCGCCGATGCACGTCATCCAATAGACCGCGTGGCAGGCATGATGGACGGACCATCCACCGCTCATCTCCGGACGAATGACGGCGGGGTGGTGGAGCCGGCGGCCCTGCGCGTCGCGAACGCGTTCGAGCCCGTGGAAGCCGTAACCCCGGTAAGTGCTGAG
>JAHFOS010000073.1 GCA_023261545.1 bacterium
CGCGGAGAACGCGGAGGGGGAAGCGGCTGTTGACGACTTTTTTGGTTCCGGCTGCCGGGTTAGGCGCCAGCCCGGAAAACGACGTCCCGGCCGAAGCCGCCCCTCCAGATTGGAGGAGCGGCGGGCCGGGAACGATCCCCGAACACTGATTACAACAGCAACACGCGCACCGTGGTGGCGGTCACGCGGTTGCTGCTGGCATCGAAGGTTCCGGTCACGACCAGGAGCTTCACTTTGCCGGTGGCGGGATACAGCAGCGCGAGCTCGCTGGCGAAATCGGAAAACTTGGTGAACACGCGCACGCTGGACTCCATGACTATCGAGAAGCTGCCGGTGTCGCTCGCGGGCGCCGCGATGCTGAGCGAAGTGGGATTGGGCATAGCCAGCAGGTTCATCACGATTCCCGCGCGCTTCACGTAGTGCATATCGCCAAGGCGGCTGTCCGCCAGATTGACGACAATGCTGTTGGAAGACACGGTGCTGAGACCCGTGGCACTCCCGGTTGCGGTCCAGGAAACCATGACCCCGGCCTCCTCGCTGGTGAGGTTGGCCAGCGAAACGGCCGTCATGCCCGTGGCGCTGAAGAAGCCGCGCACGCGCACGATATCGCCCGTCTTGAGCGTTTTCAGGCTCAGGGAGCCGGTGGAAACCAGCAGGGCGGCGGGGTTGCTCAAACTGTAGAGCGCAACTGGCCGGCCGTTCACCGCCTTAGTATCCAGGGTGAAGGAGCCCGTCCCCACCTGGACCACCAGGCCCGCGGCGAAGGAAACATCGAGGCGCGCTTGCGTGGCGGTGAAGGTCGTGGTGCTGCCGGCATCGGTGGAGAGGGTACCGGCGGCCCCGATGAAGGAACCCGGGCGGATATCGTCCGTGGTGTAAGTCCCCTGGGGATCAAGCATGCGCCGCACGACGAGGACGCTGGCGACGTCCACGATCACGTTGTCGCGGTAGAAGGCCAGTTCCTGTCCGCCGCGGGAGAGCGAGGCCCCGCGCACCGTGAGCAGGCTGCCGTTGCGCGCCAGCACGCTGCCGCGCACGAAGTCCTTGGTGCTGCCGGGAACGCTGCTGCCGGCATGCACGCGGCTGGCCAGGAAGCTGCGCGTGGCGAGCTTGAGTTCGCCGAAGGCCCCCACCATGGTTCCAGCCGGCAGGGTCGCGAGCTTCTCGATGCCGGTAGAGCCCTTGTAGGCGCTGCCGTCAATCTCCCATTCCGTCTCGGCATCCGTCTTGACGCTGAAATTGCCGAAGTCACCGTCGCGGCGGTTGAAGGGCCGCACGTTGATGGTGAACGAGGACGAAGCGGCGCTCACGTCCTTGAGCAAACCGCGGATGCGCGTCTCTTTCAGGCGCACGGGATCTATTTCAGCCGTGATATTGGGGCTCACCTTGATCACCGGAGTCGCCGACGTGGTGTCCAACTGGTTGGAGGCGGCGAGGTCGAAGTCGAGGGCGAGGTGCGAGGTCAGGCCCGGGGCCACGACGAACTTCTGGGCGTTGGAGAGGTTGACGGTGACGTCCATCACTCCGGCGCTGCGGCCTTTGGCGTCCCTGACGTCCACCTTCTTGGCCTCGCCATTCACTTCGACCTGGATATCGGCGCTCGTAAAGTCGAGGCGCAGCACCATGCTGGTGTAGGCCCCGAGGGGGATGCTCGCCGCGGTGAAGAACTCGGTGAGGTCCGTGTATTGCGCGAAATCCACGCGCGTGGAAACGGGCAGAGCCTCGACCGTGGTGCCGTTGGCCTTCTTAAGGGTGATGGCGGCCACGTCCACGGTGTAGCTCAGGAAGTCGCCCTCGCCGTCCGTGAGGCTGATGACGAGATCGGACTTCTCCGAGGAAGTCGAAGAGGTCGCGGAAGTTGAGGACGACGACGCGGTACCTCCTCCCCCGCAAGCGAGGTTCAGCAACAAGGCCGTCGCGGCGGTGAGCAGCGCGGCGCAGCAGCGCATCCAGATTGTCGGTGGCGTTTTCATGGCTTTTCTCCTGATGTGATGAAGTTGGAAATTGAAAAATCGGAATTCACGGGAGGACGACGACCCGCGTGGCCAGGATTTTCTTCCCCGTGTAAAGGCCCGCGGCGCGCACCAGCGTGCCGGGCGCGAGCGCCAGGGCCTGATCCTGGGTCAGCTCGGCTCCCGTAGCCCTGAAGATCTTGGTAGAGGAGATGAAAACCAGCTCCACTCCGCCGACGTTGAGGCCCGTGCTCGTGGCGGACGTCACCCGGCCCTGCAGGACGGCGAGTTTATCCGTGTCCACGCGCACCAGCAGGCGCGCCGTGAGCGCCCCGTCGCTGGCGCGCTCGGCGGCCACGAAGGCGCAATCGCCGGACGCGAGCTTCGCCAGGTTGAACTTGCGGATGCGCCCGGCGCTGTTGTCCGCGTAAAGCGTGCGTCCGTCCACGCGCACGGTCTCACCGAGCAGCTTGAGCGTGGCGCCGTCCGCGTCCACGGCCTCGACGATGCCGCGCAAAACGTTTTCAGGGGGATTCTGGAAGGTCACGGTCTGGGCGCTGAGCGCACCGTCCGCGCCGAGGGTTCCAGAGACTTCCACCAGCCGGTCCACGGCGATAGCGCTGCTGCCGCCGCCGCTGTACACCGTCGCGGCGCCGACTTTGACCGCGCGGCCAGCCAGCCGGAAACTTCCATCCGAACTCAGCAAGGCGATGCGTCCGGCCAGGCGCAGGCGCAGACCGGCGGTGGAGCGCAGTTCGAGATCCCCAGGGCCTTTGGCGATGGCCGGCAGGCTGCCCACCTTGCGCACATAGGAAGCGCGCAGTCCCCCGCTCTCCTCATAACCGCTGGCCACGATGATGTTTCCCGTGGCTAAGCTCGCGGCTTCGGTGTCGGAATAGTGCGTGAGGTCGTCCACCAGGATGCGCGTGCTGGGCGTGGTGATCACGCCCTGATCGAGGTCTATGGCCGTGATGACGCCGGCCGCAAGGTGGCGGAACTCCACCTTGGTGGCGGTTCCCGAGATGCCAGAGTCGTCCACGCTCCCCTCGATGTGCACCACCATCCCCGGTGCGAAATCCGCCTCCGTCGCCGCCGCGCCGTCCACCGTGAATTCGGCCTTGGAAACGTCGAAGCGCACTCCGGCCACGTAGATGCTGCCGAACTGCGTGATGGGACCGGAGAACACCCCGGTGCCGCCGGTGCCGCCCACGCCGCCGCCGGCCAGCGTGGAAGCCGTGGAGGAGGACCCGCCGCAGGCCAGGGCCAGGAACAGGGTCACGGCCAGGGCGACGATGATCCCTGTGGCCTGATGCGCCTTATGCATTGGGCCCAGCTTCATGCTGCACCTCCTCAAAATAATAAATACCCAACCCCGCGCGCACGCGGCCATGGCCGGTCGCGGCGGGATTGACATCGCGGTCGTGCCCCGCCAGCCAGCGGTCCATCTCGCCGAGCAGGGCGCGCGCCCGCTCCTTGCCGAGCCAGCGCAGGCGCGGCAGCACATCCAGCGGCAGGTTGTCGTAGCTGACCTTGAGTTGCAGTCGCGATTCCTCGGGCGGGACCTTGATGTTGTGGTCAATGGTGCGGATGAGATCGGCGACGTCGGTGCCGAGGATGGCGATCTTCTCTTCCTCTCCGCGATTCGGCACGTACTCGCGCGCGGCCAGGCGCACGCGCCCGTCCTTGAGCATCAGGGCGGCATCCACGCGGGTGAGCTCGTCCAACACCGCTTTCACCGGTACGTCGCCAGCGTAGCAGTGGACCAGCGCGGTGAAGGAGGCCCCGCCCCCTTCCAGCGGCAAATCCGCCGGCTGGCCGTCGGGGCCGGAGAAAACCGTGTCACGCACCCAGCCGCTCACCACGCGCGCCGCGCGGTTGTACTGCGCCTGGGCTTTGCCGTCTTCGGGCCGCGGCTCAGAAGCTAGTTTCGTCACCTCCTTGCGCGGCAGCCCCGTCACCACGGCGATGCGCGAAACCGAAAGCTTCTTGTGGGGAATGCGGCAATCCTGGCTGGCCACATGCACGTAAACCCACTTGAGCAGCTCCGCCAGCGCGCCATACGCCACCCCGTTGCGCAGCAGGATGCGCACCAGCGGGATCAGCACCCGCACAGCGGCAGCTAGGAGAACCTTATTGGCGGGCTCGCTCACTTTTGGTCTGAATTATTTGGGTTAAATCAACCAATACTTTTGGTATAATAAGACCAAATTTAAAAAAGTCAAGGGGGGCTTTTTCGGGTCCCGAAGAAAATTCAGGCTCGATCCGCCCTGAAAGATTCTTCTGGCTCATCCGAATAATGCGTATTTTTCCAGAATTTTCACGCCGGTGCCTGGTCGAGCAAAACCGGAACCAAATCGAGCTGCCCTGGGGACTTTCCACAGATTGCACAGATTAACACAGATAATAACCAAGCAGAGCCGTCCTTTTAATCAGTGCAAATCTGTGTAATCTGTGGATGCTCCCGAGTTTGGATCGCTAAGGAGCAAGAAAAATAGGGAAGAGGCTGCCCAGAAGTACGCATTAGTCGAATGAGCCATTCTTCTTCCAGAAACCCGCCATGGCGGTTGTCCTTTCCATGGAGCCCGGTAGGATGCGGCGACACGCAACTTTACAGACGTGGACCGCCTCGGCGAATTGCTCATCAAAAAAGGCCTCATCAGCCGCGACCAACTCAAGGAGGCCCTGGCCCTCCAGAGGAAAATTGGCGGGCGCATGGGCAAGGTCCTGCAGAAGCTCGGCTATATTGACGAGGACCACTTCAGCCGTTTCCTGGCTGAAGAATACGGGCACCCCTACCTCACCTTCGAGGAGATTCGACCCGACGAGAAGCTCATCGCGCGCTTTCCCCTTGACCTCATGCGCCAGAAACAGTTCTTCCCCTTGAAGCGCAGCGCGGAGAGCCTCGCCATCGCCCTGGTGGATCCCACCGACATCGAGACTGAGGACCAACTCGCCTTTCAGGAGAGCCGGCCCGTGGCGATCCACGTGGTGAGCGAGCGCACCGTGGAGCGGGTGTTGCGCGCGGTCTTCCACAAGGATGAACCCGCCGCGAGCCCGTCCGCCCGCGAAGGCGGGGATGAGGACCGCCTGCTGCACTCCCTGATGCTCCAACCCGAGCGCAAGCTGGCCCACGCCCTGCTCAAAACCCTGGTGGACAGGAAAATCCTCACGGCCCACGAAATCGCACAAAAGCTCAAGGAACTATGAAACAGCTCCTCACTCGCCCCAAAGACATCACCCTTACGCTTCCCGACGGCTCGGAGCTGGAGGGCACCCGCATCTCCTTCAAGGGCCGGGTGGAGGCCTCCACCATCCAGGCCTTCCAGGCCGCCATCGAGGAGCAGATCAACCGCGGCCGCAACCACCTCTTCATTGACCTTGCCGGCGTGGAGTACATCACCTCCACCGGCATGGGCGGGCTCGTCAAGTACTACAACCTCGTGACGGAAAAGCGCGGCACGCTGAGCCTCTTGAAGCCGCCGGAGTCGGTCCTGAACGTGGTCCAGTTGCTCGGGCTCGCCGATATCCTGCCCATCTACGACAGCCTGGAGGATCTGCAGCAGAACTTCCTGAAGAAGCGCGGCCAGCGGCCCGCCAGCGATGACGACCTCACCGCCCAACAGCGGCTCTCCATGCTGCGCGCCGAGGCCTCCGCCGGCAAGGTGCAGGCCTCCAAGGCCCAGAAGGTCGAGATCCCCGTGGTGCTGGCGGTGCCCGAGGTGGACCTCTTCGCCATGCTCACGGCGGACCTCCTGCAGAACGAAGGCGTCAAGGTGACCCTCGCCACCACCGCGGAAGAGGCCTTCAAAGTCATCGAGCGCGACCATGCCGCCGCCATCATCGTGGACTTCCTGCTGCCCAAGTACCAGGCCTTGTGCCGCAAAATAAAGCTCACGCCTCAGACCAGCACCTGTTCCATCATCCTCATCTACGAGGAGGGAAATTCGCCCGAGATGGTCAAAGAGCTCGCCTTCCTGCCCAACGAGCACGTGGTGGAGCCCTTCCCGCTGCAAAAACTCGCGTCGCTCGCCAAATCCGAAATCGAGCGCAAGCGCTCCGAAACCACGTTCATCAACCACGAGATGCACTTCCGCTTCCCGTCATCGCTGGAGTGGATTGACAAGGCCAACAAGATCCTCGAACAGGTGCTGCAGAAGCCCTACGGGCACCACAAGACGGCCTACCTCGCCGTCAAATCCTCCGTGCGCGAGGCCATCGACAACGCCAATCGCCACGGCAATAAGGAGGACGGCAGCAAATCCATTGACGTCATCTACCTGCTCGACAAGGAGAAGACCACCATCTCCGTCAAGGATTGCGGCGAGGGCTTCGACTACCAGAAATACCTCGACTCCATCCAGGGCAAGCAGGCCATCGAGCTGGCTGAGCGGCGCGACTTCAACTCGCTGGGCGGGCTGGGCATCGCGCTGATGATGAAATGCACCGACCAGTTGAGCTATAATAAAAAAGGCAACATGGTGACCCAGGTGAAGCACCTGCCCACGCACGCTCAAGCCGCCGCCGCGGGCGCCGCGGCGGGCTGAAGCGCGCTTTTCTTCTCTCAAAGGGGCAAGGCCGAGTTCGTGTCTTGCCCGGTTTTCCGCTTTACCTGTCCGCAGCCGCCAGGAATTCCGCGACCGAGATTCCAGCTGACCGGATCAGAGATCGCAGCGTTCCTAGCGCCACCTGGGCATGATTCGGGACGGAAAGCGTGGCAGGGTGGCCTTCCTTGACCATGATAATGTGGCTGCCTGTCTGGCGATCCACCACCCACCCCAAAGTACGATAAGGTCTTGACGGCATCCCGGCTTTTGAGGCGCGGGAGCGGCGGCATCAGACAGTCACTTCCACCTGGGCCGTTTCGACTGTGAGCGGCATCCCTTTCTCCGCACGGACTTCCATACAGAGGGCGGCTGCGTCCCTCACGTTCTTGAGAGCTTCATCACGTGTTCTTCCCTGGCTCACACAACCAGGAATCGAGGGGCATTCTGCTATCCAGACACCGTCCTCGTCGCGATCCAAAGTCACCGTGAAGCGCATGGACCCATTTTACCCTGCAAGTGGGAATACTCAACACATGAAAACCAAGAGGTCCTCATTCGCGGATTGTGCGTTTACCGACCAAGCTGGACGCCCCACCCCTTGCGCGCCAGGCGCAACGCGGCGGCAAAAGCCGCCAGCGAGGCCAGCAACAGTCCGCACGGCAGGAGCCGGGACGCCGTGCGTGCCGGCGACTCTGGCGGGCGGATGCTGGGGGGATCGGGCCGACGCGGCAGATCGCAGCGGTGGACCGCGAGCGCCGCCTCCAGATCCGGGCGGAAGATGCCCGCCAGCATTAATTTGCAGAAGTCGCGTGCATTTTCCTCATCGGCCAGATCCTCCGGCCTTATCGTGGACACCAGGCGCCCCGGGGCGAGGATGGCCGCTACCGGGCGGCCCGCGAGGCGGGCGCAGACCTGGGAAAAATTTCCGACGAGATGCTGTTCCGGCAGCCCCCGCAGTCTGAGGTCGAAAAGCGCGTGGCGCGTGGGAAAAGGCAGCGACGATTCGGTTGTCAGGCGACGAGGCGCGTCGGCGGGAACGGGTGCGAGGTCGAATCCGGTGCCAGGCTGATCCGGGGCGATAAGCCAGGCTGCCCCGGGGCTGCGCTCAAACTCGGTCAGCGATCCCGTCAGCAAAAGTTCGCTGCTCCGCGGTGCCAGGCGAAATTCATCTAAGGCGCGCCGCAGCCCGGCGGAGGGCGCATAACCCACGGCGCGAAAGCGGCAGGGGCCGCCATCCGGTTCCGGCCAGCGCGCGCGATCCGTCCAGGGCTGCGTGTCGCCGGGGTCGAGCCGCAACTCCAGGGGCGCGGGCTCCAGTTCCACTTCCACGGCGCTTTCTTCGCCTTCCAGGAGGTCCGGCCCCGCGAGCGTGCGCTGGCCCTGGAGCAGGCGCAGCGGCGCATAGGGGGGGCCGTCCCAGCGCCGCAGCTTCACGAGATAACGGTGTCCGCCCGTCCACTGGACGGCCGCGATGCGCCGCAGATCCTCTGGCACCGGGTAGGGCAGGAAATCCACCTCGGGCCATCTGGCCGACGCTAAACCGCCCTGGAGGCACGGGCCGCGGTAGTTGGCGAAGTCATGGGCGATCCCCTGAAACGTGACCCGGGAGGGATCGAAGGCGGCAAGGTCAGAAGCCTCCAGTTCCGTTTCGCGTTCGCTCCACTGCACGATCACGCGATCCTGGCGGCGCGCGCGCGCGTATTCCGCCAGGGTCTTGAAAAAAGCGCGCTTTGCCTGTTCCGAGAGACTTTCCAGCACGCCCGCTTCCTCCAGCCGTACCAACAAGGGGAATTTCCTGTGCGGCTGGGCCGCCGCGACGGCCAGCGCCGCAAAGGCGAGCAGCGCCAGGACCAGGGGCAAAATCAGCCGCCGCCGGCTGGGGCTCGGCGCGCCCGCTCCACCGCGATCGGGGAATAAAAACCCCCAGGGCGTTGGCGTTGGGCGGGGTTCGGCCCGAAAGGCGAAAAAAAACAGTACCGCCAGCGGCAACAGGGACAGCAACCACATCGGCTGCTCCAAGGTCCATCCCGCCATGGCGCATCTTATAGCCGCCCGACTTTCCCTGCAAAAGCCGGCTGGTGGCTTCTCAGGATCGCTCCGCTTTCTTGAGAAGCCTTGGGGACAGGGAGGATGCGCCACCCCGAAATTCACAGGAGCGGAAAATGACTGAGGTGCAGCGCAAGGAATTCCAGGCGGAGGTTCAGGAGCTTTTGGGCATCGTCATCCATTCGCTCTATTCCAACCGCGATGTGTTCCTGCGCGAGCTCATCTCGAATGCCTCGGATGCCCTGGACAAACGGCGCTTCCTGGCGCTCACCGACCCCGCGCTGCAGGAGCCGAACCTGGCCATCCGCCTCATCCCCGACGCCAAGGCGCGCACGCTCACGGTTTCCGACAACGGCATCGGCATGAGCGAGGAGGAGGTGGTCGAGAACATCGGCACCATCGCCAAATCGGGAACGCGCGCTTTTTTGGACAACCTCAAGAAGGCGGGCAAGGAAGGCGGCCTGGACCTCATCGGCCAGTTCGGCGTCGGCTTCTATGCCAGCTTCATGGTGGCCGGGGAGGTGGAGCTCGTCACCCGCAAGGCGGGCAGCGACAAGGCCGTGCGCTGGACCTCGAACGGCACGGGCGGCTACACCCTCCAGGCGGCGCAACGCAAAGAGCCCGGTTCCGACGTCATCCTGCACCTCAAGCCCAAGGAGGAAGGCGATGAAAGCTCCAAGGATTACGCCGATCCTTGGGAGCTGCGCCAGCTCGTGAAGCGCTACTCCGACTTCATCACCCATCCCGTCATGCTCGTGACCGAGGAGGCCGGCAAAGGGAAGGAGGACACCGTGAACTCCATGAAGGCCCTGTGGACGCGGCCCAAGTCCGAGGTCAAACCCGAGGAGTACGCCGAGTTCTACAAGCAAATCGCCCACGATTCCACCGCTCCCCTGGAGACCATCGCCTTCAGCGCCGAGGGCACGCTGGAGTACCACGCGCTGTTGTTCATCCCCACGCGCGCGCCCTTCGACCTCATGTTCCGCGAGGGGCGCCGCGGCTTGCAGCTCTACGTGAAGCGCGTCTTCATCATGGGCGACTGCGACCGGCTGCTGCCCGACTGGATGCGCTTCGTGAAGGGCCTGGTGGATTCCGCCGATCTCTCGCTCAACCTCTCGCGCGAAATGCTGCAGCACGACCGGCAGATTGACGCCATCCGCAAGCGCCTCACCCGCAAGGTGCTCGACACCCTGAAGGACATGAAAAAGAACGAGGGCGAGAAGTACCTGCGCTTCTGGCACGAGTTCGGCACGGTGCTCAAGGAGGGCTTCGCCCAGGACCCCGCCCACCACGAGGACCTGCGCGAGCTGGTGCTTTTCCCCACCAGCCGTTCCACCGAACCTTCTGGTCTCGCGGACTACGTGGCGCGCATGAAGGACGACCAGAAGGAGATCTACTACATCCTCGGCGAATCGCTGGAAACGCTGAAGGGCTCGCCGCTGCTGGAGGTCTTCCGCGAGCGCGACCTCGAAGTGCTCTTCCTCGCCGACCGCGTGGACGAGTTCGCGGCGCCCGCCCTGCACGAATACCAGGGCCGCAAGTTCCGCTCCGTGAGCCAGGGCGAAGTGGAGCTTCCGGGCGGCGCGCCCGCCAAGGAGGCGAAAGCCAAGGAGGAAGAACTCCAGAAACGCCACTCGGGCCTCTTGGAGGCCCTGCACAAGGCCTTGGAGGAAGACATCAAGGAAGCGCGCTTCTCCAAGCGCCTCACGCGCTCCGCCGCCTGCCTGGTGGGCGCCGAGGGCGACCTGAGCCCACAGATGGAACAGTTCATGCGCCAGCTCGGCCAAGCGGTGCCCAAGGGCAAGCGCATCCTGGAAATCAACCCCACCCACCCCATCCTGGGCGTGCTCGAAAAACTCCACGGCGCTGGGCCTGAAAGCCCGCAATTCCAGGACAGCGCGCGCCTGCTCTACGATCAGGCGCTGCTGGCCGAGGGCCTGCCGCTCAAAGACCCGGTAGAATTCGCGCGCAAGGTCGCCGACCTCATGGTGGCGGCGCAGCGCTGAGAGCCTGCTCGGAAGAATATTTTACCACAGAGGACACCGAGAACCATGAATCCAGAAGACAACGCTGTTGGCGCTCGAATTGAAAAAGTCATGAAACAAAAGGCGAGTTCACGCATCTTGCGCTTCTTTCGCGCGGAACTCCAGCGCGAGGGGGCCTACCTTTTACCCCTGCGGCTCTTCATCGGCATCGGCTGGGTGCGCGCCAGCCTGGAGAAGCTCCTCGAAGCGCCCTGGCACTCGGGAGCCGCGCTCACGAAATTCCTGAACACGCAGCTCGCGGACGGGCATGTGGTGTTCCCCTTCTATCGGTCGCTGATCACCGATGTTTTCGCGCCCAACGTCCTGGCGCTGAGCTGGATCATCATCGCGGGCCAGTTGCTGGTCGGCGCGGCGCTGATGGCCGGGGCCTGCACCAACTTCGCGCTCCTGTGCGGCATGTTCATGAATCTGAACTTCATCCTCGCCGGCCGCGTCAACCCGTCGGCCTTCTACATGGTCATCCAGACCGTGCTGTTCATCGCCAATACGGGATCGATCCTGGGCCTCGACTACCTTATCTCCAAACGCATCCCCTTCGCCCTGGTCGTGGCACAACCCCAGTTTGAACGCAAATATCTGGCCATAGAAAAATGGAGCTTCCTGGCCCTGAGCGCGATCTCAGCGGTCATCGCCATCGTGGTCAGGCCGCATATCCGGGACTACAGCCCCAGCAGCGTGGACGATCCGGCCATGCTGATCCTGGTCCTGGCGATCTTCGGAGGGCTGGCTTCGCTGATCACTTACTTTCGCTTGTCGCAGAAATAGAGCCAAGCGTTGTCGGATGAGTAAGATCGGAAAGAAATTTGATGCCGTCACGATGATGAGATCGGCCCGAGACAAGCTCTCGGCTGAAATCGAAGGGATAACACTGGAGGATGAGCTGGCTCGCTGGCCCGGGCGACTCACCACATCCTGACCTGGCCGCCTTCTTCGACGGACAGCACGGCTTTGAGCGGCGCGTTGTAAGTGATGCGTTTCAGGGGCGCGGGGGAACGGCCGATTTCGAGGACGCGGCGCGCTTCGGGGATGTTCCAGACCGCAATCAGGTGTTCGCCCTCGAGCAGCAGGAGGTGGGGCGAGGCCGGTTCGGGGCGGCAGACATCGCGGATATCTTCGCGCGCTTCCAGGACGCGCTCGTCGCCTTCGGGCGTGGTCATTTTGAGCTTGCGGCCCGCCACCTTTTCCATGAGCGGAGAAGGCGCCGCCGCGAGTTCCGCGCCGAGTTTCGCGAGTTCCTCATCAACCGGGGGGGCGAAATCGTAAATCGCGGACGGGCCCGACTCCGCGCGCAGGGCGAGGGCCTCGCGACCGGCGTAGAGCAGGTCGCCCGGCAGCACGGCGGAATGGAGTGGAAGCGGGGGTTGGTGCGTCCAGTCGCAGCAGCTCCAGCGATTCCCCGCCCCCTTGAGCCACAGCCGGGTGGATGACGGTCCCCCCGCGATGTCGGCGATGTCTTCGGCCGCTTCCAGGCTGCGCACCACCGTGAGGCCATCGATCTCCACGAGCTCTATTTTATTTTTCATACAGAAATAAAGGATGTCGCTGCCGGGCAGGAAACCCCAATGGTCGCACGCGGGGCGCATGGCCGAACGCGGCGGGGTGTTGGAAAACGGGATGATGGCGTGCAGGATGTTGCGCTCCTCCATGACCACCAGGAGCTCGCGGCGCGGGCAGGACTTGAGGTCCAGAATCGGCCCTTTCAAGGGCAGTTTCCAGTCGTGCGGCTCGACGGTTTCCCCGCCGCCCTCGCGGGCCTCGAAGTTCCAGAGCCGATCCTTGCCGTCAAAGGCGCAGAAAATCTGCGGTGCGAAATAGGGCAGCGGTTTGCCGTAGGTCTTCGGCTTCCACAGGAAGCTGGCGTTGGCCTGGACGCTGCAGTCCTCGTTCAACATCACGATCACCGCGCGGTTCGTTCCCGCCACCCCGTGCAACACCCGCGCGTTGCGGCTGAAGGTGACATAAGAAAGCTTGTTTTCCAGGGGCACGCTCTGCACCTTGCCGGTTTGCACGGTGGCTATTTGCAACATCCCCGCGCCCATCCAGGCCGCGAAGGCCCCGTTGGCGCTCAAGTTCGCCGCGGCCGCGGCATCGGGCAGCGGGGCCTTGCGGTAGCGCGGAGCGCAGGAGGCGAGCAGATACTCGGCGAGCCACTCGTCGCGGCGCTTCAGGATGCGCGCCAGATCATCCCCAAACTCGGGTCGGACGGCGACGGCCCGCCACCATTCCTGCAACTCGTAATGGGCGCTGTCGCCCGCCGTGCCCGCGCGCTCGTGCTCGCGCGCGAGGGACTCCTGCAGTTCCTGCTGGATCGTCTTGCGTTCTTCAGCGACGCTCCCCAGCGCGCGATCCATCGAGCTGGTCTTGAGCTCCAGCTCCTCCTGGCGCAGCTCGCGCTGATCGCTCTCCTTGCGCAAGTCGGCCACCTCGGAGCGAAGTTTTTCGAGGTGCCCGCGTCGCTCGCTCAAGGTCTCGCCGCTGCGCGCCTCGTTCTCATCGAGGGTCTTCAGCTCCTTCTCCAGCGCGGCAAGGCGCTGTTGTTCCGCGTCGTGCGCGCGCTGCGCCTCCGCCAGTTGCTGCTCTCTTTCACGGCGCCGGGACTCACGCTGCTCGAAATCCTCCTGGCGCTGGGCGTGCTGGTAGAAAAAGGCGCCGAGGGCCAGGCAGCCGCACAGGAATAGCCCGAGCAGGATGTTGATGGGCCGGCTGTGGCGGCGGTAGAAGCCGCGCATGGCCATCACCAGGTCTCCCTTCTGCAGATCGAGGGTGTACCCCGCGAGGTGCTTGGTGAGGTCCTGTTTGAACTCCTCCACCGACGCGTAGGGCAGCGGCCTTTCGAGGAAGGCGCGGTCCAGGATGAGCTGCAACTCCGGCGGCAGATAGCGCGCGCGCTGGTCCCAGCGCGCGATGGTCACGTCCTCCTCGGGGGTTTTGTAATACATCAGGTTCATGCCGAGCAGCGCGAGCTGCCGCAGATCCTCGCGCACGATCTCGTTGCGCGGGTCGCTTCCTTCGCCGGGTTGGCGGCCGCGTTTCATCCAGCGGCTCGCCGACCAGTCATAGACGATGACTTCGCCGTGCTCGCCGACGATGATGGAGTCGAAGCCGAGCCGGCCCACGGCCACGTCCTGGGAATGGGCGAAGGCGATGGTGTCGGCGACGCTCAGCAGGATGCGCAGGCGGTAACCGCGGCTTTTCACCAGGCGCAGCAGGGAGCTGGTCCCGCGCAGCATCTTGCCCAGGGGCACCGCGGGCGGCACGCGCGTCGCGTAGAAGTAGGCGCCCTTGAGCAGGCCCATGTCGTAGATGGGCAGGATACCGGGGTGGTGGAGCTGCCCGAGCGAGCGGGCGTGCAGCAGGAATTCGCGGCAGCGCGCCTCTTCGGCTCCGCGTTTCACCGTGACCAGCAGCACTTCGCGGCCGATGCTGAGGTCCTCGGCCTGAAAGGTTTCCGTGAGGTCGTCCTCGCGGATTTTCTTTTTGATGCGGTAGGGCTCCCCGCCGGCGGTGTGCAAAGGCGTGAGGTCCACCGGAGCTGACACAGCTTTGGGGGAACGGGAAGGGGATTTATCCGCGGGCTCCACGGCTCAACAATGACAGGCTCGCCGGTTTGCGTGCTGAACCCGTGCATTTTAATGGAGCCCGACATACTGGAAACCGCAGCGTTTTGATGAACCAAAATTCCCAGGAAACGAAGGATCGGCTTTACCGCATCCGCCACTCGCTGGCGCACGTCTGCGCCCAGGCGGTGCTCGAACACTATCCCCAGGCGCGCCTCGGTTTCGGGCCGCCCACCGAGGACGGTTTCTATTACGATTTCGACTTCAACGGCGCCCCCCCCCAGGAAAAGGATCTGCCGCGCCTGGAGGAGACCATGCGGCGCATCATCGCCGCCAGGCAGCCCTTCACGCGCACGGAACTCCAGGCCCCGGAGGCCCTCGCGAAGGCCGCCGCCCTTAGGCAAAACTACAAAACGCTGCAGATCGAGAACCTGCGCGCCAAGGGCGAGACCTGTTTCTCTTTCTACGACAACGGCCCGTTCAGCGATCTCTGCGAAGGCCCGCACGTCGCGCACACCGGGGAGCTTCCCGCCAAGGCCTTCCACCTCGACCACATCGCCGGTGCCTACTGGCTCGGATCGGAGAGGAACAAGATGCTGACGCGCATCTACGCCTGCGCCTTCGAGAGCGACGCCGAGCTCGCGGAGCACTTGCGGCGGCGCGAGCTGGCGCGTGAGCGCGATCACAAGAAGCTCGGCAAGGAGCTGGAGCTTTTCACGTTCTCGCCCATGGTCGGCAAGGGTCTGCCGCTGTGGCTGCCCAACGGCTGCGTCATCCGCGACTGCATCGAGCAGTACGCCCGGGAGATGGAGTTCCGCTACGGCTACCAGCGCGTGGCCACGCCGCACATCACCCGCGCCGAGCTTTATGTGCGCTCGCAGCACCTACCGGCCTACAAGGAAAGCATGTTCCCGCCCATGGTCATCGAGGATCGCGGCGAGGACGGCGTGGTGACCGGCAGCGAGGAGTATTACTTGAAGCCCATGAACTGCCCGCACCACCACATGATCTACGCGCACCGGCCGGTGAGCTACCGCGAGCTGCCGATGCGGCTCGCCGAGTACGGCACCTGCTACCGTTTCGAGCAGAGCGGCGAACTCAACGGGCTGCTGCGCGTGCGCTCGCTGTGCATGAACGACGCGCACATCTATCTGGCGGAGGACCAGGTGAAGGAGGAATTCCGGCTGCTGCTCAAGATGTACGGCGAGTTCTACGCCACCTTCGGGCTCAAGGACTACCGCTACCGCCTGTCGCTGCGCGGGACGGAAAACCGCGAGAAGTTCCGCGGCAGCGACGAGATGTGGGATCGCGCCGAGCGCATCCTGCGCGAAGTGCTGGAAGAGACCGCCCATCCCTTCGATACGGGGATTGGAGAGGCCGCCTTCTACGGCCCCAAGCTCGACGTGCAGTTCAAAAACCTGCTGGGCCGCGAAGAGACGGTTTCCACCATCCAAATAGACTTCCTGGGGCCCGAGAATTTCGATCTGAACTACACGGCGCCCGACGGACAGCCGAAACGGCCGGTGATCATCCACCGCGCCCCGCTTTCCACCCATGAGCGTTTCATCAGCTTCCTCATCGAGGCCTATGGCGGGGCCTTCCCCACCTGGTGCGCCCCGCTGCAAGTCGCCATCATCCCCGTGCGCGAAGACGTGCTGGGCTACGCCAGGGGCATCGAGTCGGAGCTGCGCAACCTCGGCGTGCGCGCCGAAGTGGACACCAGCCAGAACAGCTTCAACAAGAAGATCCGCTCCAACCTCAAGCTCAAGATCCCCAACCTGCTCATCCTCGGGGACAAAGAGCGCGACAGCGGCGCCGTGACCTGGCGGCGCTACGGCGAGGAGGGGCAGGAGCAATTAGCATCCGCCACTTTCCGCGAGCGCCTGCTGGAGGAGATCCGCGCGCGCCAGCGGCGCGTTCCCGCGAACAGCTGACCCAAGTCCTGATTGTAACTGCACGGGCATCCTCCATCACCCCTCTCCCTTCGGGGGAGGGTCAGGGCGAGGGGCTTTCGCGACGTGAAAATCAAGAACTCGACCGTCATAAGTTCGTCTTGGGCGGTTGCCCTGAGATTGGCCGACAGTCCCTGGCCTAGCGCGAATTATCCTAAAAACGGCGGTTGAAAGTTAAGCCTTTGTATCGCAAGGGACCGTCCCCCCTTCGGGAAGGGAGAGTCCCTTGCTTTTTAGTTTTCAACTGCCGTTTCTAGGATTATCGCGGTTATTGAGTCACGAAAAAGCGCTAAAAGGGGCGGGAGCCGTAACTTGTGCGCGCCGCGCGTGCTTCGAACCCCGCGGCAGCGCGCCCCAACGGCCTTATTTTCCCCCGGGCTTGGAGAGTTGCAGCAGGCGCGTGATGGTGAAGCCGAGGTGCCAATCGCCACCGGAGATGGGGCTGTCAGCTCCGGCGATGGTCTGGCTGGCGGCCAGGCGCGTATTGTTGGAGTAGTGCAGCTTGAAGAAGTGGCCCCCGGTGTTGAGTTCGAGACCGAAGGAGAGGGATTCGGAAAGGCTGCGCGAGCCGGAAAGGCGTCCGTTCCATTCCGTCAGGCCCGCGAAACGCGGCGTGAAGTAATACTGAAGGTAGCCGCCCGCGGTGAAGACGTGCTCGCGCTGGCGGCTGTAGGGGTCGCTGTTTTCGAGGAAACTGGGAACGATGCCGATGCCCAGCTTCTTGCGATAGAGGCCGTTCCAGATGAGCTGGCCGAAGCCCTGATAGTTGCGCGCATCACCCTTGGGCCGGCCCGCCACCTGGCCGTTCCAGGCCCCGCCGAGGCGCCAGGCCAGGAGCGCGGGCAACGTCGCGCCGTCCCTCTGCAGCAGTTTGTGCTTGAGGTCGAGTTCCAGATTGTCGTCCATGTTGGTGCGCCCGATCCCGGCGGTCAGGTGATCGCTGAGCCCCGCGTTCAGCCCCAGGCGGATGCGCGCTCCGCCGTCCAACCCATAAAGAGTCTGCGCGCCGCTGTCCACGGCGGGCAGGAAGCGGTGGCCGAGGACGAACTCTAGATCCTTGCGCCTCAAGGTTTCGGCCGTCGGCAGGTTCAAGGCCAGCGTGGAATGCAGCAGCTCGAGCTCCTGCTTTTTTTCGGGCTCCTCGCGCCGTTTCCAGCGCACCGCGTCTTCGTCTTCGGTGTGGCCGACAGCCAGGAACAACAAGGTACCAGCGATAATATTGGCAAGGTTGCGTTTCATTTTTGGTTCATCCGAATAATGCGTACTTTTCTAGAATTTTCACGCCAGTGCCTAGTCGAGCAAGACCGGAACTAAATTGAGCTGCCAGGGGGATTTTCCACAGATTGCACAGATTAACACAGCTAATAATCTAGCAGGGCCGTCCTTTTTAATCAGTGCAAATCTGTGTAATCCGTGGATGCTCCCGAGTTTGGAGCGCTGAGGACCAAGAAAAACAGGGAAGACACTGCCCAGAAGTACGCATGAGTCGGATGAGCCTCATTTTTTCTCCGCTGCGCTGACCAGGAAATCCACCTCGACCTGAACTTCCGCGGCGATTTTCAGGCCGAGGAACGCGGGCCGGGGAATGTTGAATTGGGCCAGCGTGATGGGGAACCCGCCCTGGAGGTGGATTCGCCCGTCCGGCAGCTCGCTCGCGCTGACGACGGCGGCGAAGGCGCGTTCCACGCCATGAAGCGCCAACTGGCCCTCAAGGTGCAGCAGATAAGCGCCGCCCTCCGCTTTCTCGACACGGGCGATGCGTCCCGTAAAAGTCGCCAAGGGATGGAGCCGCGTCTCCAGCACTTCTTCGCGCATGTGGCGGTTGCGCAGCCCGATTCCGGTGTCGAAATCCGCGAGCTTGAGCTCGAACAGCAGGCGGCTGTGTTCCAGCTCGCGCGCGCCCGCGAGGCCCGCGCCGCGCCAGTAGATGAAGCCGTCGAGCGAGCCGCTCTGACCGGAAAAATCATCGAGCTGGGTCTTGGATGTAAAACGCACCCGGCAGGAGTCGTCGCGCACCACCTGATACTCCTCCGCGGAGAGGGGAAGTGCGGCGAGGAACACCAGGAAAAAGATGTGCACGCGCCCAGAATTCCTGAAATTTCTGATCGGAACGGCTGCGATTTGTCGGATCGGTACCCAAAAGCGGGCCCAGGCAAGGAGAGTGGAGCCCATGGAAATGGCCGTTGATTTTAGGGAATCGCCCCCTGAAGGCAAGATCCTTGCCATTGGACCGTCCGTCCAGGAGATTGCAGGCATCGCAAACCGATATTGCGTTCCCGGTTGACGCCTAAACTTTTCCCGCGTGAACGTGAGACGCAAGCCATATAGAATCTGGGCGTGGGCCGCGGGAGTCACAGCGCTGGTTTTCGCCGTTCAGGGCTGCAAGAGCCCTCAACAGCAACGTCAAAAGGCTGACGAAGCCGCCTACCAGTGGGTCGCCGCCAAGCAACGGGAGGCCCTCGGGCACAGCGAGCCGTTCACGGTGGAAAGCCCCGAGGTGACGTTGCGCCGCCGCCTCGTCGAGCTTTACGGCCTCGTCTCCACGACGCCCGGTTCGGCGGGTGCGGGGGCGCTGCCCAAGCCCGCGCACTGGCCGGAGACGACAGCTTCCGGCAACCGCGTGCCGTCGGCACCCAGCATCGCCGCCGCGCCGGGACGTCCCTGCGCCTTGGGTCTGGATGAATCCCTGGAGGTCGCTGCCGCGGGCAGCCACGAGTATCAGGACCGCAAGGCCGTGGTTTTTCAGCAAGCGCTCAGCCTGGATTTCGCGGCCAGCCGCTTCCGCAACACCTTCGAGGGGCTGCTCAGGGGCGAGGCGGTGAGCGACCAGGGAGCGACGCCGCGCGCGAGCGGCGTCGGCGTCGGCGGCCAGCTTGCGGCTGGGCGCAAACTCAGCCAAGGCGCTGGTTTGAGTGGGCATTTAGCCCTCGACCTCGCGCGCTTGCTCACACCCTCGCGCGCCTCCTCCATCGGTGCCACGGCGGACGTCTCCATCAGCGTGCCGCTGCTGCGCGGGGCTGGCCGGCAAATCGCTGAGGAACCCCTGGTGCAGGCCGACCGCAATCTTTTCTACGCGCTCTGCGACTTTGAGCGCTTCCGCCAACTCTTCGCCGTGCGCGTGGCGTCGGAGTATCTGGCTGTCTTGCGCCAGCAGGCGGAAGTCGGGAACGCCGAGCAGAACCGCCAGCGCCTGGAGACCGCGCGCGCCCGCTTGCGGCGGCTCGCGGACGCGGGCCGCATCTCCGAAATCCAGGTGGATCAGGCCGCGCAGGACGAACTCCGGGCGCAGACGCGGCTCATTTCCGCCCGTCAGGCCCAGCAGGCGCGCCTGGATGGTTTCAAGCTGCTGCTGGGCCTGCCTCCCGACCTGTCCCTCGAACTCGACGCCCATGAACTCGATCGCCTGCGCGAGGATTTCACCAGCGGCGGAAACGCGGAGGCCCGCGGGTCTGCTTCAAAACAGGGGCAACGCTGGGCGGATCGCGATGAAACAGAGGCGTTGCGGACGGCGCTGGAACACCGGCTCGACCTGCGCGCCGAGCGCGGGCGCATCGAGGACGCGCAGCGCGCCGTGGTGATCGCCGCCGACGCGCTGCGCCCCGAGCTCACCTTGATGGGCAAGGCGAGTTTCGGGCAGTCCCGCAGCCCGCTCGCCGCCGGCGCGCCCGACGGTCGCGTCGAGTGGGACCGCGGAAGCTACCGCACGCTGCTCACCCTCGATCCCGGTTTTGAGCGCAGCGCCGAGCGCGCCGCCTTTCGCGGGCGCTTGCTGGACCTGGATCGCCAGGTGCGCCGCTATGAGGCCGCCGAGGATCGGGTCAAGCTGGACGTGCGTGACGCGCTGCGGCGCCTCCAGGAGCTTTCCCAGTCCGTGCTGCTCCAGAGCCGGGCCGTGGAGGTGGCGCAGCGGCGCGTGCTCAGCACCGGCCGCTTCCTTGAGGCTGGCCGCGCCTCCACGCGCGATGTGCTGGAGGCTCAAGAGGCCTTGCTTGCGGCGCAGAACGCCTACACCGATGAACTTATTACCCTGCGCGTCAAGGAGTGGGAACTCGGGCGCGACCTCGGAACCTTGGAACTTGCCGCTGGATGGTGGCGGGGAAAGCGCCCCGGCGGGTCCTGAAAAACAGAACTCTGTCGCCGGCCTCTGTGAGGCCGGATTTGTTGGGTGACGTGTTCAGCACCGGCCTCGCAGAGGCCGACGCTGGCGGACAAAAGTTCGCCGCCTTACTCCGCCGTCCCGATGCGCATGCCGTAGAAGGAGCGGTACACGAAGAACATCGAGATAGCGAGGAAAATCGCGGCCAGGCAGCCGCTGGTTTCACGGCTGAGCCCCAGCGCGAGCTCCAGGGCCAGCAGCCCGAACAGCGTGGTGAACTTGATGACGGGGTTCATGGCCACCGACGACGTGTCCTTGAAGGGGTCGCCCACGGTGTCACCCACCACGCAGGCCGCGTGCAGCGGCGTGCCCTTCTCCTTGAGCTCCACCTCGACGATCTTCTTGGCATTGTCCCAGGCGCCGCCGGCATTGGCCATGAAGATGGCCTGGAAGAGCCCGAAGAGCGCGATGGAGACCAGGTAGCCGATGAAGAAGTAGGGCTCCAGGCAGGCGAAGGCCAGGGTGCTGAAGAAAACCGTGAGGAAGATGTTGAACATGCCCTTCTGCGCGTACTGCGTGCAGATAGCCACGACTTTCTTGCTATCGCTGATGGACGCCTTGGTGGTGTTTTCGAGCTTGATGTTGGCCTTGATGAACTCCACGGCGCGGTAGGCCCCGGTGGCCACGGCTTGCGTGGCGGCGCCCGAGAACCAGTAGATCACGGCGCCACCGGCGATGAGCCCGAGCAGGAAGGGCGCGTGCAGCAGCGACAGGTGGGCCACCTTGGTGGGATCGAGGCCCTGGGTGAGCACCATGATGATGGAGAAAATCATGGTGGTGGCGCCCACCACGGCGGTGCCGATGAGCACCGGCTTGGCCGTGGCCTTGAAGGTGTTGCCAGCGCCGTCGTTCTCCTCCAGCAAGTGCTTGGACTTGTCGAAGTTGGGAGCAAATCCAAAGTCGCGCTGGATCTCATCCTTGATCCCCGGCAGCGTTTCGATGAGCGAAAGCTCATACACCGACTGGGCGTTGTCCGTGACGGGGCCGTAGGAGTCCACGGCGATGGTCACCGGCCCCATGCCGAGGAAGCCGAAAGCCACCAAGCCGAAGGCGAAAACGGACGCCGCTATAACGGGAGCCTCGGGAGTGGCATGCCCCTGGAGGAACAGGGCGCCCAGGCCCATCCCGCTCACCCAATAGGCCACGCCCATGAGCAGCACGAAGAGCATTCCCATCCAGTAGGCGCTGAAGTTGCCGGCGGTGAGGCCCGCGAGGATATTGAGCGACGCCCCGCCCTCCTTTGACGCCGTGACCACCTCGCGCACGTGGCGCGATTCGGTGGAGGTAAAGACCTTGACGAGCTCGGGAATGATCGCCCCGGCCAGCGTGCCGCAGGTGATGATGGTGGAGAGCTTCCACCACATGGTTCCATCCCCGAGGCCGCCGATGAGCAGGTTCGACATGACATAGGTCACG
>JAHFOS010000219.1 GCA_023261545.1 bacterium
GGGAGACGCACCTTTCGTGAGCGCTTACAAGGCATTAACGGCCGTTCTTGTCTTTCTGCTGGCGCTATCCGGCGGCGCGCGCGCACAGGACCAGGAACTCGTGATCATCTCCCCGCATTGGGACGGCATCCGCCGCGAATTCGAAGAGGCTTTCCGCCGCCAAGAGGCTGCGGACGGGCGGCCTCCCGTGAGCGTGCGCTGGCTGGACGTGGGCGGCACCTCCGAAATGCTGCGCTATCTGCGCGCGCAGTACCGGGAGAAACCCGGCGGCATCGGCGTTGATCTGGTCTTCGGCGGTGGCACCGACCCTTATCTGGAACTCAAAAAGGAGGGGTCGCTTCAAAAAGTGGAACTGCCTGCGCCGTTGCTCGCGGAACTCGCGCCCGAAATCTGCGGTTCGCCACTCCGCGACGGCGACGGCACCTGGTACGCGGCGACCATGGCCGGCTTCGGCATCATCTACAACAAGACCGTGCTGCGGCGCCTCGGCCTCAGGGAACCCCAGACCTGGGCCGACCTTGCCGATCCGGCTTGGCGCGGCTGGGTGATGCTGGCCGATCCCCGGCGCAGCGGCAGCGCGCACATGGCCTACGAAATCATCCTCCAGGCCTACGGCTGGGAGAAAGGCTGGCGCATCCTCGCGGGGCTAGCCGCCAACGCCCGGTCTTTCCGGGCCAGCTCCGCCGAAGTGCCCCAGGACGTGGCTCTGGGTGAGGCCGCCGCCGGTCCCGCCATTGATTCCTACGCCTGGGCCCAGGTCGCGGAAGCGGGCGCGGAGACCATCGGCTTTCTTTTTCCCGCAGACCTGAGCGTCGTAAGCGGCGATGGCATCGCGCTGCTCAAAGGGGCTCCGAACCCTGAGATCGCGCGCCGTTTCCTGCATTTCGTGCTGTCGGAAAAAGGCCAAAAGCTGTGGATGCTCCGGGCCGGAGATCCCGAGGGCCCGCGACGCCACACCCTGGGAAAATTCTCGGTGATGCCACAGCTTTACGGGGAGCTTGTTGGCCGCACCCCGGTACGCCTCGACCCCTTCTCTTGGAAGACGTCTTTCCGCTACGACGCCGCAAAAGGCGGACAGCGCTGGAGCGCGCTCAACGATCTGCTGGGCACCTTTCTCGTCGAGCCCCGGGAATCCCTTGCGAGCTGGTGGGCCGAAAACAATGGGGCCGAACTGGCCGCGCCAGAAAGCGAGGATCTTATCCAGAACTGGTGCGTTTCTGGAGCCTGGAAGAAACCAGAGTTTCGCTCCGCCAAACTGCGCGCGTGGTCGGGCCGGGCGGGCCAGCTCTACGGGGCAAGGAGTTTCAGCCTCTGGAGCCTGCTCCCCACGGGGCTCGCGCTACTGGTCCTCGTTCGAGCCGTCTGGCAGCGCTGGCGGCGGGTTTAAACCACACCCTCGACAGAGGAACGGCCCCCCAAACGTTATCCGTCCGGCAAGGCCAACAAGATGTTTGAAGTCTGTAAATTGAAATATAGAGTTTCAATTTACAGACTTTGATCCAGTGCCGAGACTCCCCTCGTTTCCGAAAAAATCTAGGGGGAGTTTTCCGTTGCCTCGCTTATCGTACCACGCAAGTGACGGGTCTTTTTATTTTTCGCCCCACCGCCACCGCGGTTTTTCGCCTTTGAGCCAACACACAAGGATCAACACGGCGGACACCGCGAAAGTATAGGCGAAAAATAAGGCAGCGTGCTCTTGTGGCCGCAAGACGACTACTCCGAAAGCGAGCAACCCTATGTAGGCAACGAGAACCAGCCAGCCCTGCCAGCCATTGGGAAGTCCCCAGCCCCAGCCGTATTTTTTTGCGGGGAACCAGTAGGCTGTCAAGCTATCTCGCCGTCAATGTTTGGCAAGTTTTGAATCCTGCTTTTTTGTTTCTATGCCATTACTGCTGTCGCTAGATTTCGATTCAGCTTTTCCATCTCCTCTGCATTCTTGACAATCTCGGCTTTTTTGAGGTACTGGTGGGCTTGCATCCAATGAACGACATCCGTCCATTGATAGACGGCTGATTTATCCGACACCCGGCAAAATGGCTGTGGAAAGCCACCAGGGCCACGAAGCCCAAAGATGAGTTGCTGAATATGCTGACGCGAAACGCCAAGACGACGGGCTATTTCAGAGGGGGTCACTAGATTCCCTGGCTCCAACCTTGCAACGCGAAATGGCTTGCCACATTTTGAGATACGTCGTAGGACGCTGCGAACGGCTTCTTTCAGGCTTTGGGCATTCTCCACGTCGCAATCCAGGCAGGGCTCTCCACCGTCAATGAGAAAACTACAATCATCGAGTCCCGCTTCGTAAAGGGCGTTCGCCAAGGCAAGTTCGTCCTGCTCGCCGCCATGCACGGTCTTCCCCAGAATATCCCTGTCGAAAACTATCCTAAAGCTGTTCGTTTTCATGGCTCCTCCTCTCCTTGCTGGTTCTGGTTGTCATTGTGCTCACATTTGTCCACCAAGTCTTTCAATCGCTTTGCATGGTTTCCTGGATTCTGGGGTGTCGAATGCACAAAGAAACGGTGGCCCTCCCTGCTCTTGAGAGGACACAACAGGGTACAGAAAACATGCCCACCCCCAGCCTCAGCCACTCTCCAGCCGTGCTCTTTGGCGTACTCGACAGCATCTCGAACCTCTTTCTTGGGGTGCGTCCCTCTGGGCATGCTTTCTATCTTTGTTCTTTCATGCTGTGGGCATCATAAGTATATTTTAGAAAGCGATTGACATTTGTCAACAGGCTGGGCGGCCCTCTGATAGGGCGAAAATGAGGAGGCTGTTTTCGCTGACCATGTTACCCACCCTCCCTCCTGCTGGAGTCCAAGGCGGTTTGGGGTCGCTTCGGGGTGAGTCAATTTTGGACGCCGGTCAACACAATGGGGTGCCTAACCCCGTTTTCTAGTGAATAGAGGGGGTGCTGCTGCGCTCTAGTGGCCGAATGAGGCAGGTTCGTCGGCGCCAGGGCGCTTGGCGCGCGCAGGCGCGGAAGGCGAGCGGTCGCGCGCGGGAGCCGTCGCGGAGGCAAGCGCCCGCGTCATCTGCCGGACCGCTTTCCTTCAGTAAGAATTCGGAGTAAGAATTCGGGGTCGGACCACGCCAAGTAACACGCCAAGTAATTGATCCATCGGAAGATAGGCCCAAAATTGGGCTGTTTTTAGGCCTTATTCGTATGTTTTGACCCCCCAAAAAGTGGTTTTAAGGATTTTTCGAGGGCTTCCCTGGCCTGAAATCTGCGGCTTAAGTCCATCGCCAAGCATAAAGGCGACAATCGCGTTTTCGACCCGCTGTCCTTCATCGCCGAGCTCACCAAGCATATCCCCAACCATCACCAGAAAATGGCCATCTATTATGGCCGCTACTCCAATCGCTTTCCGTGAATCCAATTTCCTATTGGCGGCGGGAAGACGCCATGCATCGTAAGCTTAGCTTCACGATGTTCGCTCATTATTCATCAACCCTGGTTGAACGATAGAACACAGCGCATCCCTCACCGCGGCTCCACCACGTCGCACTTTTCCACGGGCAGCCAGCCGCGCGCTGTCTTCCAGCGCACTTCGCGCCAACCGCTTTCTTCGCGTTGCAGCAGGCCCACGGAGCCCGGCGGCAGGGGTTTGCCGAAGGCTGGAGGGTAACTTTCTCCGAGTCCGGTACGCGGGGCGTAGGAGGCGAGCAGCACCACCTCGCGGCGCACCGAGAATCCGCGTTCACGCAACAGGCCTCCGGCGGCCAGGAGCAGGAGCAGCGGCGGGAAGAGCAAGCGACGGGTTAGCGTCATCCCGTGCTTCCAGCAGGAGACGGCGGCCAGCCATGAAAAGACGATCAGCGCGAGGGTCCACCAGCGCGGCGGCACCTGCGACCAGTATTCCTCCAGGATGTCGGCGGCGCTGCCGCCCCAGGAGGGTTTCGTCTCGACGCCGGCCAGGGCCGCGGCGCGCAACAGGTTTCTCTGGACGCGCGGCTCGCCGGGCAACAGTTCCAGGGCGCGTTTGAGGTGCAGGACGGCGCGGCCGTAATCCTCGGCGGCCAGCTCGACGGTGCCGAGATTGTATTCCAGCCATCCGCTCGGCGCGGGGAGCGCGCGCGCCATCTCCTCGAATCCCGACGCGCTCGCGCGCAGCAGCTCCGCGCGCTCGGAGCCGGAACTCGCCAGGGCCTTCTCGTAGGCGCGGCAGGCCAGATTGAGGGCTTCCATATTTTCCGCACCGGCAGTGCCGATAAGGGCAAAAAAAAGCAGCAGCGTTTTCATGATCCGGACTGTTCAAAACGCCGCAACAGGGCTGCCAATTCCTCCGGGGCGGGAACGGCCGCGCTTCCGCCGCCGTAGGCGGCGGCTTCGAGCCGCTGCAGCGCATCCGCGATCTCGTCGCCGAGCCCCGAAGCGCTGGAATTGTTCTGGCCGGAATTCTCCGAACCATAGCGGGCCAGGAAATCGCGGAACAGCCGCAAGCGGGACTCGGGATCCTGGGCGGTCTTGAGCGCGCGCAGCGTGTAGGCGAGTGAAGCCTGCTGGCGTGCCGCACGGCGTCCGCGCCAATGGCGCCACGCGGGAATCAGCGCCCTCAAGCCCAAGGCACACCAGGGCAAGAGCGCGAGCAGCCCGACCCATAACCCCCGATTTTCATGATCACGAACATCGAGGACCAGACTTGGGCTGGGCTCCAGGCCCGCAAGGCTCGCGGGCACGGCCTGGGGCTCTTCCGTGACTCGCGGCAGCACGGGAGAACCCGCCGCCGTTGGCGAACTTTTCGTTCCCTCCACGTGCAGAGAAAAAGACTGGGTGCGCGCGGTTTTATAAACGCGCTCGACCGGGTGAAACCAGGAGAATTCTAGCGCGGGAATCTCCGTGATGGAGGTCTTGAGCGGACGCAGCAGGATCTCCTTGAACAGGGCCTCATTCTCCGAATTCTCGCGCACGGCCGCATTGGCCGAGACCTCGAAATCGACGCACAGCCGTTCCTGAGCCGTCCAGGGTGGCAGGCGCAGATACTCCGGCGGCAAATCGCTGGAGAGCTTGAGGCTTACGGAAATAGGCGCATGCAGTTCGGCATTGCCGCCGGGTTTCAGATCCTCCGGCGTCAACACCGCCTCTATTTTTTCGCAAACAGCGCCCGTGAAGCTGGCGGGCCGGCCTGCGGCGGGTGGTTCCGCCGCATTGAGCAGCAGCGGTTCGCTTGTGGCCGTAAAGGGAGCGCCCGCGTGCTGAAGCTGGACGTTGAAAAAATTGCGCACCGGTTGCAGACGGTGGAAAACCACCGTGAAGGCGGGAAGGGTGAACCGGCCTGGCCGGCGCGGATAAAGGCTGAGCACGATGCGTTGCACGCGATAGGAGAAGCCTCCTGACTCCACCTCGCCCACCGGCTTGCCGAAAAGCTCCGGGCTCTGGGGATTGGCGCGGCGGCTTTCGAGCGGCGTCACCAGGAAGTCCTGTTCAAGCTCCGGGGGGATGCGCAGCCCGTCATAGTGGTTGGCGGCCAGCTCGTAGGTTCCCCCGGCCAGGCGCTCGACGCGCGCCACCTCCTGATCGGCGACGAGCACATCCACCTCCAGTCGGAAGACTTGGCCAGCATATCCCTCCGCGGGCAGGAGCCGACTCTGCACCTGGAAGAACCCCCCTGACTGGGCCATCCCTACACGCACCTTGAGACCATTGCTCTGCACGGGAAGCACGAAGATCTTGAGGTGCATGGGGGTCAGATCGAAGACCCCTTGTTTGACGGCGCGCCCACCGAATACAAGGCGTTTTCCCTGCCGCGTATTGCCGTTGATATTTTCAAAATAATTCTCCATGGAGTGGTGCTGCCAGTCCATCTCCAGGCCGGCGCATTGCGGCCAGTTCGCCACCGAGATGGCGCCCTGGGGTTCGTTTTCGATCTCCACGGTGATGCGCACCTCTTCCCCGAGCACGGGGTTGGGAGGATTGAGGCGCATCTTCACTTCGGCCTCCAGCGCCGCCATCCACAACAGGGATAGGAAACCCGCACACCACCCGCGAAAAAGTAACTGGCCGCTCACCAGTCCCGATCTCCCGGCCGCTCCTGCACACGGCCCTTGAGAGCCTCTTTCTGGTGATTCTCGCTCTCCTTGCGAATGCGTTCCAGGATCTGCTGCTCGGGTTCAGGCGGCGGCTGATCCTGGGGCTGGGGTTGAGGTGGCGGGG
>JAHFOS010000074.1 GCA_023261545.1 bacterium
CGGCCGCCCTCGTTCCACGGCTCGTTGGCGATGTAACCCAGGCGACGGTGTCCGGCGCGGATGAGGTGGTCGGCTCCGATGAAACCCTCCTGGTAGTAGTCCCTGTGGATGGAGTAAACGCGCTGACTCAGGGCGGTGTGCTCGGTGCAGGCCAGGAGCACGACGGGGATGCCCAAGCCGTCGAGCTTCTCGACAATCCCGGGATCGATGGTGGAGCCAGGAGGCTGGATGATGGCCCCGCGGCAAGGCCGGGAACGGATGACTTCCACGATGGATTCGTCCTTGATTTCGCGCTGGATCTTGTACTGGAAGCTGCCCAACTGGCGCGACAGGGCGGCGTCCTCGATGTGTCTGAGTTTGCTCCACAAATCGAAGGAGAAGTAATCGGGAAAAACCAGGGCGATCTCGCCGTTCTTGGCTTTGGCGGAGGCGCGCTGCACCTCCTTGTTGAAGCGCATGATGAAGGTGCCCTTGCCGCGGCGCCGCTCGATATAACCCTCGCGCTGCAGTTCCGCCATCACGCGGTTCACGGTGAGGCGGTGCACGCCGTAGGCCTTGGCGAGCTCCATCTCCGGTGGCAATTGGTCGTCGAGCGCGCGCGCGCGGATTTCCGCCAGGATTTTCTCCCTGACGAAAGCGGCGCGGTTTGGAGAAAGGGTCGCCATGCGCGGGCTGCTCTGGAAAGAATCAAAAAAATACTAATGAATGATTATATGTTTAAAGGGTATTTTTCAAGGACTTACTTGAAATAATCAATTAATTTTGAAGAATAAGCCTACGCTCCATTTTTTCACTTGATAATTTTGTAAATTTTATTATAATTGTCTATACATTAAGTGCGAGAAACTTGTTGCCCTTTGCAGCACATGGAAGAATGAATCGAAATAAGGCCGTGCGCAAGCTCTTCTCCCTCATCGAAATGCTGATCGTGGTGGCCATCCTGCTCATCCTGTTCAGCATGACCCTGCCAGCTTTCCGGAGAGCGCTGCAGTCGGCGCGCATTGCCGCGTGCATGAGCAATCTGCATCAGATCGGCATGGCCATGGACACTTACACGGAAATCTATGCGGAGTATCCCATCGGCCTCGTCCGTGAGACTTCCACCGGCCCGGTGAACGATATCCCCTTCATTGACCACGGCAAGATGTATTGGGTCCACCGGTTGGCACCGTTAATCGATCCCGACCTCGATGAAAGCAGGAAAAACCCGGACTACCCGCTGCCCATCGCTTCTTGGCGTTCCATGTTGAGCATGGGAGAGTGGGTATTCCACTGCCCGGCCGACGCACGCCCCGTCAACCTCTCCACTTATAGCAGTTCCAAGGGATGGGAGTATTGGGCGTCCTATTGCGCGAATGAAAACATCTGCCCCAGCGATCAACGCCATGTGGGAGGCACGCCCTTTAAGGCATTGCGCGTCACTCAGGTTCAGGAGCCCGCGCGCACGATCTTCTCCGGCGACGGCCTCTCAGCCAGCACGGTGGTGGAGAGTTCGGGCAAAGGCTGGGCTTCCGGCGGCAACGGCTACTTCCTGCTCCTGCGCCACGGCGACGTGGGCGAGCTCAACCTGCTGTTCTGCGATGGGCATGCCGAACTGCACTACTACCCGACGCTGAATGAGGGTGTGCCCATACCCGAACTCGACGAGTTGCTGGTGCCCTGAGCGATAAATTTCGAAGCTCCATTTTTTATATTCCTCCATCTCCCAATAATCATGAAAACCCACGCTTGCGCCGGCCTCGTGGCCCTGCTGCTGCTCTTGGCTCTGCCGGCTCAGGCCGCAACCTACCACGCCGATACCTCCAAGGGCAACGACGCCAATGACGGGCTTTCCGACGCCAAAGCCTTCGCCACCCTCAAGAAGGCCTGTGAAACGGTCAAGGCGGGGGATACCGTCATCGTGGCTCCCGGGATCTATTTCGAAGTAGCGCAACTCCAGGCTGCCGGCACTCCCGACAAGCCCATCACCTTCCGGGCCGCGAAGGTCGAGAAAAACGCCGTCATCGTCACCGGAGCCGTTCCCGACATCCGCCGCGGCAAGGTGGAATGGCGCCTCGATGATGCCGAGCTCCAGCTCTACTCGACGCCTATCAGTTACGAGCCGACCCGCGCCCTCTATGACGGCGTGGACCTCTACCCCTACGGCAGCCTGGAGGGCCTGAAGCGCTTCCGCTCCACCGCCGTCTTCCTGGGCCCCAAGCACGGCTTCACTACTTCCGGCGGGCGGGTTTACGTTCGTCTTCACGCTTCCGGCAAGTACGGGCCGACGGACCCGAAAAAACACGCGATGTGCTTCTCCCCGCGCGGCGCTACGGGGAGCTGGGCTGGGACCCGGGTGGAAAGCCCGCAGCACTACAATTTCGGCGTGCTCGCCGCGGGGCAGGCCCATGTGGTCCTTGACGGCTTCACCTTTGAAACCCCGGGCGTGGTGGGGGTTTACGTGGCCGGCAGCCACGTCACCGTGCGCAACTGCTGGTTCTTCGGCACCCGCGCGGGCGTGGGCGGCAAGGACACCGTGGACCAGAATCCCCGCGGCGGATTCGATCAACCGGCGGACTTCGATTTCAGCGGCGCCAGCAATAACGTCACGGTGGAGTTCTGCTACTGGACCCAGTTCCCCACCTTCAGCGACCTCGTCGAAATCATCAAAGAGGGCCCCTCCCCCGAGGCGCGCGCCGCCCTCGATAAGGCCGGCAAGAAGTGGGTCAACGAAAAGGTGTTCTTCTGGCACCGCAAAGGCCAAAAGGACTCCGCCTGGGGCCTCCAATCCAAAAATGGCTATGAGACGGGTATCGGCAACTTCATGGGCAAGGACTGGATCCTCCGCAACAACCATATCTTCGAGGCCTGGGACGGGATCTCGGCCAACGCCACCATGTTCTGCCGCGGGCTCCAGGTTTATGACAACCTCTTCGAGAAGTGCGCCGACAATGCCGTCGAGGCCGAGAACCACGCCCGGGATATGCACGTTTACCGCAACGTGATCGTGGACTCCTATGAGCCGCTCTCCTGGCAGCCGGAGGGCGGCATCCCCTGGCCGGGACCGGTGTATTTCCACCACAATATCGTTTACAACACGCCGGAGTTCGCGCTCCTGTGGGACAAGGTCTCCGAAGACCGGGGATGGCTCAAGGCCGGTGCCTCCAAGAAGAACTGGGAGAGCTACAACCCCCACATGGCGGATGTGCCCAAGGATTCCCCGGCTGTTTCTCCAGCCCCCGGCTTCCTGGTCTATAACAACACCATCTGCTTTACTGGCGGAAGTTTCCTCACCACCTTGGGCCAGGATCGCCCTTACAAGAACTTCAAGTTCAATAACAACATCTTCGTCTGCGGGGAAATCAACGGCAAGGTGCCGCTGTACGATGCTCCGGGTTTTGAGTTCGCCCGCAACATCTATGCCCCCTCCGAGCCCGGCAAGACGGCCAAGATCGCCGAGCGTATCGCGGGCGGCGGCAAAGTGCTGCCGGACCTGGCGGCCCTGTGTTTCAAGGACGCCGATCACGGGGACTTCTCCCTGGGTGAAAGCAGCCCCGCCCGGGGCGCGGGAGGGGAGGTTCCCGACGTGAAAGACGCTTCCCCCGATGCCGGAGCCCTGCCGTTCGGAAAGCCTTGGAAGATGCCGATGGTGGGCCCCCAGCCTTGATTCAACCCGCGTTGAGCCAAAACCAGGGACGCTTGTTGCACACCCGTGTGCACTAGACTGGCCGTGCATCCGAACTGGTGGTTATCCAAAGTAAGCACCCGCGCTGATCATGAAAGTTGCCATCATCGGCGGCAGTGGCCACTTCGCGGCGGTCCTGGAGGGTTTGCGGGCAACGCCGGATGCGCGGCTCGTCGGCGTGGCTCCCGGCTTGCAAGGCGAAAATCTGGACGGACTGATGCAGCGCTGTCACAAGGACTTGGGCCTTGTCTCGCCCGTGATTCCCGACTGGCGGGACCTGCTGGATCGCGAGCGACCGGACGCCGTGGCCGTGAACTCCCATTTTCATCTGAATGGCGAACTCGTCCTGGAATGCCTGAAGCGGGGGCTGGCCGTCTACGCGGAGAAACCCATCGCCACGGACCTCGTGACGCTGCAAAAGATCCGTTCCGCGTGGCGTGCGCGCCCGGACCTGCCCCTCATCGCCATGCAGGAGCTGCGTTATGCTCCCGCCTTCACCACGGGATTCCATCATGTGCGGGCTGGCAAAATAGGCCGGCCGCTCCTGCTCAGCGCGCAGAAATCCTACGTCCTGGGCAACCACCGGCCGCCGTTCTACAGGAAGCGCGCCAGCTATGGCGGAACCATCCCTTGGATCGGCATCCATGCCGTGGACGCCATCCTCTGGTATTCCGGGAGCAAGGACCCCGTCAGCATCTACGCCGCTCACGCCACGCTCGGCAACGACGGCCACGGTGAAATGGAGAGCATCGCGACCCTGCAAATGCGTTTCGCCGACGGCGCGCTGGGCTTGGCCCACGCGGATTTCCTCCGTTCCCCAAAGGCCGGCAGCCACGGGGATGATCGCCTGCGGGTGATGGGGGATAAGGGCGCCGTGGAGGTGCGGGACGGTCGGGTTTTCGCGCAGCACCGCGACAGGGAATCCGAGGAGCTTGAGCTTGAACCGCGGCGCATGATTTTCAAGGAATTCCTGGACCTGGTGGCCGGGCGCGGCGCGATGTTGATCGACACCGAGGCCTCCTTGCGCGCGACGGAGCTGAGCCTCTACGCCCGCCAGTCCGCGGATACGGGTCTTGTGGTCAATATTCCCGCGAAGGATCAGGGGTAAAATGATGAAAAATTCCAAAGTGCGGCTGGGCATCATCGGCTTGGGCGGCATGGGCAAAATCCATGCGCATAACATGAAGCTCGTCCAGCGGGCCGAGCTCGCGGCCGTGTGCGATGCGGACAAAAATGCCGCCGATGCGTGCGCCAAGGCGCATTCCTGCGCGGTTTATTATTCCGCGGGAGACTTGTTCGATTCCCGCGCCGTGGACGCCGTCCTCATCGCGACTCCGCATTACTTCCACACCACCATCGGCATCGAGGCCCTGTCGAAAGGCTACCATGTGCTGGTGGAAAAGCCCATCTCCGTGCACAAGGCGGACTGCGAGCGGCTCATAGCGGCACACAGGGACAAGAAACAGGTCTTCGCGGCGATGTTTCAGATGCGGCAGGAACCGCTGTACCAGAAGGTGAAACAAATCTTGAGCGAAGGGCATCTGGGCAAGATCAGCCGCTTCAACTGGGTCATCACCGACTGGTTCCGCAGCGATACCTACTATGCGAGCGGGGGGTGGCGGGCGACCTGGAAGGGCGAAGGCGGCGGCGTCCTGCTCAACCAGTGCCCCCACAACCTTGATTTGCTGCAATGGTTGTGCGGAATGCCGGAAAAAGTGCGTGCGTTCTGCAAAATTGGCAAGTATCACAACATTGAGGTGGAGGACGAGGTCACCGCGTATCTGGAATTCAAAAACGGCGCGACCGGTGTGCTCGTCACCAGCACCGGCGAGGCGCCTGGCACGAACCGGCTCGAAATCTGTGGAGAAATGGGAAAGCTCACCGTCGAGAACGGCAAGATCCGCTTCGCGCGCAATGAAATAGGACAGAGTACCTTCTGCAAAACAACGCCCGCGCGCTTCGCCAAGCCTCCGATATGGGACATTGACATCCCGGTGGTGATCCAGCAGAACCTGCACTCGGAAATCGTGCAGAACTTCGTTGACGCCATCCTGGACGGGGTGCCGCTCATCGCGCCCGCAAAGGAGGGCATCCACTCCGTGGAGTTGGCCAACGCCATGCTGTTCTCCTCGATGAATGAAAAGACCGTGAAGCTTCCCCTGGATGCGAAAGCGTACTGGAAGCTGCTGCAACGACTGAGCAAGAAATCACGGCCCGTGAAGAAGCCGGCGGCAAAAAAGCGAAATGACGACGTGTCTTCGTCATTCAAGTGATCCTGCGGCTCGGCGTTGTGGCTCCGTTAAAACAAGGCAACGGCTCAGACCTCGGGCGCACGCACCCTCTCCCTTCGGGAGAGGGGAGATAGGCCTGGGCAGTTACAAAACAAGGAAAATAAAAAAGGAGCGGTTATGTACCTGACGGGTTTCGCGGATGAAGCGGCCAGCGGTTTCGACGGGCAAATACGGGCTACGCTGAAACTGGGCTGGAAGTGCATCGAGTCGCGCAACATTGACGGCGTCAACCTTCACGATATCCCCGATGACAAATTCGACAAGGTGTGCGAGCAGCTTGAAACCTCGGGCCTCAGGGTCAATTGCTTTGGCAGCGCCATCGCCAACTGGGCGTCCAAGCTCAGCGATCCTATCGAAAAGAGCCTTGATCAACTGCGGCGCGCCATTCCGCGCATGCACACCCTGGGCACCGGCCTCATCCGAATCATGAGCTTCAATGTGCCCCACGAGGAGGCCCGACTCGAAAACAAGGAGGTCGCCGCTGAAGTGATCCGGCGCCTGCGGCTGCTGACGAGCCTCGCGGAGGACAGCGGCGTGACGCTGGTGCACGAAAATTGCAACAACTGGGGCGGGCGTTCCTATGAGCACACCCTGCGGCTGTTGGATGCCATCCAGTCCCCGGCTTTCCGGCTGGTTTTCGACACGGGGAATCCCGTTTTTGAGAAGGACGTGCGTGGCCACGCGCCGTACCGTTATCAGGATGCCTTCGAGTTTTATTCTCATGTAAAAGACCATATCGCTTACGTGCATATCAAAGACGGCCGGGTGCAAAACGATAAGACGATCTTCACCTTCCCGGGCGAAGGGGATGGAAAGCTGGCGCAAATCCTGGCTGATCTGCACCAGCGCAGCTACGACGGCGGCTTCTCCATTGAGCCCCATCTGGCCGTGGTCGCCCACGATGCCTCGGTAAAGTCCGATGCGGACATCATGTTCGACAATTACACGGAATACGGCCGCCGCTTTGAAAAAATGCTGGCCAAGCTGAACTGGAAGCCTGGGGCCTACACGCCGGTCAGGTTTTAAGGCTCATCCGACTAATGCGTACTTCTGGGCAGTGTCTTCCCTATTTTTCTTGCTCCTTGGCGATCCAAACTCGGGAGCATCCACAGATTACACAGACTTGCACTGATTAAAAGGACGGCCCTGCTTGGTTATTATCTGTGTTAATCTGTGCAATCTGTGGAAAGTCCCCCTGGCAGTTCGATTTGGTTCCGGTTTTGCTCGACCAGGCACCGGCGTGAAAATTCTGGAAAAGTACGCATTATTCGGATGAGCTAGGTTTTAAGGCTCGAACCCGGATTTGCGGATCCAGCAAGGGACGGGAGCACGCCGCCCCTTGAACAAAAACTGCAAAAAAACGATCATCCCCTCCATCCCCAGGGAATGGAAAACACCTATCCTCTCAGCATCATCAGGAGGTTGGCGATGCTTGCGACAACGGAACTCATCCAGAAAAAATCTCTCGGAGCCGAGGAAATCCGGACTTACCAGCAGGACGGCTTCCTGCTGCTGCGCGGGATGCTGAGCCCGGAGGACGCCGGCGAGCTGCGCGGCGAAGCCATGGAGATTATCGAGGCACTGGGGGGACTCGGCATGACCAAGCTGCGCCAGACCGGGCAGTACCTCAGGAACTCGTCCATTGACGCCCTGATCCACAGCGAACAGCTCAGAAGTATCGCCAGCACGCTCATGGGTGGGCCGAGCACGCTCTACATGCCCTTCACAGCCGTGAAAAGCGCTCGTGGCGGAGGTGAGTTCCATTTCCACCAGGACAACCAGTACACCCGTTTCGATGGCCCCGGTTGCAATTGCTGGTTCGCCCTGAACAGCATGAACGAGGCCAATGGCTGCCTGCGCATGGTGCCGGGCTCCCACAAAAACGGCACCCTCGCCTACAGGCCCTCGCCGGATGGCGATACCCACCGCCGCGTGCAATTCGACCCGGAGAATTTCGTTTCCATCCTCATGGAACCCGGCGACTGCGTCGTGTTCTCGCGCCTGACGGTGCATGGCTCGGGGCCCAACGGCAGCATCCAGCCCCGTGTCGGCTATGCCGTGCAATTCCACCGCGACGACGTGCGCGGAACCTGGGACGGGCACGAAGGCGCCCTGCTCAAAGAACATCCCCGCTGGCCGGATGAAGGCGTGGAAAGCCTGGCGGCGCTGAAGCTGCCAACGGCTTCGGACGCGCACTGAAAAGTCGCGGAAGCGGCCACCCCCAAAAGAAAAGTTGCCGAATTTATCCGGAAACCCACGCCGGCCTGCCCTGGATGGCGGTGCCTCTATAATGCCGCCTTGCACCCGCACTGAATCAGCTTGCCCGGCCCGGACATCACTTTTCTCCACGGGATCCGTTACCCGGAATGCGCCGCCACCGTGGACAAGCGCTTCGACGGCTACTTCACGCTGCAGTTCATGGCGCGGGGTGGGGTCGAACTCTTCTACGACGAGCGCCGCGTCCCCATGGAGGGCCGCTGGTTCTGGACGGCCTTTCCCGGACCCCGCATCCGCTTCCATGCGCTTCCGCCCCACGCTACCTGGGACCATCGCTACATAGCCTTCAAGGGGCCGGTCGTCCAGCGCTGGCATGCGCAAGGATTGTTCTTTGAAGGCGCACAGTCCGCCCCTGATGGCGGTTTTTCCTGGCTTGGGAGCAACGTTGAGCAGATCTTCGACCGCCTGCTGGAGCACACCCGTCAACCGGGATCGTGGAACGCTCACAAAGCCGCGCACTTGCTGGAAGGGCTGCTCGTCACCCTGGCGGAAGCCCGCGCTGGAAAGCCAAAACAGGATGCCTGGCTCGAAAAAGTCTTGGGGCTTTTGGCGGCCAGCCGCAAGACGGAGCCTGATTACCAGGCCATCGCGCATACGCTGGGAATGTCGCTGAGCACATTGCGGCGCCGCTTTCGCGAGGCCGCGGGTTTGCCCGTGCATGCCTACGTGATCCAAGTCCGCATCCTCAAAGCGCGCCGCCAGCTCTCCGATACAGATTTGCCGATCAAACAAATCGCCGAGGACCTGGGTTTTCGCGATATCTATTACTTCACGCGCGCCTTCAAACAGTACGCCGGAGTGCCCCCGGCGCAATTCCGCCGCAGCCGGCAGGGGTGATAGCTGCACGGGCGCGCCAGATCCCTTGCTCCCTCTCCCTCTGGGAGAGGGCCGGTGTGAAGGTCCCGGTGTGGATCACGGCTATTTTTGGGTCGCGAAACAACTCCAAAGCTTACGCGCTCGCCGACTCAGCTCCGTTTTCTATATCTCGCCCCTTCGCTGCTGCCGGTGAAAAGCAGGGGCGTAAAGCCACGCTCGGCGGCGAAGCGGCGCGCCAGTGCTTGCGCGGTGGCCAGGCCGCGCGGGCCGTAAAGCAGCAGGCCCACCGTGCCGCCGCTGCCTCCCCCCGTGATCTTGGCGCCATAAATGCCCCGCGCCAGTCCGGCGTCGCGGGCGAGGTCCACGATTCTGTCCGTGGCCTCGGAACCCAGGCCGCAGGAGCTGTAGCTGGCGTGCGCCTGGTACATCAGTTCGCCGAGATCGCGCAGGATATCCTCGCGTTGCGCGGTCTTGAGGCTTTTTGGGCCCAGGCTCCGCAACAAGTGGCTGAAAAGCCGCACGCGCTGGTTTTCGTGGACAGGATGGCGCGCACAGGAGAGCACGTCGTAAACGGTATTTCCTCTGACGGGCGCCACGGTGTCCAGCGAACTATGCTTCGCCAGGAAATCGGCACCCCTGAGAGCGGTTGGAAGATGGGCCGCGTAGCGCGTCTCGAAAATCGCCACCGGGATATTGGCGAGGTATCCGCCGTAGGGCAAATCCTTTCTGTTTCCGCTGATTCTGGCTTTTTCTAATCCCGCGTGGTTGACCCCTTCCCGCAGGGCAATGAGGGTATATCCCATAAAGGCCGCGGCGCGCACATCGCCGTAGCTGGCTCCTCCGACCGAATGGCGCACACCGCTATCGAGTCCGGCTAAAATGATCCCCGGCGGCAGTTTAATGGGAGTGCCGACGCGATCCGGCTGGCACAGGATGGGCAACAGCCTGCCCTTGCGCCCGAGGTGGCTCGTCAACTGGTCCATGAGCCCGCAGGGCGCGCCCACGACCTGGTTCTCCACCTTTTGACACAGCGTGGGCAGTTCGAGCGGGCCGAGATTCAGGTTCATGGCACGGCTGAGCGCCGACATCACGGCCACCTCGATGGCGGCGGAAGAAGACACTCCCTTGCCCAGCGGCACCGCGGAGGCGATCCAGATATCGGCTCCGCGCAACTTGGCTTTTTTATCTTGGATTAATAGCAAAGCGCAGCCCGCGCCATAAGCCGCCCAGGCCGCGCGGCGTTGTTGCAGGTGGGATCTCAGGAACGCGAAACCCTCCGCGCGCTTCTTCAGCGCATCAGCGATCTCAATTTCCACGCTGGAGGCTTCGTCAGGACTCGAGTTCTCGGTGTGCAGGCGCAGCACGCCGTCCGCGCGCAGGGCCACGGTGGCCGTCGCGGCTTCCTCAAGCGGCATCTCCAGCACCAGCGAGCCGCTGTAGTCGGCAATGCCACCCATCACGTCCAGCCGTCCGGGAGCGCTGGCGCGCACGATCTTGCGACCGGGGCCGAAGAAAGATCGCTGCGACTCGGACAGCTTCATGGGGACGGACCGAGACCGTATTGACGGATCAAGCGCAACAGCACCGGCTCGACCTGGGCGCGGATTCCAGCGTTGGCGTAGCCGATCCAGTCCACGGCGCTGGTGGTGTCGAGGGGGGCATCCAGGGGCTGGCCTTGGGAATCGGTGATGACAAGCCCCGCCGCGGTGCCAATGAGGTGCCCGGCCACATCGTAGGGATGGCAGGTGTGGCCGGTGCGCTGGCCCTCGCCGCGCAGGCGGCGGTAGAGACCCGCGCGCAGATCGGCGGTGAAGCGGTCGTGTCCCATCAAAAGTTCGTAGAGCTGCCCGCCCGAGGAAATATACTGGTCCTCGAAAGTCATGATCTCGCCGTCCTGCGCCTTGGGGAAAAGGGTTTCCAGGAGTTCCTCTTCAAGGCGAGCGAGCAGTTCTTTGCCGGGGTGAAAGAAGCGGCTCACCTGGGCGAACCCGCCTTGGATGCTGGCCTCCGCGCTGGGTCGCGGCACGAAGGGATGGCGCGTATGGCGCAGCAGGTCGCGCGTCGCGCCGCGCGCGCCCTGGCCGCGCGCCGCCGTGAGCGTGTCGGCGCGGTACAGGCGCGTGGTGGGGATCTCGACCATGACGGCGGCTTCGAGATCGGCGAGGCGCGTGGCGCGGCCACGGTTGGGAGCCGCGGCGGCGAGGAAAAAGGCCGCGCGTTTGTCGTACATCAAACCGCGCGTGCCGTCAATGGGGTCCATGATGAATCGCAGCGCCGCGCCGTCTTCCCGCATCCCGCGCGGATAAACGCTGATCTCCTCCGCGCCCTCCCCGATGCCTTCGGCGACCAGGGCGACGCCGCCAAAGGCGCCGGCGCGCTCTTCGAGCGCGGCCACGATGATATCCTCGGCGTCGCGGTCAATCTGGTAAATGACATCCGAAGCCGCGTGGCCGCTCACGCGCGCGCGATCCTCGAAGGGCGTGGCCTCCAGTAAAGCTCGCACGCGATCCGCGACGGCCTCGCCCAGCGCGGCGAGGAAACCCAGGATTTCCCCGTGCTTCAGGGGGCTTCCTTGAAGCTTGGAAGGTCCACGGATCTGAGTTCCCGCGCCTTGTCCTCGGGCAAGGTGTCGCTCATGAAGTTGCCGCCGCCGATTTCAGGCCCGGCTGGGAATTTCTTGAGGCCCGGCGAACGCAGCGGCGGCAGGAAGACGAAGTGCAGGTGGTAGTCGCCGTAAGCTCCCCCTTTGAGTGGCGCCTGATACAGGCTCATGACATAGGGGAAAGAGGAACCCTCGACCAGGTCGAGCCGGCGCGTGACCTCCTGGTAGAGCGCCGCCAGGCCCGCCACCTCCTGGTCGTCAAGCTCCGCGAGCGTCGCCCGGCGCTTTTTGGGGAAGATCCAGGTCTCATAGGACCAGCGCGCAAAAAAGGGCAGGAAAGCGATGGCGTGCTCGTTTTCGGCCACGATACGGGTGCCATCGCGCCGCTCCTCCTCCAGGATGGCCGCAAAGAGGTTGCCAGCGCGCTCGCGGCGGTGTTCCGCCACGGCTTCAAGCTCCATCTCGATATGTTTGAAGGTGAAGCCGGTGGCATAGATCTGACAATGCGGATGGGGCGACGATACGCCGACCATCTCGCCCTTGTTTTCGAAGATCAGGGCGAAGCTGATGCCGGGAGCGGCGGCGAGTTCGCGAACTTGCGAGCGCCAGGCGTCCATGACCCGGACCACCCCCGCGAGTTTCATCTCCGACAGCGTGACGTTGTGGCGCGGATCGAAACAAACCACACGCGCCAGGCCCGCGGCGCGTTCGCGTCGGTAGAGCGGGCGGGCGTTCCAAGCGCCTGGAATCTCGGGGGCCTCCGCGCCCACCACCGGATAATCATTGTCAAAGACGAAGACATCGCGGTAATCGGGATTGACATGACCTTGCGCCCGGGTGTTGCGCGGGCAAAGGTAGCACTTGGCGTCATAAGCCGGGGAGGTCTTGCCGCCCCCGCCCCTTTCACCGCTCCAGGGCCGCGTGTTGCGGTGCGCGCAATACACCACCCACTCGCGGCGCAGCGGGTGCCAGCGCTGTTCCCAGCGTCCCAGAGCCGAAGGATGATCCGGCATCGGCTTTATTTGGGGTAGCGCCCGCCGCCGGGGCCGTTCATCCAGCGCCAGGCCGTCTCCAGGGCGTGGCGCACTTCGGGCCGCCGCGCCTTCCAGCCCAGGACCTTGGCCGCGAGCCGCGGATCGGCCACAAGCTCGGGGGGATCCCCCGCCCGCCGCGCGCAGAACTCCACCGGGATGCGCTGGCCCGTGACCGCGGCGGCGAACTCGATGAGCTCCTTCACCGACACGCCACGGCCCGTGCCCAAATTGCAGGAGAGCGAATCTTTTCCTGCCTCAAGGTGCTGCAAAGCCTTCACATGCGCGTCCGCCAGGTCCTCCACGTGGATGTAATCGCGGATGCAGGTGCCGTCGGGAGTGGCGTAATCCGTGCCGAAAACCTGAACCTTGTCAAGCTCGCCGCGCGCCGCCATGAGCACGCGCGGAACCACGTGGGTTTCGGGATGGTGATCCTCGCCGAGGGCGCCGTCCTCCGCCGCCCCGCAGGCGTTGAAATACCGCAGCCGCACGCTCTTCAGGCCATAAGCATGGTCATAATCTTCGAGGACCTGTTCCAGCATGCGTTTGCTGCGCCCGTAGGGGTTGATGGGCTGCTGCGGGTGCTGCTCGTCCATGGGAATTTTGACCGGATTGCCATAAGTGGCGCAAGTCGAGGAGAAGATGAAGCGCGAGCAACCGTGGGCGCGCATGGCATCGAAAAGCGCCAGCGGCGCGGCCATATTGTTGCGGTAGTACTTGGCGGGTTCCTGCACCGATTCGCCCACGTAAGCGTAGGCCGCGAAGTGCACCACGGCGGTGATGCGCTGGCGGGCGAAGAGATCCGCGACGAGGACAGCGTCTCCGACCTCCCCCACGATGAGTTCAGCGGCGCGGTCCACGGCCGCGCGGTGGCCGTAAACCAGGTTGTCCAGCACCAGCACGCGCCGGCCGGCCTTCACCAGCTCGCGCACGGCGTGCGAGCCGATATAGCCCGCGCCGCCGGTGACGAGGACCGCCTCCGCTTTGGTTTTCCCCATATCAGTTTTCAGCCCTCAAAACGCGGCATGTGCCGCGTAGTTCAGCGTAGGTATTGATTGACGATGTTTTCCAGCAACTCCTGTTTGCCGCTGCTGAGCCGCGGCTCCCCGGCCTTGGCGGCGATGTCGCGCAGTTCCTTGAGCCCCAACTCGCCGCGCTCGAAGCGCGCGCCCTCCCCCTTGTCGAAGGAGGCGTAACGCTCCCGGCGCACCCGGCCAAAGACGGCGTCCTTGCGCAATTCGCTGGCAATAAGCAAGGCGCGGGCGAAGGCGTCCATGCCGCCGATATGACCCAGGAAGATGTCTTCGAGATCGGTGGAATTGCGGCGGATCTTGGCGTCAAAGTTAAACCCGCCCGTGGTGAACCCCCCCATGCCCAGGACCACCAGCATGGCCTCCACGCAGTCGTAGAGCAGGATGGGGAACTGATCCGTGTCCCAGCCGTTCTGCGGATCGCCGCGGTTGGCGTCAATGCTGCCCAGCATGCCGGCGTCGGCGGCCACCTGCAAATCGTGGGCGAAGGAATGGTGGGCCAGCGTGGCGTGGTTGTTCTCCACGTTGAGCTTGAAGTCCTTCTCAAGGCCGAATTCGCGCAGGAAGCCGATGACCGTGGCGGAATCGAAGTCATACTGGTGCTTGGAGGGCTCCATGGGCTTGGGCTCGATGAGGTAGGGGCCTTTGAAACCGATGCCGCGGCCATACTCCGCGGACTTGCGCAGGAACATGGCCATGTGCTCGCGCTCGCGCTTCATGTCGGTGTTGAAGAGGTAGGAGTAGCCCTCGCGACCTCCCCAGAAGACGTAATTCGCGCCGCCGAGTTCGACGGTGGCCTCCAGGGCCACCTTGACCTGGGCCGCGGCGTGGGCCACCACCGCGAAGTCGGGGTTGGTGGCGGCGCCATTCATATAGCGCGGATGCGAGAAGAGGTTGGCCGTTCCCCACAGCAGGCGCACGCCCGAGGCCTCCTGTTTCTCTTTGGCCAGCTTGACGATCTCCTTGAGCATGCGCTCGGATTCCTCGGGATTGCGGCCCTCGGGAGCGATGTCGCGGTCGTGAAAGCAATAGAAAGGCGCGTTCAGCTTGGAGAAGAACTCAAAGGCGGCGTCCAGCTTATCGCGCGCCTGCTGCAGCGGGTCGGAAGACTCGTTCCAGGCGTAGTGGCGCGTGCCGGGTCCGAAAGGATCGCCTCCGCCCCCGCAAAAGGTGTGCCAGTAACACACGGCGAAACGCAGGTGATCGCGCAAGGTCTTGCCGTCCACCTTGCGATCCTCGTCGTAGTATTTGTAGGCCAAAGGATTCGTCGAGGTGGGACCCTCGTAGGAGATGCGCGCGATCCCCTTGAAATATTCGCGCTTGCCGACGACGATCTTGGCGCTCATGAGCTGATCCTCAACACTGGTGGTTGGAATGTTGCGGCGCGACGCAAAAAAACAAGGGCTGATCAAGCCCGCGGCGGGGCGGCCTTGGTTCTTCTGGCGCACAAATCATGGCGGCGCGTTGGCTCACCGGCCGCGCGCGGCCAGGCGGTAACGGCGCGGGGAGGTCCCACACTGGCGCTCGAAGGCGGCGTAGAAGCGGCTGAGCGATCCGAACCCCGATTCCAACGCGATGGCGAGGATTTTATCGTTGCTGGTGAGCAGGCGCCGCTGGGCGTGGGAAATCCTGAGACGGGTCAGGTACTCCAACAGGCTCAGGCCGCACTGCGCCTTGAAGACGGCCATGGCGTAATTGGGGTGCAGCCCGGCGGCGGCGGCGATGGCGCGCACCGTGAGCGGCCGGGCGTAGCCCTTGGCCATGGCGCGCACCATGGCCTCGGCGTGGCCCAGCGCGGCATCCGGCGGCGCGGAGGGACGGCGGCGCGGGGCGGGCGCGGGTCCCTCTAGGGCGAGCGCCAGCAGGCGCGCCTGCATTTCGAGCAGCACGATGCGCTGACGTTCCTCGCCGCCGCCGGCCAGCAGGCGCGCCCAGCCCTGGAAGCGCAGGCGGTCCGCCGCGGCGGCTTCCTGATTCCGGCTCTCTAGGATCTGGCCCTCCAGCAGGCCCTTGACGAAGGCCTCGGGCAAGTTCCACTGCAACAGCCAGGCCAGCGGAACAGTGGCGACGTGAAACTCGGTCTCCGCCGCACATTGCACGAGTTGGTGCGGCACGGCCCCCCAGAAAACCGCGAACACGCCGGGCTCGATGCTTCGGGCCCGCGCGCCAAAAAAGTAGGTGACGGCATCCCCCAGCGGCAGGTTGAGCTCGATCTCGTTGTGGCGGTGCGAGTCCTGCATGCGCGGCCGGGTTATCATCCCGCACCACAGGCCGATTTCCGAGAACTGCGCCGTCTTGGCCATGGGGCCATCTTAGGATACAGGAATAAAATTCCATATTTGCAAAGGTTTTCTTGAATAATTCGGATATGCTAGAGTCATTACTGGAGGTAACGCCATGAACACCGCCACCCTGATGGAAGTCCCCTGCATCGAAACCCGTGGCCGCGACGACATCGGCGCGGAAGGCGCCGCGGCTTTCCGCGCGAGCGGCCTGCTGATCTTGCGTGGGCTCCTCCGTGGTGATGAGCTGACGGCCTTGCGCCGCGAAACGCTGGCGCTGGTCCAGCAAGCCGAACGCACGGCCCCGGGGGCCGACCCTGACATCGCCCACAAGCGCCACGCCCTCAGCGGCGCCTCCGTGCCCTTTCGCATAGAATACGTCGTGGACAAGTCCCCCGCCTGCCGCGCGCTGGCGGGCCACCCCTTCATCCTGCGCAGCGTGGAACGGCTGCAGGGACGAAATTTCATTCCCACCTGGGACAGTTGCGTCTTCAAGAACGCGGGAGCGGGAGCGGCCATCCCCTGGCACCGCGACGCCGGGAGGGAACAGGTTGGGGACAGCCCCATCTTCAATGTGGACTTCTACCTCGACGAGGCGGATCTCAGCAACTGCCTGTGGGGCTTCCCCGGCAGCCACGAGTGGCCGCAGGACGAGGCTGACGCGCGCCTGCGCGAACTCAACCGCGGCGGGGAAGCCGGCGCCTTTGAGACCCAGGGCGCGCTGCCGATACCCCTGCAGCCCGGCGACGTGCTGCTGCACAACATCCTGGCGCTGCACGGCTCGCCCGCCTGCCGCTCGCAATTGCGGCGCGTTTTATACTTCGAGTATCGCCCAGTTGAAACTGAACTGCGCATCGGGCCGCACACACCCGCCTACATTCCCCTCAAGCAGCGGGTGCTGCAAGCCTGCCTCAAAGCGCGCCGGGCAGCTGGCTACGCCGCTGGCGAAAAACCTTACCGCTACGAGCCCCTCTCCCCGTTCCAGGGATTCGAGAATCTGCCGGAGCCCGCGAGCCTGAGATATCCCCACGCGGAATACTGGCGTGAATCGTCGGCATGACTGAAGCTCTCTGGACGGATTGGCCCGTCCAAAGCATTGTGAGTTGACCTGATGTTTTAAGCTGCCGAATCCGCACCAGGAGGCATGCCCATGGCCAAAGAAAAGGTGGTTCTGCTCTACTCCGGGGGTCTCGACACCTCGGTGATCCTGAAATGGCTCGCGGACGAGGGCTATGAGGTCCATGCCTATACCGCCGACGTGGGGCAGCGCGAGGACTGGAGCAAGCTCGAAGCCAAGGCCAAGGCTTCGGGGGCGGTGAGCTTCCGCTTCGACGACCTGCGCGAGGAATTCGCTCGCGATTTCATTTTTCCCGCCGTGGCCTTCGGCGCGCGCTATGAGGGCCGCTACCTGCTCGGGACCAGCCTGGCCCGCCCGCTCATCGCCCAGGGAGCGCTGAACCACTGCCGGCGTATCGGGGCCACCATCTTCGCCCACGGCGCCACCGGCAAGGGCAACGACCAGGTGCGTTTTGAACTCGCGGCGGCCTGCCTGGCGCCCGAACTCAAGGTCATCGCGCCCTGGCGCAACCCGGTCTATCGCGCGCGCTTCCCCGGGCGCACCCAGATGATCGAGTACGCGCAGAAATCCGGCATCCCCGTGAAAGCCACGGCCAGCCAACCCTGGAGCAGCGACGAGAACCTCATGCACATCAGTTTCGAGGCCGGCATGCTCGAAGACCCCGCGCGCACCCCCGAAGATCGCATGTTCGAATACACCCGCAGCCCCGAGCAGGCGCCGGACAAGCCGGCCGTGGTGGAAATTGGCTTTGAGGGTGGCTCGCCTTGCAGCGTGGACGGCGTGAAGCTGCCGCCCCACGAACTGGTTTTGCGCTTGAATGCCCTGGCCGGCGAGCACGGCGTGGGCCGGGTGGATATCGTGGAGAGCCGCTTCGTGGGCATGAAATCGCGCGGGGTTTACGAGACCCCGGGCGGCTTCGTGCTGCACGAAGCCTACCGCGACCTGGAGACCCTGGTGCAGGATCGCGGCGTGCTCGAACTCAAGGACAGCCTCATGCCGCGCTTCGCCCGGCTCATCTACAACGGCTTCTGGTTCGCCCCCGAATGCCGGCTGCTCCTCAAACTGCTCGCGGACACGCGGCGCATCGTGACGGGAAAGGTGAAGCTCAAGCTCTACAAGGGCGGCGTGATCTCGCTGGGGCGCAGTTCCCCGGCCTCGCTCTACGACGCCGACATCGCCTCCATGGAGGCCGACAGCGGCACCTACAACCAGGACGACGCCACCGGCTTTATCCGCCTGAACGCCCTGCCCTTGCGCACCGCGGCCTTGCGCGACCGCAAGCTGCAATCCGGGCCTCAACGATAGGTGGACTTCCCGCGCAGCCCTTCCAGCCCGACCTCGGTGATGGACATTGAAACCTGCCCTCAAAGCCGCGTTGCTCTCCGGGTTGGTCTTCCCCGGCTGCGGACATCTTTATCTGAAGAAATACAGACGCGGATTGCTGATCCTGTCCGTGCTGCTGCTGGCCGTGGGAATCATCGCGCAGAGAATCCTGGAGATCGTGGCGCTCGTCCGGGCTCAAATCGAAAAGGATATCTCGAATATCAATAACATCTCAAGCCTGGTGGCGCAGGCGAATTCAGAAAACAGTCTGCTCTACGAGGCCTGCTCCTGGCTGGTGCTGCTGCTATGGGTTTTCGCCATCGTGGATGCCTACAGGATGGGGTCCCAACCCGTGGCAAAAAAGCCGTGATTTGCTGAGGTCGCGCTGTGCGAGGTCACTTACTGGTAGCCTTCGGCGAAAAAATAGATCTCGGATTGCTGGTTTTGAGAATCTGATGCAGAGCTTACACATAAGGCAAACACTCAGCGTACCCTGATGGCGCAAGGCAACCTGGAGTGCTTCGCTGGCGTGTCGTCCACATCCCTGGAACCGGCGGGTGCTCCGCGGCTTAACCTGTAAACCTGATTGATAAGAAATTGCGCGTTTTGACGACGCGATAATGACCCGCGCCCATCGCGGGCACCTGGGTCTGGGGCAAAACAGTTTGGAGGACGAAAAGAGATTGGATTCGGTGCTTCGGGCTTATAAAGCGGCCCCTTGAGTTTAGGGCACGCATCCCGCTTATTTTTATAAGCCATTGAATTTCATATGTTTGTTTGTATAATATGAGGGTTGGGATTTCCGATGCCATTCAGCTTCAAAAAATGTGACTCTTGCCCGTCGCACCTGACATCCCTCAACAGGGAGGCGGTCCCGCGCTGCTCCTGAGCAGCCCAGGGAATCCCAGGATGCCGGAACGGCGCGCGAGTGCTGCGCTCCTCATGGCCGGCGGGCTTCTGGTCCTCCTGGCTTATCTGCCTTTCTTCCTTCCGTGGGACGAACTTGCGGGCGGGGATTATCTGCGCTTCCACCATCCCTTCCTCGCCTCCATGGCCCGGGATATCGTGGCTTATCCCATTCCGTTGTGGTTCCCGGAGATCTTCGCCGGGGCCGCGGGCCTGCCCGAAGCCGGTCTCGCACTCCTGCATCCCCTGAACCAGGCCCTGCATTGGCTGGCACCGCTGGTGGTGCTGAAAATAGCGACGCTCCTCCACCTGGGCCTGCTCTATCTCGGTATCTGGGCCTGGGCTCGACTTTGGGTTGGCGGAGGCCTCGCCACCATCGCGGCGCTGGCCTCCGCCCTGGCCCTGCAAACCCAAGCCACGCTTTCCTGGGGGCATTTCACCGTCTTCTGCTCTCTCTCCTGCTATCCCTGGATGCTCCTCGCCGTGCATCAACTGGCCGCAAGCACGAGCTGCCGGGAAAGTTGGCGCTGGGGCTGCCGCCTGGCGCTGCTCTACGGAGCCACCTGGATTGCCGGACATCCCCAGTTCACCATGATCTTCAGCGAGGCGGGCTTCGTGTATCTCATCGGCGTCGCGCGCCTCAAGCGGGGAAAGTGGCCGTGGGTCGGCATCGCGGGGATGCTGGCGGCCTGCGCCGCCGGCATGGCCGCCGGATTGCCACAAGTAGCGGCCAGCCTGGAGGTGGCGATGGAGTCGGGGCGTGGCCTTACGGCGCAAAGCTGGGAGTTCCTCACCAGCGGCTCCCTGTCTTTCCCGAACCTCATCAAATGGTTCGCCCCGCTGGCCTTCGGCATTCCGGGAAGCTACTGGGGGCCGGAGGATTTCTGGTTCGCCCAACTCTTCTGGGGGGCCGGGTCCCTGACCCTCGTGGCGCTGGGCTTGCGACAATTGCCCCGTTTCGTGACCCTGCTCCTGATCCTGGGTCTGCTCCTGGCGCTGGGCCGCCATACCCCGCTGCTCGCCCTGCACAACAAGCTGGTGCCCGGGGCCACGCTTTTCCGCTATCCCGTGAGATACCTCTATGCCCTGACGCCTTTCCTGTCGCTGGCCTTGGCCCTGGGCCTCCAGTCCTGCTGGATGCGGCCGCCGGCGCGGGCCTGGGCCCTGTTGCCGCTCCTGGGATTGTCGTTGCCGGTGCTGCTTTCAAGGGAGGCGGGCCTCGTCGCCGCATGGCTGCCGGCGCATGTCGCCGCGCGCCTGGGCGCTGTCTCCACGGCGCCAGGCCCGTTCCTCTGTGGTCTTGCCGAGGCGCTCGCCCTGTTGCTGTGGATACTCTGGCCGGCTTCGCGCGGCGGCGCCGTCCTCATCTTCGGTGCCGCGCTGCTGGGCCAGCATCTGCTGTTGCCCTATCCTCGTGGCCGACCCGAGGCCGTGCGCGAGCCTTTTCCTTCAGGAGCGGATCGGGGCCGCGTCCTGGTGTTGGATGATCGTTTCTTCTACAACGAAGCCATGGAAAAAGGCTGCCATGGCTTGGATGGGTACAGCGACATCCTGGCCAATTCCTACCGCGGTTTCTTGGACAGCCAGACGCCCCAGAACTGGGTTAAGCAGAACCGCGTCCAGGTGGGCGAGCTACCTCCGCCAGCGCTGCGCTTCCTCAACGTGGCGGAGATCTGCGAGGGATTTGATGAGAGCGCCCGGCCCCGCAATTCCCGGCCTGCGCCGTTGCCGCCCTTGCCCCGTTACTATCTGACCCGGAGCTTCGCGGATCTGCCGCTGCGGCCCGAGTCTCCCCACAGTGAAGTCATCGCGGCCCAGCAACAAGAGCTGGAACGTTATTTCCGCGCTGGTTTTTGGGGGAACGGTGCTCCTAAAGCGGTGCAGGAGTCCGTGCATATCCGCACTTACCGCC
>JAHFOS010000075.1 GCA_023261545.1 bacterium
TGAGACCTCGCAGGTCGGCGCCCCGAAGCAGTTGCATCAGGACGGTCTCGACCTGGTCGTCCTGATGATGGCCCAGGATGACATAAGAGCACTGCTGACGGCGCGCTAGCACGGCAAGCTCGCGGTAGCGGGCTTCGCGCAGATCGGATTCGCTGGCCACCCATTTGAGGTGGCTGGCCACCCGTTTCGGGTGGTTGCCCCCCCATTGGGATGGGGGGATCTCCCGTTCTTGTCCTCCATTCCAGGCAGCAAGCGTCGCATTCTCCAGATGGACCCCGAGCCTGGCACAGAAATCCGCGACGAAAGCGCGCTCAGCGGTACGGGAGGATGCTTCACGGACCCCGTGATCCACGTGCAGCGCCACGATATTTTGCGCTCCTCCCAGCACCTCAATCAGGAGGTCGAGAAGAGCGGACGAATCCGGTCCACCGCTCAAGGCGACCCCCGCGCACCCGTCGCACGCCGGCAGGCGGCTACGGAGCAGGCCTACGAGGTCCATGGCGCCGGGCCGGGCCAGCCCGACTCGTCTTTCAGGCTTGGAAGGATAGCGCGGATTTTGCCATGGGCCTCACGGCTGACACCGCCGATCCATCCGCGCCGGCTTCCTGAGCCGCCTTTTCGACAGCCTCTTTCCATGTGTCGCGCATGCGGTAGAGCAGACCCAGGACATCGTCGGTTTTTGGCAGGCTTTTTTCGATATTCGCCTGCACGAGGTGGCGGATCATGAACTCATAGAGTGCCACCAGGTTCTTGGACATTTCCGGGTAGATGGACGTATTTACGGCCCCCATGAGCTCGGCGATGACGCGCTGCGCTTTCAATTGGAGCTCGTGAAACAAGTAGGGATCCGGGTCTCCCGCGTGCGGTTTCGATTCTTTGAGGAAGCGGATCGCCCCATCGTACAGGAGGACGATGAGTTGCTCCGGACGTGCGTTCTGGATCTGTTCCCTGATATAACGCTGGCTGGCCTCGTGTTCCGCCACTCGTTGGCCCAGCTCAGGACTTGTTGTTGACCAAGAGCCCTTTCAGGATTTCCTGCATCCTCTCACGCATGCGGATGAGCCATTCGGGAGGAATCGTTTTGATGAGAGAACCATCGTAGCGATTGCGCACCTCCACATAGTAGTCGCCAGCGCCGGAGAGCTTGATCTGGAAATTCGTGTTGATCCCGAGCTGGCTCGCCACCTGGTTCACCTGCTCGGCGTTGGCGTCCAGGAAGTTCTTCTCTTCACCCGCGGATCGCGCCTGCGCCAATATGGCGGCGGCGGCGGTCACATCCGGCGCGCTAGCCACCTGGAACTCGGCCGACACAGCTTCGGATGAGCCACCCGGTTGTGCGTCGGAAGGCTGTTGCAGAGCCCGCGAAAGGCTCTGGGAAACGATGGCGTCGAGCTGCGCGCTCACTTGGGCGGTACCGTTGATTTCCATGATTCGCTCCCTCTAGTAAGGACTCTTAACGGGTCTATCGGCTATTCTGGTGTCCGGGTTTAGATTTCAACCGGGCCATGCGCTGAATTTTTAACTGGGCTGCCGGCTGTAGGCCTTGATGATGTCCACGACCACCGAACTCGATGCCATGGATCACCGTGAGCACCTTGCGAGCATGAATGAGGCCTGACGGCACCCCTTCGGGGAGGTCCACCTGGGAAGTGTCTCCGGTGATCACGGCCCGCGAGGAGCGGCCGAGGCGGGTCAGGAACATCTTCATCTGCTCCACCGTGGTGTTCTGAGCCTCGTCGAGGATGAGAAAGCTGTTGTCCAAGGTGCGTCCACGCATGTAGGCAAGTGGCGCTATTTCAATGACTTCTGTCTCAAGGTAGCGCTCCAGTCGCGCCGGTCCGAGGAAGACCCGCAAAGCGTCGTAGAGAGGCAGCAAATAGGGGCGAATCTTCTCTTTGAGATCCCCAGGCAGGAATCCGAGCTTCTCACCAGCCTCCACGGCCGGGCGCACCAGGACGATGCGCTCCACTTGGCCCCCTAGCAAATACTGGGCCGCCATGCCCACTCCCAGGTATGTTTTCCCCGTCCCCGCCGGCCCGATGCCGAAAGTGATGGTGCTGCGACGCATGGCGACCAGGTACTCGTTTTGCATCTCGGACTGGCCCGCCACCATAGAGCCGTAACCGGCGTTCTTGCCGTTGCCATGACCGTGACCGTTGCCGTGGCCATTACTGTGCCCATTGCCATGTCCATTTTGCGGGTTGGTGAGGTAAAAATCGCAGACCGACCGCACGTTTTCGATCTTCAAAGGCTCGCCGCGATCCACACCGCGCACCAGAGTCTGGATGGCCTGCTCGCACAGAGCCACGTTTTCATCCTCGCCCTGCAGGGTCATTTTGCCGCGGCGCGCATGGATGCGCAAATCAAAAGAATCCTTGAGAACGGCGATATGCTCATCGTGAAAAGCGCTGAGCAGCCGCAACTGATTGTGGGCGATCTCCAGGTGTTTTCTCAACCAACGGCACTCCAACAGGTGAATAAACCCCTCCGGACCGCGCACGGGCCGAAGAGCCGCGCGGGCGTGTCAGCCGTGGAGGTAGGAATCGTGGGAAAAAGTAGTAAAGCGGTTCAAGCTTTTTGGATGCGTCCGCTTTTGATGCAACGGGTGCATACTTTAAGGGTCTTGACGCCTCCCTGAGAGGTGCGCGTACGGACTTTCTTGATGTTGGGCATGAAGCGTCTTTTGTTCTTGCCCGTCACCTTGAGGCCGATGCCCCCCTTCTTGACGGCTATGCCGCGGTAAACGTAGGTACGCCCGGCGGTGGGCTGTTTTCCGCAGACAGAGCATCGAAAGGCCATAACCTTCTCTCAAAAGCGTTTCTGAACTTCCATTATAGGCTCCCGCGTGCCGATTCAATAGCCTGCCGCGCAGCAATTTCAAAAACTTTAGCCATCCCCGCCGCATTGTAGTGGCAATCGCCATCCCTCAAAAAAATAAAATTTTTGGAGATTTCCAGCCGGAGCGGCTCATTCAGGTCCACGAACCGGGACTTTTTTGAGGCGCAATAGCCCTCAAGCAAGGCCGCCGTCACCGCGTGCCGCTGGTCGTACACCCTGAAGTCCGGCTCAAATTGAGAGTAAATCGTTGCTGGGGAAGGGACGAGAAAGAAAACCGGATGCGCGCCCGCTGTCTTCGCGAGCGCGATGATGCCGCCCAAGGCGGCCCGCACGCACTCCCATTCCGCGCTATTTTCATGGAGTTCCGGAGGCCACCACAGAAATTCGCCCACCTCGATGGTCTTGTAGGGAAGCCGGAGGCTCCTCCCGGTCGCGACGACCCCACCGTTCAAGCCGCCGCCCATAAGGGAGTTGATGTGCGGAGGAAGCGCCCGCGCCATGTTGATCACCCAAGGCAAACAGGCCATGTAATTCGCGGAATCGTAAATGTAATCGCGATAATCGCCATGGTGGCGACGAACTTTTTCATAGCGCATGGCATCGCTGAAGTCGTTGCCGATGAACAGGAAAGTCAAGACGACATCGTGGCGGATGTTTTTTTCGATGACGTAGCGTTGATAGGCATCCCGATAGTGCTGAGGCGCATACCCGCCCATGGCCAGGTTCAGGCAGGAACTCCCCGCTTCCCTGAAAAGCTGCCCCAGGTCCTTTTCGGCAGCCAGCGCGAAAACGATGGAATCCCCCAGCAAGACGACATCGAAATGTTCTGATTTCTGGGAGGGGTTCCTGTATCCGCATTCGTCAAGGTGAAGAGAAGGCCAGTTTTTTAATTCTCTGTTCTCTGGGGCATAATGGTAGATCATCCCTTCTCCCGTCATGATATGCCCGCGCGCTTGCGCTTTTTTTTCGGCGACCTGTTGGGGAAAATACGACAGCAGGCCGGCGGGAATAGCCTCGGGCATGAGCCGCAGGAACGTCTCAACGCCCAGGCCGACGGTCAAGGCCAGGCAACAGACATCATTATTGAGTTTTTGCAGCCTGGGACGGAACAGGGAAAAAAGGAAATACGCGGAGGTCAGGAGCAGGGCGACGAGGAATACAAGGCGCGACCAGGACCAGATATAAATGGCCGGGTGTTGAGAGGGCCAACTGGCGTTGGTGAAAAAATAAACAACCAGGCCCACCAGGATGGCGAGGCTTGGCGATCTTTTAAGCGATGGGCGTATCAGTGGGGACCCCCAGCCTGACGGAGCGCCCGCGGGGCTAGAAGCCCCACTTGTAGCTGAGGTAGGTGAGGACCGTATTGCTGTCCGAGGTGGCCAGCTTCATATTGTAGATGATGAATTCGGCGATTTCGACCTTGCCGTAGGCTGAACTGATGCCGCCCAGGTTTAGGATGGTGTCGGGATAGTCGGTGGCTCCAGAGCTGGTGCTCTCCGCCCCGCCGTCAATGCTGAGTCCGATATCGCTGTTATTGACGAAAGCGCGAAAATAATGGTAGTTCGTGGACCCACTGATCGTGCGGTTCACGTTGGGTCCCCCAGAGTTAAAATACATGTCACCCGAGTCATGTTTGAGGCCATATTCTGTGGTCGCACTGCCGCAGAAGAAGTGATCCGTCGAGCCCGGCGTGGTGTGAAATCTCCCAACAAGGTACACGTCGAGATATTTTCCCCAGTCCCTGGACTTCGAAAGCTGGTCATTCGTCCCGTCGAATTTCACCACGTACATGCCGTTTCTGCCGCTCACCAGGTACAGCGGTTGCGCGGTGGCCGTGCCCTGGGTGAAGTGGAAGCCCTGGCCGGACTTGTCGCTCCACTGCGAGACGTTTCCGGAAGTCAGCGTGACGTTGGCGGCGTCGTTCGCGTCCAGCCAGAGGATGCAGTTCGACAAAGAGGTGGGCTTCCAGGGGGTGACGTTTCCGGCGCTGCTGAGGATGTACCACTGCTTTCCATTACTGATGATATTGAGATGCGGCAGCGCGTTTCCCGATGGCAATTCGATGATGGGGCTGTCGTCAATAAGGTTGCCGCCTCCTTTGACCGAAAGTTTATTCGCGATGTTCGATTTCTTAATCTTGAAGATCCTACCCGCCGCATTGCCGGCATAGGGGAGCGTGAGCGTGATGTTGGCGGAGCTGGTGTCGGCGAGGATCACGCTGTTGCCGGAAATGGTGGTATTGCTGGAGATGGTCTGGAGGTTCATGCCCCTGCTGCCCTGAACCTCAAGGTTTGACGCGGGGACACTCGTCCCGATCCCCAGGTTTTGGCTGATGTAGGTATTGCCCATCACGTGTAGGTTGGTGGATGGGGAAGCGGTGCCGATCCCCAAGTTTTTGCCCTGAATCGCTACTTCGGCGGAACCGTCGTTGTTGGCATCGAAAAGGAGGTTGCCGCCGGTGCTCTGGATATCCCCTGGCAGGGATGAAACCGCGGCTAGAAAAAGAAAAACCGAAAGGCCATAGCCCCGACACGCCGCATCGCGCGGTGCCATCCCCCGATGGATTCTCGCCACCATAAGACTCGATTCAACCTCGAATTGTAGTCAAGGATCCGGTGGTAAAAGTAGCGGAGTCGCGCCCGCGCTAGTACTCCCGTTATTGTAGGGCGGGAATGACGGCATAGAGCCCCTACGGGTCACTTCACCAGCCGGGGGGGGGATATGACCCTTAGTTCCTGTCCCCCCCAAAAAAGGTGGGCGCCCAGGCCGACCCATTCCTTGCCCGGAGACCAAGACTGCCAGAAAGCCGCCATGATGGGGGCCCCCGCGAACAGCCAGGTCACGCTGCCGTCCACGGCGGCGATAGGGCTGCCCTAGCGATGGTTTTGGGACAGCAGATCCCAATCGGCTTGGCCTCCCTCGCGACTCCAGAAGTTGTTGTATTCCAGGGTGCCCTCAGAAGTTGACGGGGGTGAAGTTGAGGCGATATTTGTAGGTATCGATCTGCTCGGTGAGCCGGGCGTGGGCGTCCATGAACAGGATATTATTGCATCCGCAATGCCGACTGAGTTCTGGAAACAGGGCGGGCACCATGCCATAGCCCTCCCAGGCCGGCCAGGAGCCGTTGTATTTGGACAAGGCGATGCGGTTGTACTCGCCGGGGACGTTGTTGGTCAGGCAGAAGACCGTGCTGTCCGCCAGGAGGATGGTATTGGCGGGTTCGGGCCATTTGTCCTTCCTGGCCTGGTAGATGCTCTGATACTTGTTGAAGGGCGTGATGGCGTACAGGCTGAAACCGAAGCTGATGCGCATCCGTGCATCCGCCGGGAGACCGAAGAGGTCGTTGATCTGCAGGCGCGCCGAACCGGAACCTGGGCCGGCCTCGTACAGGCGACGATCGCTCTCGTCCTCGTCGCAGACATAGGTTTCCCTGGGAATCCCGGCGTAGCGCATCAGGATGCGGTTGGCCGTGAACATCTCCGTCCAGGCGTGGGTGTAGTTGAGCTCCGCACTGGGGAAGTCGCCGTCGAAGTCGCCCACGTAGTTTTCCGTGGCCAGCGAGACGTTGCGCAGGTTGTTGAGGCACTTGATGGCCCTGGCCTGCGCCAGCGCGTTCTTGAGCGCCGGCATTGTCAGGGAAAAAAGGATGAGCAAGATGGCCAGGACGACCAGCATCTCGATGATCGTGAACCAGCGGGCCTTCATTCGAACGTCTGTTTTTCTTTCACAAGGCTCTGGAAAGTTTATGGGTCACTCCACCAGCCGGGGGGGATTTGGCCTTTGTTCCAGTCTCCAAAATAGACGGGATAGGCGCCCAGGCCGACCCAGTCGTTTCCCGGGCCCCAGGACTGCCAGTAGGCCGCCATGACGGGAATCCCCGCGAACAGCCAGGTCACGCTGCCGTCCACGGCGGCGATATTGGCGCCATAGCGGTGGTTTTTGGCCAGCAGATCCCAATTAGCGTGGCCGCCCTCGCGGCTCCAGAAGTTGATGTATTGGGCCGGGTCTTCTTCGACCAGCAGCGGGGTCCGCAGGTCGTCCATGATCTCCCCCGCATTGAAACGGATCCTGCTGCGCAGGCTCAAGCGCGCCGTGGCGGCGCCCGACAAGCTCAGCATGGCGCTGTAATCGAAGTGGCCGTTGCTGTCTTTGGCGCTGCCAATCTCGCCCGCCTCCAGGTTGGGGCAGCGGTAGATATCCCGGTTCTGGCCCAGATACGGAAAAACAGTGCCGCGCTGCGGGGTATCCTTGATGACGCCGTATTCGGTGACCGATACCCCCAGCCAGTCGTTCTTATAGATTTCGTCCCCCGTGTGGCTCTGGCCGTCGAACTGGTTTCCCGGCAGGCAGCCATGGGTGTCCTCGGCCAAGACCAGGAATCCCAGCGCCACCTGATGCATATTGCTCCGGCACCACACCTCGACGGCGTTTTGCCGCGCCTGGATCAGGGCCGGCAATAGCAAAGAGACCAGGATGGAAACGATGGCGACGACGACAAGCATCTCGATCAATGTAAAATAATTTCTGGTTTTTTGGCTTGTCCGACTAATGCGTTCCTCTGGGAGGGTCCCCTCGTTTGTTCTCGGTTCTCCACGTCCGCAACTCTGGAGTATCCACAGATTACACAGATTTGCACTGAATAAAAAGGGCGGCCCTGGTTGATTAATATCTGTGTTAATCTGTGCAATCTGTGGAAAATTTCCCGGCAGTTCAGTTTTGTTACAGTCTTGCTCAACCGTACACCCGTGTGAAAATTCCTGGAAAGTACGCCTTATTCGTATGAGCCGGTTTTTTTTGGTGTTTTTCACGAGTTTTCCCGCACGACGAGGTCCTTTTCCGTGGCGTCGCAAATTCGCGCCTGATAGCCTTGAGCCTGAGCCTGGATGCGCCAGCTCAGGATGCGCCGGGGTGGGATGGTGTCCAGGGTCAGGGCCTGGTCCAGCAGCGTCAAGCGCGGTTGCGCGGGTTTGCCCGCCATCTCCTGGAGGCGCAGGATCCAGCCCCGGCCGTCCAGGGCGGGCTTGAAGGCGAGCAGGCGCAGGTTGTCAGGCTCAACGCGCATCAGGGAACCCGCGCGCGGCATTTTTCCGGGTTTGGCGGGGACGGTCAGGACCACGGGTGGTTGCTCCAACTGCTGGGCGAGGCGCGGCAGATCGGCGCCACCGGGGGCCAGCAGGAAGCGGAAGCGCAGCTCGCCGCTGTCGGCGGCGGGCTGCCAGGGATGATCCTCCAGGATCCTGGCGGTATGGGCAAAGCGGCTGGAGCGCGCGACGGTGGCGCGCAACACGCCGTCCTTGGTGTCGAAGTTGTGCAGGGTGTCGCTCACGAAGCCAAAGCCATCGCCCCCGCTGCCGGGCACGCGGATCCAGCGCCCTCCCGGCACTTCCCCGCAGGGTCCGCGCACCACCGAACCGCCGGGGACCTCGAACTCGGCCCTGTCGCCCACGGGAAACGACAGCTTCAAGCGGGCGAGGCGTTCGTCCCAGAATACGCGCGCCAGGACCTCAACCGCGTCCGTGTCCGAGTAAAGGCGCACGGTCAGGTCCAGCCGCGAGCGCTGGCCCGCCATGCGCACCCAAAGGCTCGTGCGCCACGGCCCCTTTTCAAGCACATGGAGCGCGGCGACGCGCCAGGTCTCTTTGAGCGAGGAGATATCAATAGCGCCAGGGTCGTTTTCCGCGCCGCCCCAGGAGCCGTAGGGGTCGTCAAAAAGCGCGGCGCCCAGGCCTGCGCCTCCCAGGAAGGGGAGGCCTTTGCGCCAGATACGCAGTCCCGGCGCTCCCATCTGGGTCTCTATTTTGTAGAGCGAGTTCTCCAGGGCGCCCTCCACATACAGCGCGGGTTTGCGCGGGGCGCAGGGCCGCGGAGCCGCGCCGGCGTCTTCCCGGTAAGCCATCTCCAACACCGACCAGCCGAGCGGCGGCAGGCGCACGGGAACCACCGCCCGCTTGCGCCACGGGACGGTGGTCATGGAGGTGTGTTCCGTGGCGACCATTTGAAATGGCAGCGGGTGGTTTCCGGCATCCAGGATACTCACGGGCAGGTCCTCGGGATGGTGTTCGTACTTCCAGATGGGCCGGTAGTCCAGGCTCCCTTCGAGCTCCACGAATCCTTCGAACTCGTGGGGATGCGGGTTCCACACCAGGAACGGGAGCCCGGTGGGCAGGTCGGGCTGCTCGGCGGGCCGGACACGGGTATCCACGCTGGCCGCCAGGCCGTTCAGCGCGTGGAACTCGGCTTCCTGGGAAAGACGGAAGGCTTCTCCAAGGTGGGCGATCTGTTCGTCGCACGCCCTTTCGATGCAGGTGCCGGGAAGGATGTCGTGGAAACTGTTGAACAGCACCGCGTCCCAGGCGCGGCTCAAGTCGGCGGGCGGACGGCCCAAGCGCGCCGCGATCACGGCATCCGTCGCCTCGGCGCGGGCGAGCTGGGCGCGCGTCCTGCGGTAGGGGAATTTGAGCCTGGCCATGGTGCTGTAGCAGCCGCGCTCGGCGAAATTGAGTTCGCCCTGATGCACGGGGAGGAAATCCGCGGGCCGGGAGCGCACCTCTTCCTCCAGTTCGCGGAAGAATCGCTCCAGGGTCGAATGCACCAGGCTCACCTCGGGGTGCCGCTCGCCCCAAGCGCGGATGTCCGCCAGGTGGCGCCGTGTCGGACCGCCGCCGTGGTTCCCCAGGCCGTAGAAAACCGCCACCGTGCGCAGGCCGCTCTGCGCCGACGCGGCCAGGGTCTGATCCAGCCGCGCCGGCAGCTCGCCTCTCTCGGTGCAATACCAGGTGGCGAGGGGGCGGTAGGTCAGGATGCGCGAGGCGCCGGGACCCACCCACCAGAAGGCCGGGCGGGCGAGGGGAAGCTGTTCCTTGAAGGGCCGCGTGCAGGAGAAGAAACGCAGGCCCGCCGCCGCCAGGATCTCGGGAAATCCCGCGGAGTGGCCGAAGCAGTCCGCCGACCAGCCGGCCTCCACGGGCCGGCCAAACCGCGACGTGAAATACCTCTGCCCGCGCACGTACTGGCGCAGCAGCGTCTCGGTGTCCGGCAGGTTCTCGTCCGACTGGAGATAAGTTCCCCCGATGAGCCCCCAGCGCCCCCGTTGCACATAGGCCTTGATGCGCGCGAAGGCCTCGGGGTCCGTCTTTTCGATATGCTCGTAGAGCAGCGCCTCCCCACGGTTGAAGGTGAGCTGCGGGTCCTCGTCCATGAGGTCCAGGAGGGTCCGGCAGGTGATGAGCCCCTCGTTCAGGCCCTCGCGCCAGTCCCACAGCCATACGGGATCGATATGGGCGTTGCCGATGAGGTGAAAGGCCAGTTTTTCCATATCAGCCCCCGTCCTTCTTGTAGGCTTTGACATAGTCAACGTACATATAGGAAGGACTGGGGGTCTGTTCGATGGGCCAGCCGCTGCCCAAGGCCAGGTTGAGGAGGATCATGAGCGGCCGCTTGTGCTCGGGAGGGGTGTGGGCCTTCCAGACCGCGATGCCGTCGAAATACATAGTGGTCCACTCCGGTTCCACCATCACGCCGTAGTTGTGAAAGCCCTCGATGCACTCATTCGGTTTCGTGTAGATCTTCGTGGCCTCGGCGCGGTGCGGCTCGGGACGCCAGGCATGCACCACCGAGCAGTAGGCGTCGGTCTCATGCCCGTAATACTCGATGACGTCAATCTCGATGCAACCGGTCCGCGCCGCGTCGAAACGCGCCATCCAGTTGTCCCAGGAGTTTTCCTGCTTGGGGTCTTCAGCGGGCGGGGGCGATGACGCCAGCCAGAAGGCCGGCCATACGCCGGGGCCGGCGGGCAGCTTCATGCGCGCCTCGAAATACCCGTAAACCTGGGAAAAGCCCTGGCCGGCATTATCGTTGGAAGCCAGGCAACCCGATTGCCATTTCCGGCCCCATTTGTCGCCGAGTTTTTCGTTGCGGCGCGCCTCGATGCGCAGGACACCATCCTTCACCGTGAAGGGGTCTTCCTCACTCGGATCAAGAAAGGCCGCGTCTCCGAAATCCCCGTTCCAGGGCGTGTGGGCGATCCACCGGGTGCCGGGACCCCAGGCTGAAACATCGAGCTTGTCAAAATCCTCCACGAAGGTTTCCTTGTAGCCCGTGAGGTCCAGCGTCTTGGCGCCCTCGGTGTCCCTGGGGGGAAGGGGGGCGTTCTTGTCCACGGTGAAGCTGCCGACCTGCATCCAATCCTTGGCCCACGCCACCGGTTTGACACCGGCACCCGGCCGCAGGCTCTTGATTTCGGAGAAGTCCTTGTCTTTTCCCTCCCCCGCGGGGTAGAAGCCGATGGCCACCGTGTATTCCCCATCCACGAAGGTTTCCGGGACTTTGATGGGCAGCACGTAGCTGATCTTCCCCTTCCACAGCTCGGAATTGGTGGCCGGCACCGGGTGATGATTCTCCGTCAAACCCACGCCCTTGGGTCCGATGAGGTGCGTGAAGACCTGGTTCCCATAATTCATGGGCCCGCTGGCGTCCCAGTTGTAGCGGACTTTCAAAAGGCAGCCCGGAGGCAGCTTGGCGGGAGTGATCTCCGCGGGAAGCGCCAGGACCCCCTCTTTTCCCGCCACCGCGGCGTCTTCCGCTTCGGCTGAGGCCAGCGACATAAGGAACAGCGAGGCGCAAAGCATGGAGTTCGAGGTCTTCATGGGCATCCTTTTCAGAGTGTATTTAAGCGCTGACGTTCACAAAAGATTTCCCGTTTTCTGAAGGGAGGACTTTTCCAGGTGCGGAAGCGTTCGCCTTGGCGTGGCGCCCGCGCACGGTGGCGGCGGGCCCAGGCCCGGTGGACTCCCCGGCAAAGAGGGACACCTCCGAAGGCTCGACGAGGAGCGGCCCCGCCCAAGGCGCGGTTTTCTGGGCAAACCAATCCAGGCATACGCGCAAGTAAGGCGTGGCATCAGGAGGCTCCAGGATGGTGAGCGATGGATTCAGGTGCCGGGCCAGGATACCGTTATTGCCGAAGGCACAGACGGAGACGTATTTCCCAAGGACCGATCCATGCTCGTGCAGGGCGCGCATGGCGCCAATGGCCGCTTCCTCCGTCATGCAGATGAGCCCCGTGGCCGCGAACTCGCCACTTTTGAGCAGCCGGGCCAGCGCCGCATACGCCCGGGGAGTGGGGTGCTCGTAGGGCTGCACCGGGTCGTCGATCAACCGGCCTGGAATGCCGCGCATTTTCTGCCAGAATTTCCAGTGTTCGATGCGCTTCACGATTTGCGCATCCCTCGGCTGGGTGTTCAAGCAGTCCACACTGCGATGCCCCAGTTGCACCAGGTGATCGCCCAGCCGGCTGACGGAAGCTGGCGGCAGGACCTGCACCGAGGGCACGCCGAGCCCTGACAGATCACCCCCCAAGATCACCAAGTGCTTGGCGCGTTGCAACTGTTCCGCGGTGCGGGGAGGTATCTCCTCGGAATTCGCCACCAGGAAAACCCCGTCGAAACCCCGGCGCAAAACCTGGGCCATCACGGGGGAATCCCAATGCGTGTAATCCACCACCCGCAGCGTGGCCTTGCTGGTGGATGCGGCCCGCTCGACGGAGAAGCGCCACCTTTCGATGTCCGTGGACTGGAAGGTGGGGGCCAGGCAGGCCAGTTGCAGGTGTCCGGAAAGGCGGCGGTGGCGAACATTGATGGCGACGCGGCCGTGGGGCTTGCGCACCAGCAGGCCCTGGGCGATGAGGTGCTGGAGCGTGCGGCGCGCGGTCAGGCGCGAGGCCCCCATCTCCTCGGCCAGCCGGGTTTCCGTGGGCAGGCCCGCCAAGGCGTAGTCACCGCGGCGGATGCGCTCCTCGATGATTTTGGCGTACTCGGAGAACTTGGCCATGGGTGGGGATGGGCGATCCTCGTGGGCTGGAGGAGATTATACATAAAATGTATAAGTTTTCAAGAGTCATACTTTCAGCATCAGTATTCTTTCTTGACAAGTTCCTGAAATCCTTGTTTTAAAGGCTGTTGCCGAGTGGACGCTGGGGAATCCCAGGTTAGACTCCAGCCCGGTTTTCATTCGGGGCATTTTTTATGGACCTCCAGGACATCGAAAATCCGGAATTGCTGCACCGCCAGCGCTTGCCGGCCCGCGCGCTCATGGTGCCTTACGCCGACGAGGCCGCGGCGCTGTCTGGAGAGCGGGGCCGCTCCCCCTTCCTGCGGCTGCTGTCGGGGGACTGGCGTTTTCACTGGTGCCCGAACCCGACCGCGCTGCCTCAGGATTGGTGCGCCGCGCACCACGACGATTCCGCATGGCCCTTGCTGCGCGTGCCTAGCAACTGGCAGATCGAGAATGCCGATGGCGCCAAAGGGTGGGATCGCCCTCATTACACGAACGTCAATTATCCCATCCCCGTGGAGCCGCCTTTCGTTCCCCAGGAAAATCCCGTGGGCCTCTACCGGCGCGGCTTTCAGGTGCCGGCGGAGTGGAAAGGCCGGCGCATCCTGCTGCATTTCGCCGGGGTGAACTCGGCCTTCCACCTTTTCGTGAACGGAAAAGAAGCGGGCTTCAGCAAAGTCAGCCACCTTCCCGCCGAATTCGACATTACCCCGCTCGTCCGGGAGGGCGAAAATCGTCTGGCCGTGGCGGTTTACAAATGGTGCGACGGCACTTACCTCGAAGATCAGGATTTCCTGCGCCTTTCCGGGATCTTCCGCGACGTGCTGCTGCTGGCCCCGCCAGCGGCCCATCTTTTCGACGCGGAAGCGCGCGCCGGATTGGACGCCACGGGCAGCCACGGCCGTTTGGGCCTGCGCATGGTGCTGGTGAACAGCGGCGGCACTCCCGCGCAACCTCCCCGAGTGCGCGCCCGGCTGCTGGCGCCGGACGACTCGTGCGCGGCGGAGGTTTCCCTGTCCCTGGCCGCCCCTCTGGGATCAGGCGCCGAGGCTGTTCTGGAAGGTTCCCTGGAAGTCCGTAATGTTTTGAAGTGGAACGCCGAGGAGCCGCACCTATATCGGTTGCTGCTCATCCACGGAGACGCGCAAGGCGGCATCACCGAGGTCCAGCGCGTGGACGTGGGCTTTCGCGGCCTGGAGATCCGTGCTGGGCGTTTCCTGGTGAACGGCGTGCCCATCAAGATCCTGGGTGTGAACCGCCACGAAACCCACCCCGATCTGGGGCACGCGGTCAGCCTGGAATCCATGGAACTGGATATCGCCCTCATGAAGCGCCACAACATCAATGCCGTGCGCACCAGCCATTACCCCCCCCATCCGCACTTCCTGGACCTTTGCGACCGCCATGGGCTTTACGTCATTGATGAGGCCGACTTGGAGACCCACGGCTGCGGGGGCATGAGCAACGAGTACAGCGAGGCGGATTGGAACAGCCTCTCCGTGGACCCGCGCTGGCGTGGCGCCTACGTGGATCGGGCCGAGCGCATGGTGCGCCGGGATCGCAACCATCCCAGCATCCTCCTGTGGTCCCTGGGCAACGAAGCCGGCTTCGGTCCCAACCATGAGGCCATGGCCGCGCGCATGCGCGCGCTCGATCCCACGCGCTTCATCCACTACGAGGGCGGCGGGGGCAACCGGCCCTGCGTGGACGTGGTGAGCCGCATGTACCCGGATATCCCCGAGGTGCGCAAACAGGGCGCGGATAGCAGCGACGCGCGGCCCTACTTCCTCTGCGAGTTCGCCCACGCCATGGGCAACGGCCCCGGCGGCCTGGACGAGTACGTCGCGGCCTTCCGCGCCCACGACCGCCTGCTGGGCGGCTGCGTGTGGGAGTGGGTGGACCACAGCGTGCGCATGCGCGACGCCCGCGGCGGCGAGTTCTTCGCCTACGGCGGCGACTGGGGGGATTTCCCCAACGACGGGGATTTCTGCGTGGACGGCCTGCTCTGGCCCGACCGCAGGCCTTATCCTGGACTCCTGGAGTACAAAAAAATCCTCGAACCCCTCACGGCGGAATTGGCGGATGCCACCGGCCAGGCCGTGGTGGTGACCAACCGCCGGCATTTCCGCGCTCTGGATGATCTGCGGGGGGAATGGACGCTGACGGAAGATGGCCGCGTCGTGGCCGAAGGCGATTTGGATGTCCGGGGTATCGCTCCTGGGGAAAAGGCGCGCGTCAGCCTGGAAGGCGCCCGTCACGCTTCATCGTCCGGCGCTGAAACTTTCCTGAACCTGCGTTTCACGCTGGCTAAGGGCGCGCCCTGGGCGCCGCGCGGGCACGAAGTGGCCCAGATTCAGCTTTCCTGGCCGGTCACCAAGCCCGCCGTCTCGTCCAGTGTGCGCGGCACGGCCCGATCCAGAGCCCACGGCGCGGCGCGCAACCTGCACATGGACGAGCAACCCGGCCACCTGCTCCTGCGCGGCGCGGACTTCGACCTGTCCTTCGACACCCGCACGGGAAAAATGACCCACTGGAACCTGGACGGCCTTTCTCTCATCGAAGAGGGCCCGCGGCTCGATGTGTGGCGCGCTCCGACGGACAACGACATGAACCTCCAGCACAAATGGCGCGGCATCGGCTACAACAGATTGTTGTGCCGCACGGCCGCCTTCCGCGTCCTCAGCCGCGAGCCAGACAAGGTGGTCATCGAAATCGAGGAATCCTGGGGCGCCGTGGCCCGCATCGCGGTGCTCCAGGCGCGGCGCCGCATCACGGTGCACGGCACGGGCGACGTCCTCATAGCTACCCGAGTGACACCACCCGCCCGCAATAATCTGCCGCCCTGGCCTAAACTCGGCTACCGGCTGGTGCTGCCGGGGCGCTTTAAAAACGTGTGCTGGTATGGCCGCGGGCCAGGCGAGAGTTATTGCGACCGCAAGCAATCCCAGCCCGTAGGCCGCTATTCAGGGTCCGTGCGTGAGCAGTTCGTCCCCTACGTCTTTCCCCAGGAGAACGGCAACAAAACCGACACGCGCTGGGCCGCCATCACGGACCTGCGCGGCACGGGGCTGCTGGCCGTCGCCCAGCAAGTCATGAATTTCGCCGCCCGCCACTGCTCCCCGGAACATCTGGAAGCCACCCGCCATCACCACGAACTGCGCTTCGAGGATTGCACCTGGCTGCACCTGGACCACGCGCTGAACGGCCTCGGCAGCAACAGTTGCGGCCCCGGCCCCCAGCCCGCCCACGTCCTCACCCCCCGAGAAACGGAATGGACCCTGCGCCTGCGCCCCTTCCACGGCGAGTTGCAAGACCCCGCCCGGTTGGCCGCTGAGTGGCCGGGAGAGGGCTGAAATTTCTACGGATCGTTCCCGATCAGAACCGGACCTAACACTTGGCCCCCCAAAGGGGCAAGCCCCTTTCAAGGCTCCGTCCTGGAGCCCCCTGTGACTTGAACCCCCGCGGGGCTCAAGTTTCATGGCGCGTAAAAAGGCTTGCTCCTTTTACGCTGTGTGAATCGGCATACAAGACCAAAAATCCATCTGTATAATAATACTGGCGGCTCATCCGAAAAATGCGTACCTCTAGCAGGATTTTCCCTATTTGTTCTCGACTCTCCACGTCTTCAACTCGGGAGCATCCACAGATTACACAGATTTGCACCGATTAAAAAGGGCGGCCCTGATTTGATTATTATCTGTGTTAATCTGTGCAATCTGTGGAAAATCCCCCGGCAGTTCGATTTGGTTCCAGTTTTGCTCGACCGTGTACCCGTGTGAAAATTCTTGAAAAGTACGCATTTTTCGGATGAGCCTAAAATATTTTTGCGCATCGAATCTGCTTTGGCGTTTTCAAAATCAGTGTGCCCACGATAAAACCGATAATTTTCGGATGATTATCAATAAGAATCAATATGAAAAGTGAATCCACTACTCCGCGCCCTTGAGGTGTCGGTAGATTTTCTCGTATTCCTCGTCGTCGAGCACGCCTTCGAAGGCGGGCATGGCGCCGCGGCCCTGGCGCACAGTTTCCGCGAAGGCCGCGAGGTCGAGTCTGACCGGGCGCAAGGGGCGGCCTTTGTCCTCGTGGCAGGAGGCGCAATAGGTGAGATGCAGTTCGCGCGCGGAGAGCCGTCCGGGCACGTGCAGCCGGTGGGGCGGGGCGGTCTTGAGGTGCCAGACCAGAGCGACAACCGCCGCGCCGGCCACAAGGATGGCGGCCCAGAGCTTCAGGCTTCCCGGGGGGCCCAGGACGCGGTGCACCCAGCCTTTCAGGGCCACCACCGTGTGGGTCCGCGGTTGCTCCGCTTGGGCTGATTTGGCGCTGTTTTCCTTAGTGACGCCCTCTGTTCGGGCCGGCTTATCGCGGGGCCGCCCTGGCCCTGGAGCGGCAACGCGGGATTTGAGCCAGCCCCGGAGCAGCGCCAGGAGCTTCACGAAGCTGGAATGCAATATTTTGCCTTAACTTTTCGCATTTTGGACCGGAGGAACTATTGCGCTGGCATCAGGCGGCGGGAACAGCCCGGTGCTGAAGTAGCGCTCGCCGGTGTCACAGATCAGCGTCACGATGAGCTTGTCCTTGTTTTCTGGCCGCAGGGCCAGGATTTTTGCCGCGTGCAGGTTGGCCCCCGAGGAGATGCCGGCGAGCAGGCCTTCGGTGCGCGCCAACTGCCGGCAGGCCTGTGCGGCTTCGTCGTCGTTGACGGTGATCACCTCGTCATAGACCTCGCGGTCCAAGATCCTGGGGATGAAGCCGGCGCCGATGCCCTGGATATTGTGGAGGCCGGCCGTGCCGCCCGAGAGCACCGGGGAGCCGCTGGGTTCCACGGCGGCGATGTGCAGGCCGCCCTTGCGTGCCTTCAGGTACTGGCCGGTGCCCGTGATGGTGCCGCCGGTGCCGACGCCCGCGGCGAAGATATCCACCTCGCCGTCAGTCTCGCGCCATATCTCAGGACCCGTGGTCTCGAAGTGGGCCTTGGGGTTGGCGGGGTTCTCGAACTGCAGAGGCATGTAGGAGTCCTTCAGGCGCTCCTGGATCTCCAGGGCTTTGCGGATGGCACCCTTCATGTACTCGGCTCCGGGCGTGAGGTGCACGCGGGCGCCCAGGGTGACGAGCATCTGGTGCTTTTCGGGACTGCAGTTCGCGGGCATGGTGATGATGATGGGATAGTCCTTGGAGGCGCAGATGAAGGCCAGCGCGATGCCGGTGTTGCCGGAGGTCGCCTCGATGACGGTGGTGCCGGGGCGGATGAGCCCCATCTGCTCGGCGGTCTCGATCATGGAATGGGCGGCGCGATCCTTGACGCTGCACAGCGGGTTGCGCGACTCGAGCTTCACGGCGATGCGCGCCGGGAGGTCGCGCCCGAAGCGGTCGAGGCGCAGCAGCGGCGTGTGGCCGATGAGATCGATGACGCTGTTCTTGAGGTCGGCCAAGTGCTAGAGCTGCGAGCTCGGGTCGGGGATGTCGTCGAGGTGCAGACCGCATTCGGTCTTGCCGCTGCCGCGCCAGCGGCCCGCGCGTTCCGACTCATCCTCGGAGGCGGGCGTGGTGGTCATCACGTCGCCCACGCTCTTGTAGCCCTTGTCGTGCAGCGCGTTGTAGGGGACGGAGTTCTGGCGCAGATAGGCCCAGGTTTCCGTGTAGCCCCAATAAGCCAGGGGGTTCACTTTGAGCCGCCCGCTGGTGTCGTACTCCAGCACCGGCATCTGAGTGCGATCCCCGCCCTGCGAGCGGCGCCGCCCGGTGATCCAGGCATGGGCGTCCAGCTCGCGCAGCGCGCGCCGCTGCGGCTCCACCTTGGCGAGGAAGTCGTAGCGGTCGGGTTCTTTTTTCCAGAGATCGGGGCTGAAACGCGCCTCGAACTCCGCCCGGTTCGCGGCCTCGCGGCAGCGGTAAACGTGCAAATCCAGATCGTATTTGCGGCGCGCTTGCTCCACGTGTTCGAGCGTTTCCGGGAAATGGTGCAGCGTGTCAATGAAGATGACCGGCAGGCGCACGCCGCGGCGGTGGAGCAAGTCCAGGATCACCATGCCGGTGGGGCCGAAGGAGGTGACCTGGACGAGCTGGGGCAGGGTGAAGGCGCTCCACTCCAGTATTTTGGCGGGATCCACCGCGGCCAGGCGCTCGTTGATCCAGCGTAAATGCTCGGGAGTGAGCTTGATGGAACTCATGGGATCACGACCCCGCCTACCCTAGCGCGCGGGCCCGCGCTGCAACTTCGCCGCTCCTTTTGAGGACGTCAAAGGCCGCGAAAATGCTTGCAAAATTGGCAGGCGTCCTACACTCGCCGCCGCCGTATAAAAATACGAGGAGCGCGATTGGAGCCCGTCGCCATCACCGAAGACAAGCTGGAAACAGGACTCCGCGGCGTCCCCGCAGGCTACTGTCCGACGAGCGAAGTGGACCCTGACAAGGGGCTGAGCTATGGGGGCTACTTCATCCGCGAGCTTGCCCAGCGCGAGCCCGTGGAGGTCATCTACCTGCTGTTGCACCGCCAGTTGCCGAACAAGACGGAGATCGCGGACTTCCGCAAGGAGTTGCTGCGCCGCTCCACGCTGCCCGCCGGGCTCGAAGACTACCTGCGCACCCTGCCGCGCCAGGGGCATCCCATGAAATGGTTCGCCTCGGGCCTGCTCTATCTGGGCATGACCGGCTGCACCGGCAATTACCGCGAGGATTGCCTGAACCTCATCGCCTGGGCGCCGGAACTCGCCGCCAAGGTCATCGCGGTGCACCAGGGCCGCGCGCCCGCGCCCGCGCGCCCCGAACTCGGCTACATGGAAAATTTCGTCCACATCCTGAACCCGGACGCCGACCGCGGGCGGCTCACCCGCCTGATGCGCGTCTTCGACGTGCTGCATTTCGACCATGACGGCGGCAACCTCAGCACCTTCACGGGCAAGGCCGTGGCCAGCGGCCTCGAAGACATGTACGGCAGCATCACCGCCGCCATGCTGGGCCTCGCCGGCCCGCGCCATGGCATGGCCAACCAGGAGTGCCTGGACTTCATCATGAAGCTCCACGAAGAACTGAAGGGGCGCGGCGACGACGAGGCGGGGATGCGGCGCATCCTGGAGACGCGCTACGCCAACAAGGACCTCATCTACGGTTTCGGGCACGCCGTCTTGCGCGTGGAGGATCCGCGCGCCGCCGTGCTTTTCGAGCTTGGCGAGGAGCTCTGCCCGGCGGATCCCTATTTCAGGACGGCGCAGACGCTGCGCAAGGTGGGCACCGCCTTCCTCAAGACCAAGGACAAAATCTCGGACCCCTACGTCAACGTGGACGCCGCCTCGGGGGCGCTGCTGCACGCCTGCGGGCTCAAGGAACAGCGCTACTACACGGTCCTTTTCGGACTCTCGCGCGTGGTGGGCATCTCCATCCAGATCGTTTACGAGCGGCTCGAAGCGCGCGGCGGCAAAGGCACGCCCATCATGCGCCCGCGCTACCTCTACAGCGGCCCGGTGCGCGGCTGATTATTATTTCGCGGGGCGACGGTGGATCTGGTCATCGTCGAGTCCCCGGCCAAGACCCGGAAGATCCGCGACTTCCTGGGCTCCGAGTTCCGCGTCACGGCGTGCATGGGGCACTTCCGCGATCTCCCCGCACGCGGCCTGGGCGTGGACCTCGACACCCTGGAGGCAACCTACGAGATCCACAAACAGGACGTGGTGGACCGCCTCCTCGAAGAAGGCCGCGACGTCCGCCGGGTGTATCTGTGCACTGACCCCGACCGCGAAGGCGAGGCCATCGCCTGGCACATTATGCAGGTGCTGGGTCCCGAGCGCGAGTACCGCCGCGCCACCTTTCAGGAGATCACCCGCAAGGCGGTGCTGGCGGCGGTGGAAAACCCCGGACTGCTGCGCGGGGAGCTGGTGCGCGCCCAGCAGGCGCGGCGCATCCTGGACCGGCTGGTGGGCTATCGCCTGAGTCCCGCGCTGTGGCGCGCCTTCCCGGACCGCAAGAGCTTAAGCGCTGGGCGCGTGCAATCGGTTGCGCTGCGCCTCGTGGCGGAGCGCGAGCGCGAGATTGCGAATTTCAAGGAGGAAATCTATTTCCGTGTTTTGACGCGGCACGAGAAAGACGGCATCCGCTTCAAGGCGCGGCTCAAAAGCCCAGGGGGCCAAGGGGGTGAAGGTGGCCAGGGAGGCAAAGAGGCGCGCTTCGCCAGCGAAGATCAGGCGCGGGAAGTGGCGGACGAGCTTGAGAAAGCGTCGCCTTTCCGCGTGCTGCGCACCACGCGCGAGGAGCAGCGGCGCTTCCCCCAGGCGCCGTTCACCACCGCCGACATGCAGGCCAAGGCGGCCAACGTGCTCAAGCTGGACGCCGAAGTGTGCATGGCCCTGGCCCAGAAACTTTACGAGGAAGGCCACATCACCTACCATCGCACCGATTCCACCGCCATCGCCGCGGAAGCCCTGGAAACGTTGCGGCGCTATATCCTGGCGCGCTACGGGGAGCCGTATCTGCCGCCCAAGCCGCACACCTATGCCGCCAAGGCCGGGGCGCAGGAGGCCCACGAATGTATCCGCCCCACCGAAGTCGCGGA
>JAHFOS010000220.1 GCA_023261545.1 bacterium
AGCCCCGGCCCGAGAAAGCGGGGATCAGCGCCGGATGGGTGTTGATGGTGCGCCCGACCCATTCCGGCGGGATCTTCCACAGGTGCAGCCAGCCGGCCATGATCACGAGGTCCACCCCGTCGGCGGCCAGGACGTCGGCCACGGCGCGGTGATGGGCCGGGTCCTTGGGATCCACCACCGTTACGGGATGGCCGAGAGAGAGCGCGCGCGCTACCCCGCCCGCATCCGCGCGCGAGGAGATCACGCGCGCGATGCGCGCCGCGATGCGGCCGTCACCCGCCGCCGCCGCGATGGCGGCATAGGTGGTGCCCTCACCGCTGATAAGGATGCCGAGGCGAAGCATGGGTTAGCCCTCGGACTTGAAGGTAACGCCGGACTCTCTGCCCTGAGGCATCAGGAAAACTCGTGAAAGATGATTTCTATACAGTGTTTCATTCAGCGAGCCAGTTTTCCAGGGTCACTTTACGCCGTCGGGAGGCTTGGCGAGTCCGCGACGAATCCGCATCCGGCCCGGCGGCGCCTTGGAGGCTGTTTTCATTGTCTAAAAGCGTGTCCCCGATATACTTTTCTGCTCCTTGTAATTCCGATGGTTCAGGTCGTCTCGTGAAGCTCCTTAAATATCTTGGGGTATCCGTTCTGGCGCTGTGCGCGGCGCAGGCGGCCCCGGCGGCGAAAGCGGCTCCGACGTCTGGAATTCTAAAGGCGGAGACCTCCGCCCCTCCACAGAGCGAGGATCCCTCCCATCAGGATTCGTCGCCCCTGGAACGTTTGCGCGCGAAGGCCAAGGACGCGCAAGTCCCTGGAGAGATCGGGAGCGCGGGCGCGTTGACTCTCGAAAAGTCCGTGCTCCCGGGCGCCACGCCCCAGAAGGCCAGTGTCCTGGAGGCCGCTTACACGCGCATGCTCACCTCCGAAGCCTCTTTTTTCTCGCGCCTGGAGCTTGCGGATCGCCGGCCGCATCAAATAGGCTACGACATTTTCTCCCAAATCCCCGCGGCGCTCGGGGAGAACCGCGATTACGATCCCGAATACCGGGTTGCGCCGGGGGACGTCTTCGCCCTCGCCACTTTTGGAAGCGCGGACCTCCAGCTCGAAGCGGAAGTGGACAGTCAGGGGCGGATCTTCTTCCCCAAGGTCGGGGTCATCGGGCTGGCCGGAGCGAACTACCGCGAGGCCGAGGAACGCATCACCCAGGCCTTCGCGGAACATTACAAGGGCGCCAAGATATATCTGCAACTCAAATCCCGCTTGCAGCGCTCGGTTTACGTCATCGGGCAGGTGCTTCAGCCCGGTGTGCGCCTCATACCCCCGCAGACCAGCCTGCTGGACGCTTTGCTGGCCGCGGGCGGCGTCCTCAAGGATGGATCGCTGCGGGCCATCGCCATCAAGAAGGACGGCAAGCTGCTCAGGACCGTGGACCTCTACGAATTGCTGCTCACCGGAGACTGGCAGCCCATCACGCTCACCGGCGGCGAGTTGGTGTACGTTCCGCCCATCGGCTCGACCTGCGTGCTGCTCGGCGACGTGCTGGCGCCGGGCGTCTATGAGATCTCCGGCAACGGCACGCTTGAGGAGCTGCTGCGCTTTGGCCGCGGCTGGACCCCCATGGGTGAGCCGGGCCGGGTCAACATCTACCGCCCCTCTCCGGATGGCAAAACCGTGGACGCGCTCACGGTGGATCGCGCGCAGTTCGCCGCGACCAGGCTCCTGGCCTACGACGTGGTGCACGTGCTGCCCCGCAGCCTGCTTTCCGGGAAATCCTTCCTCGTCAGAGGGGCCGTGATCCACCCAGGGGTTTATGAAACCACGGCGGGGCTCACCTTGCGGCGTGCCATCGAGAAGGCGGGGGGACTCGCTCCCGTGCAGGGTGGCGGGCTTATCCTCCGAAGGTTTTTCGCGGAAGGACGCACTTTCAAGCTCGGCAATGACCGTGAAGGTAGGGTGCACCACCGTTCGCTGGAGTTCGATCTGAAGTCCCCGGAACTCGATATTTTCACCGTCCTGCCCGGGGACGAGATCGAGGTCTTCGCGCGCGACGCCACGCTGGCTCCCGCCACGGTGCATTTGACGGGCGAGGTGCTGCACCCGGGAGAGATCGAATTCGTGGAAAACATGACGCTGCTGCACGCGCTGTCCGCCACCGGCGGGCTCACCCCCGCGGCCAACGTCAATGCCATCACGCTTTCCAGGCTGACGCCTGGCGGCAACGTCCTGCGCATCGCCGCGGGCACTCACGGGCAGGACGCCGCCGCCCTGCGCGCCGTATTCCTGGAGCCCGGCGACACCATCACCGTTCCCTCCCAACCCGCGGCGGCGGTGCTGGTGCATGCGCGCGGGGAGTTCGCGCGGCCCGGCGAATACCTGTTGCGCAAGGGCGCGCGCCTGAGCGACCTTATCGAAGCCGCGGGCGGCATCAAGTCGGACGCCTACCTGGCCGGCGCCTACTTCCTGCGCCGTTCCGTGGCCGAAGTTTACAACGCCCAACTCCGCGAACTGGGCGACCGGCTGGAGAAAAACCTGTTGCAGTCCTCCATCTCCGGGGATGAACAAGCCCTGAACAGCGAGCAGACAGCGCGCAACGGCGCTATTTACAGCCGTCAGGTGCGGCTCGTCGAAAAAATCCGCTCCACCACCTCTCCGGGTCGCGTGGCCTTGAACCTCCCCTCCGATCCCATCGTCCTCGCCGCCAGCACCGACAACCTCGCGCTGGAGGCCGGGGACGATCTCTATCTCCCGCCCATGCCGGGCGTGGTTTACGTGCTGGGGCAGGTGCATAATCCCAATACGGTGGCCTATTCGGCGCAGCACTCGCTCGCGGACTACCTCGCTTCCGCCGGCGGCATGACTTCGTCCGCCGACCGCGAGAACGTCTTCGTCATCCGCGCGGGGGGACAGGTGGTGCCGGCGTCGTCGTTCCGCGAGGCGCAAACGTGGATCTCCGGCCGCGGTTCCTCCAGCCTGCCCTTCGCCATGGCGCCCGGAGACACCATCATCGTGCCGGAAGATTTCGCCATAAAAACCAGCAACCTCGTGCTGGCCAAGGATTTGACCCAGATCATGTTCCAGATCATCACCTCGGTCGGCGTGGCCATCGCCGTCTTCTAGGGAAACGCGCGTGGGCATCTACCTCGGCCTGGATTCCAGCACCCAGTCGCTTTCCGGGCTCGCCATTGATACGGAAAGCAAGGCCGTGGTTTTCGAGCATTCCATCGTTTTCACCAGGGATTTGCCGCAATACGGCACCGAAAACGGCGTGCTGCGCGGGCCGGGGGGTGAGGCCTGGAGCCCCCCGCTGCTGTGGGTGGAAGCCCTGGATCGGCTTATGGCGGCCTTCGCCAGCTCGGGCGTGGATTTGCGGCGCCTAGTGGCGGTTTCGGGAGCCGGACAGCAACACGGCACGGTTTATCTCAAGGAGGGGTTCTCGAGAAGGCTCGCCGAACTCGACGCGCGCCGACCTCTGCACGAACAACTCCAAGACGCATTTTCGAGGGCGCACGCGCCCATCTGGCTCGACGCTTCCAGCGCCGAAGAATGCCGCGAGATCGAGGAGGCGGCCCAACTTCTGGGGGGCCTCACCGCGCTCAGCGGTTCGCCCGCCACTTTGCGTTTCAGCGGCCCGCAGATCCGCAAATTCGCAAAGCAGGAGAGCGCGGCCTACGCCGCCACGGCGCGCATCCACCTGGTGAGCAGTTTCATTTGCTCGCTGCTCCTGGGAGCGGATGCCCCGATAGATCACGGAGACGGCTCGGGCATGAACCTCATGGACCTCAAAGCGCGCGACTGGCACCCGCGCCTGATCGCCGCCACCGCCGCCGGACTGTCGCGGCGCCTGCCACCCCTCGTCGCGCCCAACACTTTCGCCGGGAACATCGGGCGCACCTGGGTCGAGCGCTACGGCCTGCCCGCCGCGGCGCGGGTGCTGGTCTTCAGCGGAGATAATCCCTGCACGCTGGTGGGACTCGGGCTCACCGAACCCGGGCTCGCGGCCATCAGCCTCGGCACTTCGGACACCAACTTCGCCGTGGCGGAAGAGCTGCGCGTGAGCCCGAGCGGCGAGGGCCACGTCTTCGTGAGTCCCTCCGGCGGCTACATGAGCCTCATCTGCTACGCCAACGGATCGCTGGCGCGCGAAAAGGTGCGCGCGGAGCAGGGTCTCGACTGGAACGGCTTCGAGGCGGCGCTGGAGGAGTCCCCCCCGGGAAACCGCGGCAAGCTGATGTTGCCTTATTTCTGCGAGGAAATAACCCCGCTGACGCGCCGCGCCCAGGTGTACCGTTTTGGGCTGGCCGCGTCTGACGCGGCAGGGCAATGCCGGGCCATCTTCGAGGCCCAGGCGCTCTCCCAGCGTTTGCACAGCCGGCACTTGCCTTCCCCTAAGATGCTCTACGCCACGGGCGGCGCCAGCCGCAACCGCGCGTTGATGCAAGTCTTCGCCGACGTCTTTGGCGTCCCCGTGCGGCGCCTGCGCACGCAAGCCGGCGCCAGCCTGGGCGCTGCGCTGCGCGCCTTCCAGGCCGACAGCGGCAAGCCCTGGGCCGAAGCCACCCGCGATTTCGTGACTTTCGAGACCGCCATCGCGCCGCGGCCCGTGGCCCATAGCTGTTACGGCGATCTGCTGCCGATCTACGAGGCCTGCGAGGATTTCGCGCTCCGGGGCGGCAAGGACCCCGAGGCGCGCCGCCTCGAATTCATGCGCCGCTGGTCGTGAGGTCAATGTCTAATCGTTAAGATTTTGGTAAGCGTTCAGCCCATGGTTCGAGCCTTTGCATTGCGGTGTCAACAACTAGGCCCTTTCGTGTTGAGCCTGTCGAAGCATGAACTGCCGTGCCGTCCATCTTTCGACAGGCTTACCCCCCAAAATTGGGGATAAAAGGCGAACGGCGGGGATCTTGTCGTAGCACCAAAAGGAATGAACGCTTTAAATCACTTTTCACGAACTTTCCTGATGCATCAAGGCAGAGAATCCGGTATGACCTTCAATTCCGAGGGCTAGGCCATGCTTCATCTCGGCATCCTGCTCAGCGGTGAGGACAATCCCTACGCCGCACAGAAAAACCATGTGAAAGTGAAGTATGGCGAGTAAATTTGAAGAAATTTCGACTGTTGACTTTGGGCCGATTTCAAATAGGCTGTAGGGTACGCCCCCAAGATGTGGGCGCGCGTAGCGTGGCGCTCAAAGGGGCGGAATGAGGATCTGGGAGAATTATCGGCATCTTCGATTTGTTCCGTTCGCCCTGATTGGCGCGGTCCTGGGATTCGGGTTGGCGTGCGGCGGGGGTGGAGGGGAAAACTGGCAATCTAAGCTCCAGGTTGGCCCAGCGGCAGCCCCGGGCTCTCTGGCCACGGCTCAACAAGCCCCGGCGGCACCTTCTTCCGCCGCCACCGAGCAGCTTGTCGAGGTCTCGGGCCAAGTTGCCTTCGAGCAAGGGCTCTCCAAGGCTGGGGCGAATCGCGCTGCTTCGGGGAAGGGCAGGATCGTGCTCAGGGAGATCAGCACCGGCGAGGAAGTGAACGGCGAACTGGCGGCTGATGGCTCCTTCCGCGCCAGGGTGAAGAAGGGGAGCTATAAGATTTCCGCCCTGTCCCCGCAGGGGGAAGTCCTGACGCTCCTGCTTCCTGGGGTGGAGGCTGACATTAAACAGGCGCAGGTGAACACGCACAGCACGGCGGTGACCGCCTTCGTGGAATCCCAGGCTGGCGGTTCCGCCCTTTCCTCCCTTACCTTGCAGGCTCTCAAGGCCAATATCGAGGAGGCGGGCCAGGACCTTGCCGATGCCGTCAACCTGCTCGGCTCGGGGGATGCAGATAGCGGCAAGCGCGAGCGCGCCCTGGGGCTTCTGGCCCTGGAGCGGCAGGTGAAGGAACTGAACCGACAGGGCAAGGGAGCGGGTTTGCTCTTGGCCCTCGGGGTTAAGGAACTGGAATCCCAGAAGGTTGAAGTTGTCAAAGAGATTCTGGAGAAAACCGGCAAGCCCGTGGTGCTGCCGACTCCTTACGGCGATCTCAAACTCTCCGCCGTGGCTGAGGTGGTGACTCAGGCGGCGCTCTTTTTTCA
>JAHFOS010000076.1 GCA_023261545.1 bacterium
GCGTCGGTGCTTTTGCTGCAAGGGCTCGGCCATGGGCTGTTCTATGAGGAGCCGGCGCAGGTGGCCGCCCTGCTCGCGGAACTTGGATGCTGAGGCCGGGAATCATCGCGCGCGATTTCGCACGCAGCGCCGCGGCCTATGGCGAACCGCCCTTCCATGCGTTGCTGGCCCGGCGTCTCGCCGCCATGGTATTGAAGGGAGATCGCCGCTTTTCGTCCGTCCTTGAAATCGGCTTCCATACCGGACTGCAGACCCGGGCCCTGCGGCAGGCTTTCGCGCCCGGGGGCCGGTTGGTGTTGAGCGACCTGCACGCCGCCGGTCGGGGATGCCTCGGCGAGGCCCTGCCGCCGGGGGCGATCCTGGTGATGGCGGACGGGGAACGCCCGCCTTTTCGCCATGATTCCTTTGATTTGGTGTATGCGGGCGGGGTCTTCCAGTGGTTTTCCGACGCACCCGTGGCTCTAGAATCTTTGCTGAAGCTGCTGAAGCCCGGAGGGTGGCTGGCCTTCAGCCAGTTCCTGGAACCCAGCCTGGAGCCCCTGAAAGCGGCTTTCCGCGAGGCGGGGGAGGGAGGAAGGTTCCTCCCGCTGTTCGCCGAGCGAGAGTGGCGCGGGATGATCGGTCGCCACCGGGTCCTGGACTCTGCGCTGGCGGATGAAACGCACTTCTATCCCAGGCTCGCCTTCCTGATGGCCGCGCTGCGCGCCCTCGGGGCCACCGCATCGCCGTTGCGCGCCCGGCGCATCCCGCGGGCGGCCTGCGAGCATATTCGCGGGGCGATGGAGAGAGATCGCGGTCCCGCGGGCCTGCCCTTGCGGCTGTGCGCGGGACTGGGGCTGCTTCAAAAAACGTGACATTGCGAACGCGGGGATAAAATACAGGAGGTTGCAAACCTTGGACGAACCACATCAGCCCGGGCGACTCAGCTACAAGCGGCAAGCCGACCTCGACGCGGATCGTTTCAGCGATGAGCTCATGCTGCTTTTGAGCGAGCAGGCCGATGTCCTGGAGGTCGATCTGCTCAATATCGAATACATGGATTCTCTTGAAATGTCCTACATCGCGCGCTTCATCCACATGGCGCGTGATCGCAACCGCTCTTACAGAGTGCTGGTCAGCCCCTCCGTGGCCGAAACCTTCGAGCTGGTGGGGTTCACCGTCACGCGCACAAGCGGACGCGGTTGCGAGGTGGACTTCGGCTCATAGCGTTCCGCCCTCAACCCCGAGGGTGTTGGGGCAAAACTCCAGAAAATCCTGACGAAGGAGCGGCGGCCCCGGCGCGAAGGCCGTTATTTCTTCAGGGCTTTCGCCAGGCCCGTTTCGAGGGCGGCAAAGAAATCCTCGGTGGAGAGCCACTGGTTGTCGCGCATTTCCTCGCCGTGGATGCAGAGCGCCAGGTCTTTGGTCATGCGGCCCGACTCCACCGTGGCGATGCAGACTTGCTCCAGGATATCGCAGAAGCGCACCAGCTCCGGATTGCCGTCAAGCCTGCCGCGGTGCGCCAGCCCGCGCGTCCAGGCGAAAATCGAGGCGATGGGGTTGGTTGAGGTTTTCTTGCCCTGCTGGTGAAGGCGATAGTGGCGGGTCACGGTGCCGTGCGCCGCCTCTGACTCGATGGTTTTGCCATCCGGGCAGACCAGCACGGAAGTCATGAGGCCGAGGCTTCCAAAGCCTTGGGCCACGATGTCCGACTGCACGTCGCCGTCGTAGTTCTTGCAGGCCCAGATGTAGCCGCCCTCCCACTTCATGGCGCAGGCCACCATATCGTCAATGAGCCGGTGCTCGTAGCTCAAGCCCTGTTTCTCAAAGGCCGCGCGGAACTCGCGCTCGTAGGTGTCCTGGAAGATGTCCTTGAACGCTCCGTCGTACTCCTTGAGGATGGTGTTCTTGGTGCTGAGGTAAACGGGGTAGTTGCGCGCCAGCCCATAACTGAAGCAGGAGCGGGCGAAGTCGGTGATGCTGGCCACGGTGTTGTACATGGCGAGCGCCACGCCCGGCCCTTCGTAGCGGTAAACCTCGCGCTCGATAGTTTGTCCATTCGCCCCGGTGAAGCGCAGCGTGAGCTGGCCCGGCCCGGGGATCTTGAGGTTCTGGCAGGCGTATTGATCGCCGAAGGCATGGCGGCCGATGACGATGGGCTTTTTCCAGTTGGTCGCCAGGCGCGGGATATTGTTGCAGACGATGGGCTCGCGGAACACGGTGCCGCCGAGCTGGTTGCGGATGGTGCCATTGGGGCTTTTCCACATCTTTTTCAGTTTGAATTCCGTGACGCGCGCCTCGTCGGGCGTGATGGTGGCGCATTTGATGCCGACGTGGTGTTTCTGGATGGCCGCCGCCGCCTCGAGCGTGACGCGATCCTCGGTGGCGTCGCGGTTTTCGACGGACAAGTCGTAGGAGTGGAGCTTCAGGTCCAGGTGGGGAAGGATCAGTTTTTCCTTGATGAGCGCCCAGATGATTCGCGTCATCTCATCGCCGTCCATGTCAACGACGGCGCCCTGGACCTTTATTTTGCCGGAGTTCGTCATGTTTTAGCCGACCAGGGTCTTGACGTCGCGCCCTTCCTTGTCGAAGACCCCGCATTGGCAACGGTGGACCATGCCCTTGAACATCCGGTCCCCCTTTTTGCCCGGGTCGAACCACGACTTGACCACGCGCGCGTAAAGGATTTCTTTGCCGCAACGTGGGCAGGTCACCTTTTGGGTGTCCTTCACCATCTTCGCCATGGGTCTTCCTCCTTACTGATTTCCGGCACCGATGATAACCCCTTGCGAACTCGCTCAAGGTCGTGCTCATTCGTGTTGCAGCCAGGGAGAAGGCTTTATGCTCGCGGGAGAAAGGACCGACGTGCATAAGACCCCGGAGCAGCTCAAAAAGCAGCTTGAAAAACTGCAAACCAAGAAGGTCAAACTGGAGGGAAAGCTCGCCGCCGCGCCGCGCGTGGCCGTCAAGGATGGCCCGGAAGGGAAAAAAATCACCATCCGTCCCCGCGCCGAGACGACGAAATCGCTGCGCAAAATCCGCAAGAAAGTGGCGCGCTCCAAAGCACTGCTGAAGGTCGCGGCCGGCTAACCTTGCAGCCCGGAACCCGCCCAGGCGGGTTGGCCGGTGCCCCCGGCGTCCTGCTGGCTCCTCTCGCCGTCGCTTACGGGGTGGTGGTGTGGTTGCGAAACCTCTGGTATGATTTTTTTGCGCGCCCGTATCGCGCTGGATTTCCCGTCGTCAGTGTCGGAAATCTTTCGACGGGTGGCACCGGCAAGACTCCCTTCTGTTTGTATTTCCACGAGCGCTTGGCGGTTCGGGGCCTGCGGCCAGCGTTGTTGCTGCGCGGTTATCGCGGCGGAGCGGAGGGATCGGATGAGGCCATGCTCTATCGCCGGCGTCTGGGGGAGTCATCCGTTTTCGTGGGCGTCAGGCGCCGCCGCAGCATGGAGGCGGCGCGCGCACAGGGTTTTGGCTCCGCGCTGCTGGATGATGGTTTCCAGCACCGCGACGTGGCGCGCGACCTCGATATCGTGCTGCTGGATGGCACCCGCCCGCCGCAGCGCGACCGGCTGCTGCCAACTGGCCGCTTGCGCGAATCCTTGGGGGCGTTGCGGCGCGCCCACCTGGCCGTGATCACGCGCGTTGAGCAGGCCGACGCCAGCGCCGTCGCCGCCCTTGTGGCGCAATTGAACCAACGTTTTCCACGGCTCCCTGTCGTCCGGGCTCACACGGCCGCCGCCGGGCTCTTCGATCTCACCGGTCGTCCCTTCGAGGGGGTGGGTCCCTATTTTGCGGTCTGCGGCCTGGGCAACCCCCAGAGCTTTCTGGGATTCATACGCCACTGCGGCATCGATCTAGCCGGCTGGCGTTTTTTTTCCGACCATCACCGCTACGCGCAAGCCGAATTCGATGCCGTCGCCGCGGAGGCGCGCCGCTGCGGAGCTTCTTCGCTGCTTATCACCGCCAAGGACGCCGTAAAATGGAAGCCGGCGTCGCAGTATCTCCCGGTCGCCGTGATCGAAATCCGCGTGGAGCTTTCCACCGAGGACTCGCGCCGCCTTGAGGGCTTGCTCGACGAGGCTTTGGCGCGGGCAACGCGGCGCGCTGGATGAAACTGAAAATGGCAAAAGCAGATTTCAAAAACAGCGTGCCAGGAAATAACAACGATCCCCCTTGGCGAGCCCAGGCGCCCGCCAAGGTCAACCTCTTTCTGCGCTTGCTGGGCCGCAGGCCCGACGGCTACCACGAACTCGAAACCGTGCTCCACACCGTGGACCTCGCCGACACGGTGGAGATCTCTCCGGCGCAAAGCACCTGCGTCCTAGGCGCGGGTGCAAGCATCCCTTCCGGAGAGGACAACTTGGCGGTGAAGGCGCTACGGCTCATGCAACAGCGCTTCCCGGGGCTTGGCGAGTACGCCATTCGCCTTGAAAAGATCATCCCGGCCGGCGGGGGCCTGGGTGGCGGGAGCAGCGACGCGATCACCACCATGAAGCTGCTGGCGCGGCATGTCCTGAACCTCGACGACGAGCGCTTGCGGCGTGAACTCACGCCCCTGGCCGCTGCGCTCGGCTCCGACACCGTTTTTTTTCTCCATGGCGGCACGGCCTTATGCACGGGTCGTGGTGAGCGCGTGCAGTCCATTCCCCATCGCCAGCTATTTTTCAACCTGATCCTGCCAAGCTTCCCCTGCGCCACCGCCGAGGTGTACCGCGCCTGCCGACCCGGTGACTGGCAGGCGCAGCCTGCCGGCATTTGGATAGCACCCTGGAGCCAGAGCGGGCTTTCGCGTCCTCAAAACGATTTAGAACCGGCCTGCGTCCGCGCCTACCCGGCCATGGACGCACTCATCACGCGCCTGCGGGCGTCCGGCACTCCCATTTGCCTCAGCGGCAGCGGATCAACGCTTTTCACGGTGCATGAAAAGTTGGAAGATCAGGAGGCCTGTCATTCGCGTTTGGCCCCATTCCTTTCAAAGGACGAGAAGCTGGTGCCTGTTTGCAGCCTTGATTTTCCGAACTCATCTGAAAACGCGGTGGATGCGCAAGGTTGTTCCTGAGGGACGGGTTACGGTAGCTTGGCTAACCAAGAGGAGCAAGCGCGGTGTTGATTTCCAGCCCTTGTTTTCATTGTAGGAATACCCGGCGCGATTAATCCTAAAAACAGCAGTTGAAAGGTAAGTCTTTGTATTGCAAGGGACCGTCCCTCCCGGCGTCCCCCATTCGGGGGATTCGGGAAGGGACAGTCCCTTGCTTTTAGGCCGGTTGGTTTTTAACTGCAGTTTCCAGATTCATTAGGGGCCCGGCACTCCCCGGACGCCGGACGGATTTTCTGCTCGGTAATCCCGTGGCGTGCAGCCCACTTGCCGGCGAAATACCCGTTCGAAGTAGCCCAGGTCCTCATAGCCCATCCGGACCGAGATCTCCTTTACGGCATCATCGCTATAACGCAATTGGCGGCAGGCCTCTTCCACGCGCAGGTGATGAATGTAGCGCACCATGCCCATGCCCATGCACCGGGTGAAGGAGCGCGATAGGTACTCCGGGCTCATATGGACCAAGCGCGACAGCTCCTCCAGGGAAACCCCGCGATTAAAGTTCTCATCCAGGTGGTGCACCGCGCACATCACTGCACGATCCGCCCGGCTTGCTGGCATCGCCTTCTCGCGGTTCGCGCCGCCTCCTAGGCGCGCCAGGAATATCAGCAAGTCCAACAAACGGGTGCTCGCCACGGCTTCCCATCCAGGTTCACGGCGCTCCAGCTCAGAGGCCAGAACCCCCAGGTTGTCGCGGAACAATCCGCGCTTTTCCACGGGTGCGTGCAGCAGCAGGGGCGGGGTTTCCCGTGGCTGTCGAGATCGGCGTTTGACCAGGAAGAGAGCTTCCACGCAATGGGGGAGGAGGTGCTGAAGAGGGTGCAGTGCCCTTTCCGCAAAAAAGCAATTGATGATACCGAGGTGCCTCGGATGGGCGTAACCGTGCCAGACCTGGGGCTGTAGAATAAGGATGTCGCCGGGAACCAGCGGATGAGATCCGTCCACCGTGAGGTGATCAACCGATCCGGCCTCCACGAAGACGACCTCATGGTAAACGTGGTCATGGATCTCCGACGCGCCATGTTGGGGGATGAAGGCCACGGCGATAGGGAAACCCCCGGAGGACTTGAAAACCTCCATGCCCACCGTGGGCAATTTGCCCGCGCTCATGACAAAATCATCCGTTTTTTGGACAAAATCATCCCTGGATATTTCAAGATCGTTCCGAAAGGATATTAACTCATGGTCGTCTCTTAACAAGAACCGAACACGGGTTGTGGGAAATCCGACCATCCTGACGTTTGGGTCGGAATGTGCTGGTCACAGCGATGTGCTGGATGGACTTGGTTCGTCAAACCTGCCGTAGGTCGGCGTCGGCGTTGGCAGGATCGTCCATATGTTTTGCAGAAAACCACCTAGTTTCCGACATGAAATGCAATATTACATAGGCTGAGTCATGGTTTGCCCTGAAAAGATGCGCACAAACACGAACAGTTTCCCATCGCAGGAGGAAAGGGTGTCATGAGTTTGAATAACTTCCGCATAAGCATCGGCATCTTGATCCTCTCTATTTGCGGCCCCATGGTTTTAGGACCGTTCGCGGATGCGGCGGAAGTGGCCAGCGATAACCTCATTGGCTTTTGGAAGCTGGACGAAACCTCGGGGACTTCAGCCGGCGATTCATCCAGCGGATCCGGAAATACGGGCGCGCTAAAGAGTGGCCTCGCGTTTTCTGGGAATTCGGTGGCCGGCAAGGTGGGCGCGGCCTTGAGTTTCGATGGCATCACCAACTACATTGCCCTTGGCAACGTGACCTCAATGAACTTCTCGGGTACCAAGCCGTACACTATTTCCGCATGGGTAAAGCCGCCCGCCGCCGAAAGCGGCGTCATCCTGTCGAACTTTAACCAGGGCGTCGCCGGGCAGTATTTCCTCGCGTTGAGCGCCGGCAGGATCTATATGCGGCGGGATGGCGTTTCACCCTCCGACCTGTTCGGCGCCACCACCATGGCGGCAGGAGCGTGGAACCATGTGGTTGGCACCTATGACGGAAACAACATGAGCTTGTACCTTAACGGAATTTCCGACGCGACGGGTCCAGCGGCCACCGGGATCCTTGGGGATTTTGTGGGCAGTATATGCATTGGCACTTACCTCAACAATGGAACCCCCATCACTTCAGCCATGGATGGCTCAGTGATTTTGCAAGCCGCGTTGGACGAGGTCAGGGTTTACAACAGGGCATTGACGGCCTTGGAGGTCTCCCAGTTGCACGCTTCCGCCACAACAGCGGCGCCAGATATTACCAGCAGCACGGTGGCCACGGGTGTCGTCGGCCAAGCCTTCAGTTATCAAATAACGGCATCCGGCAGCCCCTCATCCTTCAACTTCACGGGCCTCCCGGCGGGACTGACCGGGAACGCGACGACCGGGCTCATTTCGGGGACCCCTAGCGCGGTTGGGACCAGCACGATCAGTATCGAAGCCACGAATGCGGCGGGCTCCGGGTCGGCCAAGCTCACCCTGACCGTGGATATCTCGGTAGCTAGCGGCAACCTCATAGGTCACTGGAAGTTTGATGAGACATCGGGGAACGTGGTCAGCGACTCGTCGAGTGTATCCGGAAATACAGGCACGCTGAGGAACGGCCTGGCCTTTTCCGGATGCTCGGTGGCCGGAAAGATTGACAAGGCCCTTAACTTCGATGGCGCTGATGACTTTGTCGCCCTCGGCAACGTGACAGCGATGAACTTTTCCGGCAACAAGCCCTACACACTTTCCGCTTGGGTCTTGCCGCCCGCCGCCGAAAGCGGTGTGATACTTTCTAACTTCAACCAAGGGGTCGCCGGACAGTACTATCTTGCGTTGAGTGCCGGCAAGGTTTGGATGATGCGTGGCGCCGCGCCTTGGAACCTGTTTGGCGCCACAACCCTGACGCCCGGAGAGTGGAGTCATGTGGTTGGCACCTATGACGGAAACAACATGAGCGTCTACCTCAATGGGGTTTCCGATGCCACGCCTGTTGCCAGTGGTCCCAATAACGACCTGAGCGTTGACAGCGTGCTGATCGGCACCTATTTCAGCGGCGGCAATGCCGTTACATCGGCCACCGATAGCTCCGTTATTCTTAATGGCGCCTTGGACGAAGTCAGGGTTTACAACGCGTCGCTGACGGCCGAGGAGGTGTCCCAGTTGTATGCTTCCGCTACGCTCATGGCGCCAACGATCACCAGTGCCGCGACGGCCACGGGCATCGCGGGGCAATCCTTCAGCTACCAGATAACAGCCTCAAGCAGTCCGACATCTTACAGTGCAACGGGGCTCCCTTCGGGGTTATCTGGAAATACAACGACGGGAATCATCTCCGGCACGCCGACGGAGGCGGGGAACAGTACCGTCACCATCAAAGCATCCAACGTGGTGGGCTTCGATACGGTCACACTCACCATCTCCATCTCCGCGTCACCATCCATTACAAGTTCCACGGCAGCCTCGGGCTCTGTCGGCCAACCTTTCAGCTACCAGATCACAGCGTCAAATAGTCCGACATCCTACAGTGCATCAGGTCTTCCAACAGGACTATCCGTCAATGCTGCGACGGGCGTCATCTCGGGCACGCCGACCGTGGCGGGAAGCAACGCGGTCACCCTTGGCGCCACGAATGCGGCGGGTTCCGGTTCTGCTACACTCACCATCACCACGGTTATCGCGGCACCGTCCATCACGAGCGCACCGACGGCTGCGGGCACCGTGGGTCAATCCTTCAGCTATCAGATAGCGGCGTCCAATAGCCCCACGTCCTACAGCGCGACGGGCCTTCCGGTTGGACTGTCTGTTAATGCGGCGACTGGAGTTATCTCTGGCACGCCGACCGCGTCGGGAAGCAGTCCCGTCACCATAGGCGCCACAAATGCGACGGGTACGGGCTCCGCAACGTTGTCTATTTCCATCGGCGCTGCTCTCGCGGCGCCATCCATGACGAGCGCCACGACAGCCGCGGGTGTCACGGGAAAATCATTCAGCTTCCAGATCACGGCGTCCAACAACCCGACTTCCTTTAGCGCCACGAACCTTCCTCCGGGTTTGTCCGTCAATACCACGACGGGAATCATCTCGGGCGCGCCTACCGCGGTGGGAACCAGCACGGTCACGATTGGAGCCACGAATGCGGCTGGCACGGGTTCGTCGGTCGTCACGATCTCCGTGAAGGCGAACACGCCCCCCTCGGTCCAGATTTCCGGGTCCACTCCTTGGCCTGTGGTGGGACAACCGTACACGGTAACGGTTACAGTTGCCGATCCGGACGCAGGGGACCAGCCCATTCCGGTCTTGATCGTCAACAATGCGCAGGTCAACCTTCAAGGCGGGAATGGCGTTTTTACTTACACGTTAACTCCTGAGAGCGAAGCTGGCCTCAGCGTCGAGGCCCGGTGGTCGGACGGCACGGATACGGGTTCTACCATCAAGTCACTTGCGCCAACTTTTTCCGTTGCGGGTCCAGCCGTCAGCGCCGGACTGCCCGCGGCACTTGCGCAAGAAGTGAACTCGCTCCGCCCTGGAATTAGCGCCAAGGATGGCGCCAAGGTGCTGCACGATATCGTCACAACCCTTGATGGCATTGCGATGTGGAGGGCCTTGGGAAATTTTGCGGCCACGGTCAGCATCGGAGGGATCGCCACCTTCGATGACGCGTTAACGCATGGCGCCATCAAGACGCAAAACGTAACCGCGGGAGGAACGCATATCCAGGTAGAGGAAAGTAATGGATTCAAATGCTCCTTCACGGGTGTGCCCATCGGTCACACCCTGCTCGTCACGCTTGTTCCGGCCACGATTGCGACAATGCGTCAGAAGACGACCGCCGCGGAAATGGGATGCGTGGGTTCGCTCATAGGCCTCAGTTTGATCAAGGACGGCGGACAGGAAATTTATTCAGGTTTCAATATTGGCATGCGGATTCATGACCAGGCTGGCAAAGGCGCCGATCCTAAGCTTTACAGGTTAGATCCAGACGGCAGTTTAGTATCCACTTCAACAGCTTTGGTCGCGGATAATGGCGATCTCGTTGCCTCAATTCAGCAGATTTTATTTGTGCCAACGGTCTTTGCCATGAAAAAACCGGCTGGTCCGACCACTGGCGGCGTTAGTACGGAGGGGGTCAGGGGCGCGGAAGCGTCGGGAGGGGGTGGGGGTTGCCTGTTGCGAGAGCACGGTCATCCGTGAGCATTTTCTTCTGGGATCCAGTCGCAGGGCTCGGGTGATCACCCAAGAATGGTCGCGACTCGATATCTCCTTGTGCTCCATAAGAGAAGTCGCTTGTGAAAATATTAGGGTTATCAATTATATTTTTTCTTATATATGCAACCTACACGATGGCTCAGGATCTGAGTTGGAAATTCAGCGCCGACGGGGCGTATCTGGGCTGGCAGCCAGCAAATTTTCAAGTCATTGAGGTTGTCGGCGGAGGCATCCGGGGGACCACTTCAAAATTCTCTCGGCTTTACTCCCCTGAGGTTTCTCTTGACGCAATGGCATTCCAAACTTTTACCTTCGTCGCAAAAACAGATCGATCAGGAACGGGACATATAATATTTAAAAGCACGGGCGAGACTCTTGATCGCGGCCTGTCTATCCCTGAGCATCATGCGGTGCCGTTCGTTTTAATCGGTGATGGAAAATTTCATGCTTATGACGTGAATTTGAGTAAATGCCATTATTGGAAAGGGATCATAACGGGACTAAGGTTCGATATTACCTATACGCCTGGTACCAATTTCGAAATTGCGTCTTGTCGTTTCATGCCGAAAAGCGAAAATGAAGGCATTATTCCCAACAGCGGCTTTGAGGTCATGGCTCATGAAAGTCAGACGGCTCCTGAAATCTGGAGCGCCGAAACAAGGAATGGCGGCTTGTACGCATTGAAGCCAACAACGGATGGCTCGGGTCACGTGGTTTATTTATCAGGCAGTGGGAATGGGTCGTTCATTGCACTGAGCAGCTATGTCGAATACGATTATCCAGGCTTGTATAATCTGAAGTTGGATTGCAAACCAGATCGGCCCATCGGCAGTGGAAACCTCACCGTTCGACTTGAATTCGCTGATATCCTTGACCATTCGCTGGAGGGAAACGTCGAATTCCAGATGGATTTAAGCGGGTTAAATAATTGGAAAACATTTTCAAATAGTTTCATCATTCCACGATTGGCGGCGACCGGAAAAGTGGAATTGCGCTGGACCGCGTCATCCGCGAACAGCTCGGTGTCGCTGGATAATATCGTCCTCACCCTTGAGAAGGAGGATACCGGCGACATGGCGGCGGAAACGACAGCGGGACTTCCGCTCATGAATGGCGATGATGGCCCACCCATCAAGTATCCCAAGGTGCGATATGAAAATACGGGCGGAGCTCCAGTAATTTATATTGATGAAACGCCGCATTCGGTCATGAACAGCCTGCCATTGAAGATAACGGACGCGAACAGCGGCATGGGAAACAGGCGGCTGATCGAACTGTGCCGCGACAATAACGTCCATTTGTATTTCGTCGAGGCGGGCACGATCAAGATAACCAGTGATGGAGGCTATGACTTTGCGGATTTGGACCAAACGGTCGGCGCGTTGCTGGCCATTGACCCCGATGCCCATGCCGTCATCAGCGCGGTGCTTGACGGTGTCAATAACGCGGGTCTTCGAGAATGGAACGAAAAATATCCAGACGAAGTGGTTGTGCTCGCCGATGGGACGACCAACTTGGCTATGTATCTCGGCGGAAGCAATAAGGTATTGTCCATGGCTTCAGAGGTTTGGATGAATCTGGCCGAGGATCTCATGCGAAAACTGATCCGGCACGTGCGAGGCAGGAGATATGCGGAGCGAATTATCGGATTCTCTCCCTACAGTGGGGTCACCTGGGAGTGGATGTATTGGGGCTGTGGTTCGCCGGACCCCAACAAGTTTCCGGACTATAGCAAGCCCTATCAGAAGGCCTTTCAGGATTGGGCGCTTGCAAAGTATGGCAGCCTTTCTTCCATCAATCAGGCTTGGCAGAAGGTGTTCTCAACCTTCGGACAGGTGTGCATCCCAACAAAAGAAGAGAGGACGAAAATTGATGCTTTATCTTTCCTAAAACCGAAGAATAGTCAATACTTGATAGATTATCACCAATTTCATTCCGAATTAGTCGCCAATAATATTTTGCGTTTGGCGAAAGCGACCAAAGAAGAGACTCATGGCGATAGCCTTTTTGGAACATATTACGGGTACGTCACCTATGCCATGTACTATGCCACGAACAAAACGATTGGGCATTTGGCCTTGAAAAAGGTGTTGGACTCTCCGGACGTTGATTTTCTGATGTCACCTTCGCGATATGAAGATCGAGCGGTTGGCGGTTCTTCTGGATTCATGACGACAACCGACTCGGTAGCGCTCCACAATAAACTGTGGATCGATCAGGCTGATTTGCGCACCGTCCACGCCGGCACGGAACAGGCGCCGGAAACCAGGGTGGATACGCTCTTGGATTCCAAAGCGGTGATGGCGCGTCATTTTGCCAATTGTCTCGTGAACGGCTGTTCACAACAATGGTACGATTTTAGCAATGGCTGGATGACTGGCGATCCGCGGTTGATGCAGTGGGTGGGAAGGTTTCAGCAAATTGAGAAAGACATGATGGATGTCAAAAGAGGCGTGGCCTCTGGGAACTCATCCATAGCGGTGATCGTGGACGAGGTTTCAACCTATTATACGGCTTTCAACAGCAATATCAACCTGGAAATGGTCCACAGCCAGTACCGCAACCTTGCCAACACGGGTGTCGGTTTCGATACCTACTTGCTTGGGGACCTTGAAAAAATGCCCCCCTACAAGTGCTACCTATTCCTTAATACTTTCCGTATGACCGACGCGCAGCGGGGCTATGTTGACCAGCAATTGAAAAGAGATAAGCGTGTCCTGATATTTGCATACGCGGCTGGCATGGTGGATAATGATAACATATCAGTAGATGGAGTTTCAAGGCTGACGGGAATTAATATGAAGATGTTCAATGAGCTGAAGACCGTGTTGGTGCAACCCAACGGGAAAGCGCATCCCATTGGCAAATATTTGGATGAATCACTGTATGGATTTGCGGGTGAATATGGCCCATGGTTTGCCCCCATGGAGGGAGATGTGCTCGGTACGATTAATGGTATGAATCAACCAGGATTGGTGGTGAAAAACAATGCGGATTGGACCTGTGTGTATTCGTCTGCGGCTCCCCTCCCGGCTGCTTTAGTTCGTGGAATTGCCGAGTATGCCGGCATAACTGTTGTAAATTCATCCGATATGGCTGGTGAAGTCACTTATGTTGGAGATGGCATCATCGCCATTCATTCATTGTGCGGCGGAGAGAGGGAGTTGACTTTCCCTTTCCAAGATGGAATCGCGAAAGAGTTGATTTCCAAACGTGAGTTTGCAATTAAAAACGGAAAAACCAATGTGAACTTGGCGCCGCGCTCCACGTCAATTTTTAATTATAGCGACGGGGTCAAGATAACCTTAAATAAAGCGCCGGTAGTGAACGCGGGGCCTGACATTTCAATGACGATGCCGAATGAGGCCAGCTTGATGGGCTCCGTCAGCGATGACGGGCTGCCGACGGGTCTCGCTATGGTGTATAACTGGAGCATGGTTTCAGGCGCCGGGAAGGCGATTTTTTCCAACGCGACCGCGATGGCAACGACGGCCAGCTTTTCTTCAACTGGGACTTATGTCCTACGCTTGACGGCCAATGATGGAGCCCTCTCTGGCGCTGATGAGGTTCAGGTTGCTGTAAATTCCGCTATTCCAATAAACCAGGCGCCAACGGTGAATGCGGGCGCCCCCATGACGGTGACGCTGCCCAATGCCGCCAGCCTTAGCGGTTCAGCTAGCGATGACGGACTGCCGGTGGGAGGCAGGATCGCTTACTTTTGGAGCAAGACCTCCGGTGTCGGCACGGTGACTTTCTCCAATGCTACCAGGGATCAGACAACGGCCGTCTTTTCGATAGCGGGCGCTTATATCCTGAATCTCGAAGTTTCAGACGGAGCCCTGAGCGCTTCCAGCAATGTCACAGTGTTGGTGAATCCAGCGCCACCGGTGAACCAGGCCCCCGTAGTGAATGCTGGTTCAGCTATCACGGTGACGCTGCCGAACACCGCCAGCCTGAACGGTTCGGCTAGCGATGATGGATTGCCAGTGGGTAGTGTTTTGACCTGTGGTTGGACCAAGGCTTCCGGGGCGGGCACGGTGACTTTTGCAGCCCCTGACGTGGCTCAGACGACGGCGAGCTTTTCTGTGGCCGGCTTTTATGTGCTAAATTTCAAGGTTTCCGATGGTGTACTGAGCGAATCCGGTAATGTCTCCGTCCAGGTCAATCCCAACCCTGACAGCGATGGTGACGGCATGCTGGACACATGGGAAGTCGCTCACGGTTTAAATCCCAGTGTGGCGGATGCAGCCCTGGACGCGGATGACGACGGCCTCAGCAATTTACAGGAATACCAGAGTGGCACAGATCCACAGAAAGCCGATTCGGATAGCGACGGTCTGCCGGACGGATGGGAGGTGGCCCACCATCTGAGTCCGTTGACGGCGAGTGCGACGGGAGACGCGGACGGCGACGGTATTAACAATCTGCAGGAATACCAGCGTGGTATTGACCCGGAGCGGGCCGACTCGGTCGGCGACAGCCTGCCGGATAAATTCAGGGCGGACTCTGCCGCCTTGGTGGTAGAGTCATCTTCCACCACGGCAACGACTGGCGCCAACGAAACGCCAGACACTTTGGGCGCAACAGTGAAGGTACGGGGTGCTGCAAGTGCGGGTGGTGGATGCTTTTTTGGCTTCTGACAACGCGACAAAATTATCCGTATTTCTGACAAAAGGATCCATGGATATTGAAAGGAAAATGAATTAACATCTAGCCAACAGAACATTTCTCTTTCCGAGAAATAATGATAAATACAGCGGCAGTCGGTGAGCACGTTGGCCTGGTTTTTCGCGCCTTTGAAAAAATCAATATCACATGGCGTCGCAGGGAGGGGTCAAGCGATTTCACCTTGATAGAACTTCTCGTCGTAATTGCAATCATGGCAATCTTAGTATCCATGATCTTCCCCAGTTTGAGACTTGCGTTGCACAATGCCTATCTGGTAAAGTGTATGGCTCAAGAGAAACAGTTGACGCTGGCCTGGGACACCTACGCGGAGGATTTTGATGGCGAGATGGTCGGTGCGGATGACCAAATTAATGGACCTCTCCACAATGCCTGGATTGACGATAATCAGTGGTCGCCAGATAGGAACACCCCCCCCGCTATCAAGAGAGGAGCTTTATTTCCATATGTTAATTCAGTCGAGGTGTATCGCTGCCCGAACGACGAAAAGAAGCAGGATACCTACCGGCCCAGCAACCATTTGGGTTATCCCGCAAAGGTGGATTGGCAGGGCCCCGAGGGCATAAATATTTATCTTCACAATACGAGGCAGATCCACAACCCCAGTGGGACGATGCTTTTCGTTGAAGAGGATAGTTGGTGCCCCGTCGGATGGGATGGATGGACTTTGGATCCACGTCAGGATTCTACGATTTCCTACAATTGGATAGATGACGTCGGCCTCTATCACCTGCCGGGCAGGGAAGGCATGAACGTGTCGTATTCTGACGGTCATGTTGAGTTTTGGGTTTGGGAAGATTCAAGAACATACGCGAGAACGCCCACAAAGGACCCGCCCAACGGGAATGTGGCCTTCCAGTCCCACCCAGGGAGCCTGGACATAGAGCGAGTTTACTACGCCTGGTGGGGGATACAGAAGAAATAGGGCGAACTTATTGGGCGACCCATGATTGCGCCAACGTCTTTCGGCGCTCTAGGCGACAATGATATTTGCCGGAGCGCGGGGTTTCAATTTTTATTTTGTTTGCCTCGTGGCCCAACGAGCACCCCGAGTGCGGTTGGTTTCGTGGCAGTGTGTTTTGGCTGGTCTGCGCGAGAAACTTGCGCCGATTACGTGATCTAAGTCAACATTTTCTCTAAATTAAAAAACATAGAATCGCGAAATGTTGCAAATAAATTTGGTTGCGATCCTTGATGTAAGGGTTAGAGTTATATAGATGTTCGTTTTTCAGCTTCCAACACGGAAGAATTAAATGACGAGCGACGTGCTGAAAATGCTGGGATTCAGGCGCAATAAAAGGAGCAGATCCATGAAAAAAATAGCCGCCATTTTCCTGTTACTGATGACGGGTCTAGATCCTGTGTTCTCGCAGGATCGGATCCGGCTGGATTTCTACAACCCCAGCGAGGCTACCGCGACCAATTTTGAGAGTTCGGAAATTAACGATGGCATGTTCGTCGGGAAAACGAAATGGGATCCTGCCCTCAGTCTATCGCTGCCCAAAGCGGGACTTGACGCCTCTGCATTGTCTTTCCTCACGCTGCGCATGTATTCGTCCGACGCGGATCCCTGTGTTGAAATCGTTTATGAATCGCCCAATAAAGACTGGTGCCTGGGGGCCTCGTTCGCGGTGGTCGCGGGATGGGCAGTTTACACGATTGACCTGAATAAGGTGGACTGGAAGCACGAAGGCAGCGGCCCAGAAGCCAAAGTTTGGGGAGGACGTGAAAAAAAAGTTTCTGCCTTGAGATTCGATCCGGGGAACGCTGACAAGCGGATCGTCAAGATAGACTGGATTGAGATCGGCGGCCCTGAAGGAAAAGTGCACAAGGTTGAAAAAGAGGAGTCGAAGGCCAAGGCGAGCGCCCTAGCGTCGTTGAATTGGAAGTTTGACGCCGAGGGAGAGCTTCTGGGTTGGCAGCCGGCAAACTTTGACGAAGTGGGCGTGAAGGATGGGGCCATGAGGGGGGTGACGCAAAGATTTTCACAACTTTTTTCTCCGGAAATCGCTGTTGACACGGGGAAATATCAAACATTTACGTTCGTCGCGAAGTCAGATCGACCCGGCTCCGGCGCGATAACGTTTAAAAGCTCCGGGGAGACGCTTGTTCGCGGTCCTTACGTTCCAGAGCATCATGCGGTGCCGTTTGATTTGATAGGAGATGGCGAGGTCCATGCCTACGACGTGAACCTGAGTCAATGCCACTTTTGGAAGGGAAATATTACGGGGTTGCGGTTTGATCTTACCTATACGCCCGGGACGAAATTCGAGCTGGCCTCATGCCGCTTCATGCCTAACACTGAAAACCGGGGGCTCATTTCCAATAGCGGTTTTGAAGTCATCGCCAGCGACAAACAAGTGCTGCCGGAAATTTGGAAGGTTGCGGCCCAGGGGGGCGGACGGGCCATCTTGAGCCAGGTTGACAAGTTGGGCCATTTGATTGTATTTTATGGCGCCCAAGGTGGAGCCGTCGTCACCTTGAGCAATCGAGTTGAATTTGATTTTCCCGGACGATATAATTTGAAGCTAGATTTTAAGCCGGAACTTGTGCGTAGCGGCGATAAACTTTCCGTCCAATTGAGATTTAAAGATATTTTAAACCAGCAGCTCAAGGAGTTGCTGGATTATAATATTGATTTAGAAAATGCGAAGGACTGGAAGACCTTTTCAAATAGTTTTATGATTCCAGAAAAGGCGGCGACCGGCGAGGTGGAGCTGCTCTGGACCTCCTCATCAGCGACCAGCGCGGTTGCCGTAGATAATATTATTCTCGACTTGGAGCAAAAGGATGAGGGGAATCTAATGGCCAACCCCGATCAGTCCTTTGACTGGAAGGCCCATTGGATATGGAAGCCGGATTTGGATATGACGGATCAGGCGCCCCTGTATCTGCGCAAAAAATTTGTCGTGCCGGATGCCTCGGAAGTCGAAAGGGGTGAGGTGATCGTCACGGTTGACAATCGCTATACGCTTTATGTCAATGGAAAAAAACTGGCGCATGGGCCGTTCCATGATACTTGGCAAAAGTCCGATATTTACGATATCAAGGAGTTCCTGCGATCCGGCGAAAATGTCGTCGGAGTGGAGGCCGTCAATGACGGTGGCCCAGCGGGGATGTTGCTTGAAGCCGGTGTGCGCCTTCGTGATGGACAGGTCGTTTATATCGTCAGCAACGAGACTTGGAAGTGGAGCAAGGAGGGACCTGGTGATTGGTCGTCGGCCACGGTTAGTGACGACAAGTGGGGCCAGGCAAAATCTTATGTGATCCCCCCTGGCCTTCCCTGGGGCTCTCCAGCGCCTTACATCTATTTCGGCCCGACCCACCGCGTACGGGTGAAAAGCGTATCCTTTCCCGCGGCCATCACACGGGGCAAGGACTTGAATGTCATCCTCGAACTTGGAGCCTCCGGTAAAGGTTTCGGTGGTGCGGTCCTGTTCGCTGAACTGATAAAAGCTGGCGATGCCAGCGGCATTTCGGTTCTCAGAAAAGAGATACCTGGGATAGAAGCAGGGAAGGAAGTTCCATTGCAAGTGAGTATTCCTCTGTCTAAATATGGTTTCATTGACGAAGGTTCCTATGACATCAAGCTGGGCATGACCAAGGCCAGCCTGGTCCTGGAGGGTCCAGGCGATGGCATCGTTGAAAAAGGAAATTTCCTAGTGAAACGCGTCGAGCTCAAGGATGATGGCCAGCCCATCAAAATACCCAAGGTGCGCTATGAGTCAGCCAACGGTTCCCCGGCAATTTATGTCAATGGCACGCCGCAGCCGGTCATGAACTGCCTGCCGGTGAAAATCACCAACAATAGCAGCGGAGTGGGGAGCAGACGACAAATAGAACTATCTCGTGACAATAACATCCACATGTATTTTGTGGAAGCGGGTGCCATCAAGATCATGGGCGAACGGATTTATGACTTTACGGAGTTGGACCAAATGGTGAAATCCGTATTGGCACTTGATCCGGACGCCCACATCGTCGTCAGCGCGGTCCTTGACGGCACTAATAACGCGGGATTGAAGGAGTGGAACGAGAAATATCCGGACGAGGTGGTGAAACTGGCTGACGGCTCAACGAACCTTGCCGCATATGGCGGTGGCAACAGCAAAACCATGTCCATGGCTTCTGAGGTTTGGATGGGATTGGCGGAAGACCTCTTTCGTAAGCTGATTCGCCATGTGCGAGGCCGGAAATACGGAGAGCGGGTTATTGGCTTCCTGCCCTGCAGCGGCTCGACCTGGGAATGGATGTATTGGGGCGGCAGCACGCTGGACCCCAACAAGTTTCCCGATTACAGCAAACCCTACCAGCAGGCCTTCCAAAAGTGGGCGCTGGCGAAATACGGCAACCTTTCCGCGCTCAACCAGGTTTGGAGGAAAAATTTCGCCACGCCTGAACAGGTGTGCGTTCCCACGAAGGATGAAAGGGTCATGACGGATACGCTTTCCTTTCTGACTCCGAAAAACAGCCAATATGTGATTGACTACCACCAGTTCCATTCTGAACTGGTCGCCAATGATATTTTGCGGTTGGCAAAAGCAGCCAAGGAAGAGACCAAGGGAGAAAGCCTGTTTGGCACGTATTACGGATATACGACCTACGCCATGTATTTCCCCACCAATAAAACCATGGGGCATCTCGCCTTGAAAAAGGTTCTGGATTCACCCGACGTTGATTTTTTGATGTCTCCATCGCGGTACGAGGATCGGGCTATTGGCGGTTCGTCGGGATTCATGACCGTGACGGATTCGCTATCGCTCCATAAAAAATTGTGGGTGGATCAGGCGGACCTGCGCACCGTTCATGCCGGCGTGGAGCAAGCGCCGGAAACCAGGGTGGATACGCTACTGGATTCGAGGGCGGTGATAGCGCGTCACTTTGCTAATTCTCTAGTGAACGGCTGTTCTCAGCAGTGGTTTGATTTCAGCACGGGCTGGATTACGGGCGATGCAAGGCTGATGCAATGGGTGGGCAAGTTGCAACAGATCGAGAGGGACATGGCAAAGGTCAGCAGAATTACCGCGCATCGTGACTCATCCATCGCGGTCATTGTTGATGAAGAGTCAACCTACTACACGAATTTCCACGCTAACGTACACCTGGAAATGGTCCACAACCAATATCGCGGGCTCGCCAATACGGGCGTCGGGTTCGACACTTATTTGCTCGGAGACCTTGAAAAAATCCCCCCCTATAAGTGTTATCTGTTCCTCAATACGTTTCGCATGACGGACGCGCAACTGGCGTTCATCGATCAACATTTGAAAAAAGACAAGCGCGTGCTGGTGTTCGCTTACGCGGCCGGATCGATTGGCAAGGAAGATTTGTCCGCGAATGGGGTCGTCAAGTTGACTGGAATTAACATTAAAATGTTTAATGATGCGCGAGCCGTGTTGGTTAAACTGGGCAAGACCGCGCATCCCATTGGAAAATATATCGGTGAGTCAACGTATGGTTTCAATAATGAGTACGGTCCATGGTTCGCGCCAACGGAAGGAGAGGTGCTGGGGACGATCAATGGCATGGAACAGCCGGGGTTGGTCGTAAAAAACAACCCGGAATGGACTTGTGTTTACTCGGCGGCGGCTCCATTGCCCGTGGGATTGGTCCGTGGGATCGCTGAATTCTCCGGTATTCCCGTCGTCAATCCATCCGACATGGCGGGCGAGGTCACCTATGTGGGAGATCGCCTGGTCGCGATTCATACGTTATGCGGAGGGAAAAGAAGTTTGGCTTTTCCAAAAAATGATGGTGCGGTCAGGGAGTTGATTTACGACCAGGAGTACGCTCTTAAGGATGGCCACATCGACGTCAACCTTGCTTCGCGCTCCACTTACCTGTTTCATTATTAGAATATTTTTTTGCATCCAAGGGTTCCCGCGAGCTATCCTTCTCCCAGGTAAGCCTCCTTGACGCGCGGATCCCTCAGCAGATCCGACGCCTTTCCTGACAGCGTGATGCTTCCGGTCTCCATGACGTAGGCGCGGGTGGCCAGGCTCAGCGCCTCGGCGGCGTTCTGCTCGACGAGCAGCACGGTCACGCCTTCGCGGTTGAGCGCGCGAATAACCTCAAAGATGCGGTGCACCACCAGCGGTGCAAGGCCCAGGGAAGGTTCGTCGAGCAGCAGCACGCGCGGCCGCGCCATGAGCGCGCGGCCGATGGCGAGCATCTGCTGTTCACCGCCGCTCAGGGTTCCGCCCGGCTGGCTCAGGCGCTCCTTCAAGATGGGAAAGAGCGCGAAGGC
>JAHFOS010000221.1 GCA_023261545.1 bacterium
GGCGCCAGGCGCAGAGCGCGTCGAAGCTGAGCGCGCCGCTGGCGGCGCACTCGACTCCGGCCGCCGCGTTGATGCCGGACGAACGCGTGTCCAGCGCGGCGTAGCTCGCGTTCTCGCCATAGTAAGTGGTTCCGGCCTGAAGCGTGGAGCTCAGGCCCGCCATGAAACGATGGTGCAAGGCGAATTGCAGGCTGGCGTCATAGTTGTCGGAGCCGGCCAGGTTTTCCGAGGAACCCGTGGGGATCTTGATCTGCAAGCCACCCATCAGCCCGCAGGCTTCCGGCAGCGGAACCGGTATAGCGTAGTTGAGCCCCAGCACGGCATCGGAAAAGGCTACGTCCAGGCCGCCGCTGCGGATGCCCGCGATGCGGTAATCACCGGAATGCGAGAGACCCGCAATCTCAAGGGAACCCTCCAACCCCGGCGCCAGGCCGATGCGGCCCGCCAGGGCCACGCGGTAGAAATCGCTGTCGTAGGACCCGAAGAAACGCTTGGCCTTGCCGTTTTCGTCGTCGCGATGCACCTGCACGTCCCCCTGCGCTTCCTGCTCACCCTCAGCCAGCACCCGCGAGGGCAGGACGCGTGGGGCGAGGAAGCCGGCGAGCAGTCCGGAATTGGCGAAGGAAACGAAGTGGCTCTGGTCGGGACCCGCGCCCGGCTTCCCCTGAGTGAAGAAGCCCCAACGGCTTTTCACGCGCTCCTTGAAAGAGGTTTTGGGGGTGGGCGCGGCTTTCCCCGGTTTTTCAGCCGGCGCGGCCATAGGGGCGCTCGCGGGCTTCTGCGCATCGCGGGTACCGAAGTGGCTGGTGAAGGGCTGGCTTTCCCGGTTTCCGCGCTCCACGATCTGCACGTCGAGCCCGCGCGTCCCTGGCTTGGTGACGGGAGCCGGAAGGGCTTCTCCGGCGGGTGCGGCGATATCGGAAAGCCCTGGCGAGGCGGGCTGCTTCTCCCCCTCACCCTTGGTTTTGAAAAGGTAACGGCCGCGGCCACGCTCCACCAGTTCGAGGTCGAGGTGGTTGTACTCGCGGTGGTAGTCCATGAAGGCGGCCACGACTTCGCTCACCTTCACCTCGTTGTCGTAGTCGCCGTGATGGTCGAACTTGTCATCGAAGGGAAAGCGGAAAACCATGCCGGTCTGCACCTCAACCTGGTGCAGCACTTCCTGGGCCGCCAAATGTTTGCCGCGGATCTGCACCACCTGCTCCATGCCAGCGGCCTGCAGCGCGCCGAAGAACACCAGGACCACCCCCAGCGCGGCCAGCGCGCAACGATTGAATTTCACGGCGATTTCCATCAATAAAGGCTGGCAGTATCCATGAACTTGCGCGCCATCAAGCCGAAGCCCTTCAGGTTTCCAGCGTCGCCAAGGAAACCGGCGTCCACCACCGAACCCACGAAATAAATGGCGAGATAGACGAAAGAAAGCCCGAAATTGAGGCGCGCGCTGCCCGTTGGGGTTTTGAGCAGCCGCCAGTTCCCGGCCAGGAATATGGTGGCGGCGAGGAAGGCGCAGGCGTAATAGAAGGGTCCGAAGGCCCCGAGAAGCAGCGGCAGCAGCACGGAAACCAGGACCATGAGCGCGGTGCTGAGCAGGATGATGCGCGCGGTGCGCGCCTCGCCGGCCACGATGGGCAGCACGGGGATGCCGCTGCGCGCGTAGTCGTCGCGGTAGCGCAGCGCGATGGACCAGTAGTGGGGCGGCGTCCACAGGAAGAAAACCCCGGCCACGATGGCGGCGGCGAGCAGTTGCCCCCCGCGCGCGGCCACGGCCCCGCCCAGCAGCGCGAAGGAGCCGGCTGCCCCGCCCCAGACGATGCTCCAGGGCGTGCGCGGCTTCAGCCACACCGTATAGACGAGGGCGTAGGTGGCGAAGCCCAGGGCGAAGCAAGCGAGTACCGAGAGGTTGAGGAAGACGATGGCCACGGCGGCCCCGGCGGCGAACAGCCCATAGCACAGCAGCCACACCCGGCGCGGATCCTTGAGCCGCCCCGAGGGCAGCGGGCGTCCGCGCGTGCGTGCCATGCGTCCATCGAGTTCCGCCTCGTAGGCATGGTTGAAGACGCAGCTCGCCGCCGAGCACAGGAAGGAGACGGCGGCCAGGCTCAGCAGGTCCGTCCAGGAGAAGGTCGCGGGCCGGGCCATGAGGTAGCCCGCGAGGCTCGCCAGGACCACCGAGGCGACGATCCTGAGCTTGAGCAGCTCGAGATAAGTGGAGAGTTGATTCAAGGCCGGCGCGTCCGGCAGCGATTGTGGAGCGAATTTCAAGGCTTCAACGCCGCCTTGACGCGGGTTTTCACCCGCCAGACTGGCGGGGCGGCCATTGTTCAGCCGGTCCAAAAAGCAAAAATCAAAGAAGTTTTGAATCTGGAACTCAGGAACTCAGGAAAAATACAGGGGAAGCCTTGCCGTGTTCTTATGAAGCCTGCGCTCATTTTTAAATTTTTCCTTTCCTGAGTTCCAGATAAAAAATCCGATGATTCGTCTCGTAGGGCAGAGGGGATAGCTCATGAAAAAAGAAGCCGCCGTGTTGTGGATCTGCGTCATCCTTGCCGGCTGCGGCGAGGATGAGAAGCCCAAGGCTCCGGCTGCTCCCGCAGCGGAAAAGGCTGCCCCGGTCCCCGCACAGGCCAGTGAGTCGCCTGTCGCGAATAAGCCCGCTCCTCCCGCCTCGGCCTCCCCCATGGGCAGCGCCAGGATTGTCGGCACGGTGCGTTTCGAGGGCCGGGTGCCCGCGCTCGGGGACATTGACATGACCGGGGACCCGGCCTGCCACGCCCTGCATCAGCAAGCCGTCAAAAGCCAGGCCCTGGTGTTGGGTTCCGGCAACACGCTGGGCTGGGTTCTCGTGCGCGTGAAAAGCGGATTACCCGCCAATCCAGGCTTTCCCGTTCCAGCGCGCCTCAGCATCTCCCAGCGCGGCTGCATGTACCAGCCCCACGTTTTCGCCGTCATGGCCGGCCAGGAAATCGTTTTCCTCAATGAGGAGGGCCAACGCCACAACGTGAACGCCATGGCGGCCCGCAAGAACCGGGGCTTCAACCTCACGCTGGCCACCAGCCAGAAAGAGTCGGAGGTCAAGAAGTTCACGAACGCCGAGCTCCCTTTCGCCATCAAGTGCGACGTCCATCCTTGGATGCTGGGCTGGTGCGCCGTGGTGGAGCACCCCTTCTTCGCCGTGAGCGGCGTGGACGGTCGCTTCGAAATCGCGGGCCTGCCCGCCGGCGAGTACGAAGTCGAGGCCTGGCACGAGAAATGCGGCACGCGCGGCGCGCACCTGACGCTCAAGGACGGCGAAACCGGCACGCTGGACTTTACTTTCTCCGCCGGGCCTAAGTAGGAGCGACGCCCCGCGGGCGGCGCACCCGCACACCTGTCGCGCCTTTTTCTTATAAAGGCTGTGATTGCTTTGCCCCCGTGTTGAATTCATCCCGCCGATTCTAGACTAGCCGCCCCCATGTTCCTGCAGGAAAGTCTCACCGCCGCGGTCGCCCGGCTTCCCGAAGCACGTGATTTGAAGCCGCTGGCGGGGATCATCCTCGGCACGGGCCTGGGCGGCCTCAGCCAGCGCATCAGCGGCGGCGGGCGCAGGTCCAGCGGCGAGCTTCCCGGCTTCGCCAAGTCCACCGTGGAGAGCCACTCCGGCGAGATCGTCTGGGGCCGGCTCGGCGGAGTGCCCGTGGTGGCCATGTCCGGGCGCTTCCACTTCTACGAAGGACACAGTCTGGCGGAAATCGTCATGCCGGTGCGCCTCATGAAGCTGCTGGGCGTCAAGCTGCTGGTGGTCTCCAACGCCGCCGGCGGGCTCAACCCGCAATACCGCAAGGGCGACATCGTGCTCATCGAGGACCACATCAACCTCATGGGCGCCAACCCGCTCACGGGCGCCAATGAGGATTGGCTGGGGCCGAAGTTCCCCGACATGATCGAGCCCTACAGCCATCGCGTGCTCGATACGGCGGAGGCCTGTGCGCTCAAGAAGGGCCGCCGCGCGCCGCGCGGGGTGTACGTCGCGGTGGCCGGCCCCAACTTAGAGACGCGCGCCGAATACCGCTTCCTGCGCCTCATCGGCGCGGACCTCGTGGGCATGAGCACGGTTCCCGAGGTCATCGCCGCCGTGCACTGCGGGCTCGACGTCCTGGGCGTGAGCTGCGTCACCGACATGTGCCTGCCGGACGCGCTGCACCCCGCCAACATCCAAGAGATCATCGCCACGGCCAGCGCGGCCGAGCCGCTCATGTGCGAGCTCGTCACCGACACGCTCGCGGCGACTTTCCAGAAAAGCCATTGAAAAGCCAGATTTTCAACCGGCTCGAATCCATCGAGGACCTGCCCAGTCTGCCCATCGTCATCACCAAGCTCACCGCGGCCATCCAGAACGTGGAGAGCTCGGCGGCTGACGTGGCTAAGATCATGGAGGAAGACCCGGCCATCATGGCGCGCGTCCTCAAGGTGGTGAACTCGGCCTTCTACGCCAACTCCTTCTCGCGCAATCCCATCACCAACGTCAAACACGCCATCGTGCGCCTGGGCTTCGACGCGGTGCGCAACATCGCGCTCACCACCAGTATCTTCTCGGTCTTCAAGCAGGACCACTCCAAGCTCTTCAAGCGCAAGGAGTTCTGGCGCCATTGCATCAGCACCGGCATCATCGCCAACGTGGTGTTCACCTTCACGGATCAGCGCAAGCGGCCTTTCGCCCAGGAGGCGGTGGCCTTGGCGGGCCTGCTCCACGACATCGGCAAAATCGTCTTCGAGCAGTATTTCTACGACCTCTTCACCAAGGTCCTGCAGTTCGGCCAGGAGAAGGAGCTGCCGCTGCACGTCGTGGAGAAGGAGGTGCTCGCCACCGGCCACGCCGAGGTGGGCGCGTGGCTCGGGCGGCGCTGGAAGCTCAACCCCGACCTCATTGCCTGCATCGAATTCCACCACCGGCCACGCGAGGCCCCCGAGGAGCTGCGCGACATGGTGTCGCTGGTGCATATCGCCGACTACATCTGCAACCTGAAGAAGCTCGGGCAGAGCGGCAACGTGCGGCCCCCCGAGCTCGTCCAGGAGACCTGGGACAGCCTCGGGCTCGATGTCGCCATGCTGGACGACATCATGGCCAAGGTCGAGGAGGAAGTCCACAAGTCGGAGATCCTCCTCGCTTTGGCCTGAGCGGGCGAACCGTGTTCGCCGTCCTGCCTAAAGACACGAGCCTGCCGGATATCGAGCGGCGCGTTCTCGAAATCTGGGATCGCGAGGGGACCTTCGCGGCTTCGCTCGCCCAGCGCGAGGACGCCCCCGACTTCGTCTTCTACGAGGGACCGCCCACCGCCAACGGCGCCCCAGGGCTGCACCACGTCATGGGACGCACGGTCAAGGATGCCTTCTGCCGCTACAAGACCATGCGCGGCTTCCACGTCCCGCGCAAGGCCGGCTGGGACACGCACGGCCTGCCGGTGGAAATCGAGGTGCAGAAAGCCCTGAAACTCGAGGGCAAGAAGGAGATCGAGCAGTACGGCGTCGAGGCCTTCAACAAGGCCTGCCGCCAGAGCGTCTTCTCCTACAAGGACGCCTGGGACAAGCTCACGCGCGCCATGGGCTACTGGATTGACCTCGCGCACCCCTACGTCACCCTGGACAACGCCTACATCGAGTCGGTGTGGTGGATCCTGAAACGCTTCCACGACGCCGGCCTGCTGTACAAGGGCCACAAGGTCCTGCCTTACTGCCCGCGTTGCGAAACCCCGCTGTCGAGCCATGAGGTGGCCCAGGGCTATAAGGACGTGAGCGACCCCAGCGTCTTCTTCACCCTGGAGACGGCATCCGGCGACTTTGATCTGCTGGTGTGGACGACGACGCCCTGGACGCTGTTCGCCAACGTGGCGGTGGCGGCGGGCGCCGGCGTGCATTACGCGGTGGCGCGCCTGCCGGACCGCGAGCGGCCCGTCCTGCTGGCCAGGGAACGCCTGGCCGTCGTCGCCCCCGAGGCCGAAGTGCTGCGCGAAATCACCGGCCAGGAACTCAAAGGCCTCAAATACCGGCCGCTATTTAC
>JAHFOS010000077.1 GCA_023261545.1 bacterium
ACCTACCTGCATCTCGCCGCCAATCCTGGGCTGACGCAAGCGCTTATGAGGGCCGGCGTACATGGCGTGGCCTACGAGACCATCCAGGCCGAGGACGGCTCGCTGCCTTGTCTTGTTCCCATGAGCGAAATCGCGGGCCGGCTCGCCGTTCAGGAAGCGGCCAAATACCTGGAACGCCCCATGGGCGGTCGCGGGGTGCTGCTGGCCGGCATTCCCGGCGTGCAACGCGGCCGCGTGGTTATTCTCGGGGCTGGCGTGGTCGGGTTCAACGCCGCCAAAATGGCCATCGGGCTTGGCGCCCAGGTGACGGTGCTCGACATTGCGCATCGGCGCCTCAAGGAGCTCGACGACCTCTACGGCCCCGCCGTGCAAACGCTTTACGCCAGCGGCGACAACATCGCCGCCTGCGCGCGCCAGGCCGACGCCCTCATCGGCGCCGTCCTGCTGCCCGGAGCGACCGCGCCCAAGCTGGTGACGCGCGCGCTCGTCAAGCAGATGCAGCCGGGCGCGGTGATCGTGGACGTGGCGGTGGATCAGGGCGGCTGCTGCGAAACCACGAAACCCACGACCCACGACGACCCGGTCTATAGCGTGGACGGCGTGCTGCACTACTGTGTCGCCAACATGCCCGGGGCGGTGGCGCGCACCGCGACTCTGGCGCTCACGCAGCAGACCTTGCCATTTGGCCTTGAGCTCGCGAGCAAAGGCTTCCTCCAGGCCGCGCGCGAGAACGCGGTTCTGCGGCGCGGGGTCAACGTGGATGCAGGGTGCATCACCTGCCCGGCCGTGGCCCAATCCCTGGGGCTGCCCTGCGCGCCGCTGGCGGCGTGATGGCGCTGGATTCTGGAACCACGGAAAATTCAGAAGGTCTCTGAATTACCCTAGAAAAGGCAGTTGAAAGGTAAGTCTTTGTATCGCAAGGGACCGTCCCTTGCTTTTTGGCCGGTTAGTTTTTAACTGCCGTTTCTAGGATTACGGGACCAGCGCGCAACTATGCAGGGCGGACCATGACACGACACCGACAGGACGAAAATACTTCTCCCCGACTCGACGAAGTGGACCGGGGCATCATCGCCGCCTTGCGCAAGGACGGCCGCGCCTCCTGGAGCGCCATCGCCGCCGGCCTCGGCATGACCGAGGGTGCCATCCGCCTGCGCGTCAAGCGCCTGCTGGAGAGCGGCGTACTCCAAGTTTCAGGTCGCGTGAACCCCGAGGTGCTGGAGGACCACCAGGTAGCCTGGGTGGGCATCAAGGTCAAGGAAAGCGGCACGCTGGAGGAGTGCGCGCGGCGGGTGGCCGGGCTTCCCGAGGTGCTGAGCGTCGCCATTGCCTCCGGCCGCTACGATCTCATCGCCGAAATCCTTATCCCCTCCAACCACGGGCTGATCCGCTTTCTGGCCGAGTCGCTTTCCGGCGTGGCGGGCCTCCAGAGCACCGAGACTTTTTTGATGCTGAAGACCTACAACAAGTGGGTGTGAATCAAGGCCGCAGGGGATGACGGAGGCGCAGCCCGGGAAACCTGGCAAAGTCCCCGTCCGCCGTGACCCACTCGCATCCGTGTTCAAGAGCCAGGGCGGCGTGGCGGACTTTTCCGACATCTTGCTCGGGAAAATCAACCGCCGCAAGGGTTGCTCAAAAACGATTACGTTTGATGTGAACGCTTCACGTCTCGAGGAGTTCTCCATCGCGAAATGACCCTCTCGGCGCTGCGCCTTACACCAAAGGCCCAACCCCCCTCAGCCCGCGGCGTGCTTGTGACGGAAATCTTCGGCCACCGCGACCAGACGGGCGACGATGGCTTTTTCCGTTTTTTCGTTGAGGCGCACGGCGGGCAGCGAGAGGCTCACCCCGGCGATGGGCAGGCCCTTCTCGATGAGCGACACGCCGAAGCACACCACCCCGGAGTTGGCTTCCTCGCGGTCCGCGGCCCAGCCTTGGGCGCGCACGCGATCGAGTTCGGCAGTGAGGGCCGCTTTGCTGCGCACCGTGCGCGGCGTGAACGCGCGCAGGCGCGTGCCGGCCAGCAGCTCCTTCAAACGCTCCTCGGGCAAGAATGCGGCGATGGCCTTGCCGAGCGCCGTGACGTAGTATTCGTCCACGGCGTTGGGGGCGGCGATGAGCCGCAACGGCTTGGTGGTCTCCAAAAAATGCAGGTAATGCACCTGCCGGCCGCGCAGCACGCCCAGGTTCACGGTCTCGTCGAATTCGCGATGCAGGTCCTGAAGCAGCGGCAGCGCCTCCTTGACGATCCCGGAATGAGGCTGCTTCTGCCCCAGGGTGGCGAGCCGGGCGGTGGCGGTGTACCAGCCTCGCCCCCCTTCCTGCTCCACGTAGCCGAGTTTCTGCAACGAGCGCAGGATGCGGCAGATGGTGGGCTTGGAGTAGGGAAATTTCTGCGCCAGCTCACCGAGGCTGACCGGACCGCGCGCGGCATCGAGGGCTTCGAGCAGCGTGAAGGTCTTGCGGATGACGCCCATGGACATGGCGCGGAGCCTACGCGGCACGGCGGCTGCTCAACTGGCAGGCAGCCGGGCCCTACGCTGGTCAATCCACCTTCAGGCTTGAATTTTACGGGGAGTTCTTAGTTTGCGGGGCTCCTCGACCCTCGGTTTTTTCCATGGTTTTTAATCCGCACGACAAGCGGCGCCAGCTCTGGGACGTGCTGATGCTCCTCGCGGCCGTGTTCTCCGCCGTCGAGGTTCCCGTGTGGGTGACGATGGACCTGGTGGTCCCCAAGTGGGTTTTGCTGATCGAAGGCCTCACCTCGCTGCTGTTCATGGTTGACATCGGGCTCCATTACTCCACGAGTTATTGGGTAGGGCACAAGCATATCACCGACCTGCACCTCATCCGGCGGCGTTACCTCAAAAGCTGGTTCTGGATCGATCTGGTTTCGGCGTTGCCGCTTCCGCTCATTTGTGCCCTGCTCGAAAAGGCTTTCCCGATCCTGAGATGGCTGGCGTTGCTGCGGCTGCTGCGGCTCTCCCGGATTGCCGGCTTCCTGGGTCAGCTCAGCAAGAAAAACATCATCAACCCCAGCCTGTTGCGCCTGACGACCCTCGTCTTCTGGCTCCTGCTCGGTTCCCACCTCACGGCCTGTATGTGGTTCTACCTTGGGGCCGGCAACGCGGCCGGATCCAATGCGGGGTATGAGGCGACGGATAACGTCAGGAACTACATCCGCGCCCTGTACTGGACCGTGACCACCGTCGTCACCATCGGCTATGGGGACATCTCGCCGCAAGACAACGTCCAGACGATCTTCACCATGTTCATCCAGTTGCTGGGCGCCGGGATGTACGGTTACCTCATCGGTAACCTCGCCAGCCTGGTCACGAACATGGACGTCGCCCGCGCCAGGTTTCAGGAGAAAACTGAGCGGCTGAACATCTTCATGAAGAGCCACGCCATCCCCGACGAGCTCCAGGACAAAGCGCGGAATTACTACGATTATCTCTGGGAGACCCGCAAGGGATTCGACGAGACTTCCGTCATCAACGAGCTCCCTCCGCCCTTGAGGGTCGAATTGTCGCTCTTCCTCAACCGGCATCTCATCGAAAAAGTTCCGCTATTCAAGGACGCTCGACCCGATTTGATCCGCGATATCGTCATGAACTTGCAACACATCGTGTACTCTCCCGGGGACTTCGTCGTCAACAAAGGGGATGTGGGCACGGAGATGTACTTCATCAGTCGGGGTATCGTCGAGGTGGTTGGCGATGACCTCAAGACGGTCGTCGCCTCCCTGAGCGATGGAAGTTTTTTCGGAGAGATCGCCCTGCTGATGAGCATCCCTCGCACGGCCACCCTGCGGGCCGCCGATTATTGCGACCTGTACATGCTGGAAAAGCCGACCTTCGACCGCATCTTGAACAAGTATCCCGACTTCAAAACGCACATCCAGAAGTACGCGGAAGAGCGGGCGCGGGCGCTGAAACACTAGGCCTGGGCCGGGGGGTGGTTGGCGTCGTCCAGCCCGATTCACACCGGCAGCGGCCTTCCAAGAACAACACGCAAGAGAAAAGACTTGCGGTCCAGACAAGCAAGGCCGTTCCTTGGCGGTTCCAGCCCGTGGGTGCCCCCGGGCTCGCGAGGGGTCCCCGATGGCCTGCCTCGTGCCCCCCTAATTCAATATTTCCCGGAAGTTGACGATATGCCGGCGCAGAGCGTAGATGATGGTCTCTAAAGCGATGCTGTGCGAGTAGCCGTAGCGCGCGGCCATGTTGCGCAGGATGTTCTCGGCCAGTTTGCGCGCCTGGGCCTGGGCCTTGAGGTACCCTTCGGGATCGGTGAGCTTCAGGAAGAAAACCTGGGCCAGCAACTCGCCATCGATGGTTTCCTCCTCGCGGCGGTGGGAGAGCAGCAGGGCGTATTCGCGGTCGAAGCAGCCTAGGAGCGCGTCGTTGCGCGAGTGGATGACGGTCTTGCCTTTTTCGAGCGTGAGCTTGCCGCCGTCCTGCAGGTCGAAGAACTTCTGCGCCATCTCGCGCCGATAGGCGACGTTGTCGCGGTGGGGGGCGATGATGCGCTCGATGGACTCCAGGAAATGGAGGTCCGGCTTGTCCGCCTTCTCCCCGGTGCTGGGGTCCACGAAGGTGAACTTGGGCACCATGATGTGCGCGAAGGCCTTGTTTTCGATGGCCTGGGCCAGCAGCACCATCTGCAGGAATTTGCGCAGGTCCGTCTCCGCCTGGGCCGGATCGCGGTCCACCGTGGCCGTCACGATTTCATGGCGGATGATGGAGTGGTAAATAACCTCCACCACGCGGATGAGGCCGCGATAATCGCCATAATCACCTTCGCCCTCCTTGATCTCCTCGGGACCGATGCGGCGCGCGCGGATGGACTTGCGGTCCTTGGTGTAGGAGACGTCAATGGATAGCCAACTGTGCAGGTTGGAGCCTTCCTGGATCATGCGCCGCAGTTCCGCCAGGAACGAGCTCACCAGTATTTTGCGTCCGTCGGAGCGCGAGATGGTGTTGCGCATGATGTTCTGGAGCTGGCGGATGGACAGGCCGTGCCGGCCCTCGCTCAGGTAGTATTCGTTCCAAAGCTCGCGCATGAACTCGTCGTCCACGAGCTTCAGGTGTTCGCTGGTGAAGAGGTACGACCCCTCGATGTTGACGTGGGCCGGGGGCCGGGCGAGGAACTGCGCCATGGCCTTCTCGTCGCTGAGGTCAATGCCCAGCTTGTGGGCCTGGTTGCGGAACGGGTGCCAGTAGGGAAGTTTGCGGATGGTGCTCAGGGGATCCTCGGCATGGCGCGAGTAGATGTAGAGTTTCTGTTCGGGGGAGATGGTGCGGAACAGGCCCTTCTTGGCCTCGCTCCAGCCCGCCGGGAAGTCGCTCTTCATGGGCGGCAGCAGGCGCGTCATCACCGAGTAGTAGGCCGCGATGCGGAACAGGTTGGGGTCCACGTCGTACTTGTCGCGGATGATGGACATGTCGCGGCGCAGGATGTCCATTTCCGAATTGGCGTCGAGCAGATAGTTCACCGGAATCTTTTCGATGCGGTCCAGGAGCTTCGATGAGCTCAGTTGCTTGTCGAGGTGCTTCATGTCCTCGATGTTGGTGGTGACGACGACCGCGGTGTCAATGGCCGCCTGGGTGGTCTCCATGGCAATCTTGCCGCTTCCGAGCAGCAGCAGCAGCGGCTTGTAGTCCTCCTCGGTGGTGGAGGCCGTGAAGGCATCGTGGATGTGCAGCACGCCGCGGTTGCAGGCCACCAGCGGCCCCTCGTATTGGAAGAGCTGGCGCGTGGGCAGGTGCTGGTTGATTATTTTGAGGGCCTCGTCGCGGCTCTCCCCGCTCACGCGCACCGGCAGCTTCTTGAGGTCGTCAATGTTGGCGATGCCGATGCCCTGGGCGCAGTTGAACTCTATTTCCTCCACGCGCACGTAGGCCTCGATGATGTCGAACAGCGATTTGCCCTGGTTGCGCGGGTGCTGGATCAGGCTTTCGAGCATATCGAGGTTGCGCTTGTCCAGGCTGGCGTTCTGGTAGTAGGTGGGGATGGCCAGGCGCTCGTGGCTGCGGCGCCGGCGATTCAAGTGCTCGAAGAGCTCCTGGCGCGGCCGCGTGATGCCGCGCTCCTGCTGCAGGATGGTGGTGAAGAACAGGATGGGGTTGTGCATGAAGGAGGAACGGATCTCCACCCCGCGCTCGGGGTTTTCAACGTCGGTGAAGTGGTAGAAGAAGGAGTACAGTTTGACGTTCTTGTCCTTGGTGTACTGCTCCAGCGCCAGGCAGATGAGGTCCACGATGTTGGTCTTGCCCGAGGCCGGGGGACCGACGAGCACGATGCCGCGGTTGGGGCCGGACTCCTTGCTGAGCGACTCGATCATGTCCACCAGCTTCTTGATGCAGTGCTCCTGGCCGTAAACGGCGTTCACGCCGTTGGAGAAGATGTCCTCGAAGATGGTGTAGCTGATGACGGGCTCGCCGCTGCGGATGACGATTTTGTAGCCGAAGTGCTTGACGGCCTCGAAGATAAGCGTGGAGGAGGTCTGCAGGAAGCTTTCGGGCTTCTCCAGGAATTGCTCGACGAACTCCGAGAAGCGCATGTGTTTGCGGCGATGGTAGTTCAGCAGGTCTTTGTAGTTGAAACCTGCCTCCCCTGAAATCTTTTCTGATTTTTCCGGCATGGTTTTCAGTGCGTCTTGAAGGGTTTTTCGTCCTTGCGGATGCGCTCCGCCACCTGCTCGAAATCCAGTTCATCTATTTCCACGTCCTTGTAGGCGCCGGCGGCGTACTGGAACAGGTGGTTCTCGCTGACGAGATACACCGGCGCCTTCCAGATGAGGTTGACGTTCCTGAGCGTGGGTTCGATCCACTTCTTCTTGAGTTTGCGGCCGTCGTAGCGGTGCAGCAGCAACAGGCCGCCGTCGTTGAAATCGGTGTCAACGACGAAGACGCAAGGGCGGTTGAAGTGCGCGAAGAAATCGAGCATCTGTGGCAGCACGGGCTTGGGGTCAATCCACACGTGCTGGTTGTCTTCGCGGATGACGTCGGAGGGTTTGATGCCCAACGCCTTGGCGGTGCGCTTGTCAACGCGGTTCAGATGGAATTTCTGCACGAGTTCGGGGGTGAGGAAGCGCCGCAGGAATTCGTAGTCGGTGATGGTGCGCACCAGGTGCGTCATGGCCTCGATGGGCTGGCGCTGCCCCGGGCGGTTCCAGGACTCCTTGACGAGGCGATCCTTCTCCTCGATGTATTCGAGGGTCACCTTGCCCTCGCTGTAGAGCTTCTCCACCTCGCACCACAGGTGGTAGCCGAGGTGGTACGGGTTGCGGGCGAAGAAAGGGCGCGGGTAGCAGACCCCGGAAAAGACGCGCGCGTAGTCAATGATGCCCGTCACCGCCTTTTCCTTGAAGAGCTCCAGCATGATCTTCTTTTCCCAGTACATCGCCCAGCCCTCGTTCATGATCTGCGTGCGCATGATGAAGTCCTGGGGCGCGTGCACGGTGTAGAGGTAGTTCAGGATGGCGCGCTCGCCGAAGCTCGCCGGGGCGTAAGAACGCAGGAATCCCATCACGTCCTGGCACGGGGCTTTCAAGCGGTAGCCGCGGCGGCTCAGGGTCTCCTTCTTGATCTTCTGTTTGAGCTCGCGGCGAAACGCGGACTCCTCCTGGGTGGGCTTGAACAGCGCCTGGAGCGTGGAGGAATAAGGCTGGGCGCGCTTGGGTTCGGCCTCGCGCGCGGGTTCCTGGACCTTCTCGCGCAGTGGCATCTCGAGGTCGCTGTCCACGGAATTGGCCAGGTTGTACTGCGAATTGGGGGAGATCAGCGGGACGATGGACTCGCAGGCGTTCCAGTATTCGGTGGAGTGCAGGTCCCCCATCTGGGTCCGGCCCATGTTGGCCTTGCGCACCAGATGCATGACGTATTCGCTGCGGTTGGGCTTCGAGTCGCACAGCACGTTGAGCTCCGAAAACTCGCAGTGCCCCACCACGTGCGCCATCACCGAGGCCTGGGTCATGTCCGAGTTGGTGTTGTTGAGGTAGGCGTAGGAGGGGTTGCCACACTGCACCACCTCGTAGTAGAGCGCCGACTCCTGGCCCGTCTCGATGCGGTGCCGCTTGCTCACCATGTTGCGCCCCTCCCAGATGTTGACGGGGCTCACGGGATAGACGTTCTTCTCCAGGAGCGAGGCGAATTCCAGGGGATCCAGCACGAAGAAGCGGATTTCTGGCAGGGTGCGGCCAAAGCCGCGCGCGTAATGCTGCACGCGCTCCCAGAGCCCGCCCAGCCGCGCGTCGGCGCTAATATTGCGCATACACTTCGCCGAAGAGGGTCTTGATGACCTGCAGCGTCTGGGACTTCTGCTTGATCTCGGCGAGCCGCACCACGCGATCGTTGGGATAGCGCGAGCGCGCATGCTTGTTGAGGCTGCTGAAATGGCTGGGCAGGATCTCCACCAGGCCGATGCGATTGAAGTAGGGCCGCAAGGTCTGATCGACGATCTGCACCACCTCGCGCTGGTCGTCCTCGAAGAGCTCGCCGTCGCCGAAGTAGAAGGCGTAGAAGTTGGTGGAGCCGGGGTTGTATTCGCTCAGCGCCACCTGGGACACGAGCTCGAAGACCGCGGCGGCGCGCGTGCCTCCGGCGTTGGTGACGTTGTAGAAGTCGGCGGCGTTCACCTCGGTGGCGTTCACGTCGTGTACGAAGAAACGGTGCTCAACGTTCTTGGGCCCGTAGTTGTAGTCGATCCAGCCCTGGATGATCTGCACCAGGCGCTTCTCCATGTCGAGGCGCTCTCCTTCGGTGGAATAGGAGACGTCGCCCATGTAGAAGACCACCGCGCGGTGGCGCGGCTTTTCGATGGTCTCCGGCAGCTTGAAGCGCTTGTCGCGGCGCAGGATGGAGACGCTGGTCTTGCCCGCCGCGGGGTTGTATTCGCCCATGGCGATGCTGGTCTTGAGCGCGCGCTTGAAGGTGCGCTTCTTGTCGAGGATGACACCGAGGGGGCCGAAGGTCTTGAATTCATAGGAGAGCCGCTTGATTTTGCCCTCGCCTTCTTTCTTCAGGTTGGGCAGGTTGAGCTTGCGCCCCAACAGCTCCATGATACGCTGAAAGGTGAGCACGAAGCGCAGCTTGCCGGGGTCGCGGCCCGGCTGGGCGCCCCCCGGGCCCTCGCCTTCACCACCGCCCGGCGATTCGTAGATGAGGCGCGGGGGCTCGATGGTGTCGAGTTCGACGATGATGTCGCTGCCGCGGTCGGCCATGTTCTCGAGGTTGCCTTCGCTCAAAACTTCCTCGGAAAGGCTTTCCAAACGCTCCTCGATGAACTCGTTGAAGGCGCCTTCCGACTCGCTCGACGAAATGCGGTCTTCGAGCATGGCGGCCCCCTAGATGGTGATACTCGAGGCGTTCGCGGTCACGGCCAGGGCCTGGAAGGCGCACTTGCCGCAGTACTGCTTGGATTGGATGAGGTACTTGATGGTCTCGTTGAGCTGCTCCTGTTCCTTGGAATGCACGCTGGCGGAGGAGGTGCCGCTCTTGATCCAGCCCAGCAGCTTCATGTTTTCCGAGGACTTGAACTCGTTCTCGAAAACGTACTTCTTGATGGCGGCCTGGTAGGAGGGCTCGTCTTCGAGCAAGACCTTGTAGTTGACGCTGGAGATGGCGTCGGAGAGCTCCTTGCGGAACACGTCCTTTTCGGGGATGCCGAGGTACTGCTCGATGGTCTGCATGAATTTCTCGTCGGGCTGGGCGTCCGCCTGGGTGACGTCGTGCTTCACCGTGGTGTTGTGCACGTAGGCGCGCACGTGGTCGGTGTATTTCTTCCAGGTGGTCTCGATGACCGTGTCGTCGCGCAGGATGGCGCTATACACGTCGCTGGCTATTTGGCCCAGGATCCACTCCTTGGCCTGGGGCAGGACCTTCTCGACGTACAGGTTGAGCTTGGACTTCTGCGAGGCGAAAATCTCCTTGATATAGTGCTCCAGGCGCACGTGCAGGTCGAGCGGAGTGGCGCAGGGGTTCTGCAGCGCGATGGAGGTGAGCAGCGCGTGCTCCTCGCTCTCCTCCATGAGCTTCTTGAAGTTGGCCTGGTACTCGTTGATCTGGAAGTGCTCGGTGTTCTCGAAGACGTTCTGGATGAAGCGCGGGTCCAGGCCGAAGGTGCCCTCGGAGGGCTTGACGTAATCGAACTCGCTGAGCAGCATCTTGGCCATGTTGTTGTCCACGCCGCTGTCCGCGCGCCCCGCGTAGATGAGCGCCTTTTGCAGCAACGATAGGTTGGGGTTCTGCTTGGAGGGGTAGAGCCGCGACATCACGGCCACCAGGCTCAGGAACTCCAGGCTGTGGGGCGCGACGTGCGCCTGGTGCTTCATCTCCTTGTTCCAGTGACGCGTCTCGTTGGAGTAGGTGAAGGAATAGATGTTCTCCTCCTCCTTGAAGTGCACCGAAAGCGGCATCTCGATGAAGGTGGTGCGCGAGCGCAGCGCCTCGAAGGCCTCTTTCTCCAGGAACATGTTGTACTCGTGGAAGTTGGTGTGGCCGATGATCACGCCGTTGAAGGGGATGGGGGGCTGACCCTCGGGCTTGAAGAAACGGTCCTGGGTGGCGAACAGCAGTTCGTAGAGGAATTTGTCGGAAAGTTTCAAAATCTCATGGATCTCGACGAAGCCGTTGGCGCCGGCGCAGAGTTCCCCCTGATAGTCGTGCACCAGGGGGTGGGATTCGCTGCCGAAGCGCGGCAACAGGCTGTAATCTATCGAACCCACGAGCGAACCCGCCTCCTGGCTCTTCTCGTCGCGCGGAGTGTAGGAGCCGATGCCGGTCTTGGTGGAGGCGTCGAAGACCATGCGGCGCACCTTGAGGTGGGGTATAAGGCTTTTCAGGCTCAGGTTCTTGGCGCGCATGAATTCCTTGAGGACGTACGCGGAGAAGGGCGACATGCGCCCCTGGATGCGGATATGGAACTTGTTGTCGTAATGGGGGTGGTCGCGGTGGAAGGCGGCCAGGGCCTCGGGCTCCACGCGCCGGCCGAGCTCATTGCAGAACTCCTCGCGCAGCTCCTCGGGGATGACCTGCAGCGGCTGTTCGAAGATGGGGCTCTGCAGGTAATAAACGCCGTCATCCTTCATGAGCGCTTTCTCGCGCAGGCGTTCATCGAGAGTCGGCAGCAACAGCGTGTAGGTCTTGCCGGCCTCGGAAAGCGAGTAGCGGTGCAGCGCGCGCTTGAGGGCGTCCATGGAGCGGGATTTGGCCGAGCCCGGCGGGCCCAGCAGGATCCACAGGCGTTTGGAGGCTTCCATGCCGCGGCTGGCGTTGTCCACCTTCTCCACCAGGTTCTCTTTGGCCTTTTGCTGGCCGAAGACGATGTAGTTGCCCACCATTTCGGAACGCTCGAAGAACAGGTAGCGGTGCTTCACGGGCTTACCCACCTGGATGGAGTGCTCGACCCCGCTCGAGAGCACCATGTCGTGGAGGATCTGCGTGGAGTTGCGGGTGACCCAAGGCTCCTTGGTGAGCAGCCGCAAATACGGATCGAAGCCGATGATCTCCTCCTCGCGAGCCTTCTTGGAATCGTCGGAAAGGATCTTTTCTAGGCGGTTGTCCATGACCGATTCTCCCTGTGAAAAGAATGGAGGCGGCGATACACTTATCGGCTAACCCCTGCTCATAGTATACCCGGCGGCTTTCTAAATCAAGATATTTGAAAGGAACGGCCGGGACCAGCCGCAGCAGGCTACCCAGGGGGATTTATCATGAAACCCCAATGTTTAGCAAACCCCGTGCCGGATCCATCGTCTTTTCCAGGGTTTCAAGGATATCGGGCCTCCGCGCCATGAGGCGCAGGATGGCCGTGCGGACCAGAGGGTGCGCCGCGCCCCGGTGCATCCAGCGCGCCACGCGCAAGGGTGGCGCGAGACCGCGCCGCAGCGCGAGTTTGAGCGACACATCATCCTTGCCGGCGAGGCTGAAACCCGCCAACCGTCCGGAGAGCAGCGCCGCGGCCATGCCCTCGCCGCAAAGCGGCGGGAAAACCGCGAACTGATCCCCGATGCGCAGCAGACCTTTGGGTGGTAAAGTTAATTTCTGGAGATAGCCGTAGGGTTGGGCCGCCACCGCCAGGGGCTTGGCGGTCAGGGTTTCAGCCTGCTCCAGGGTTTGTGCCAGCAGCGGGCTTTGCCGGGCCAGCAGTTCCAGGAAGGCGCGGCTGTCTGCTCCGGTCCCGCGGAAAGCGGAAACGCGAATAAGGCCACAGAGGTTGCTGAGTCCGGCCTCCACGTTGCAGAGGCCCACGTACCCGGAGGCGAGCAGATGCATTTCGAGCAGGCCCTCCAGGCGTTGGCGCTGATGTTCCGGAAGCCGCAGGTGAAGTTTGAGTCCGAGCCAGCCACTCTCGCCACCCTGTCGGGCGGGCAGGAAGGGGTGGTCGCGCTTGCCGCTGGCCCAGAGGATGCGCACCGCCTTTATCGCCCCTGCCGAGGTCTGAAGCACCGTTCCATCCGACTCCGTCACCAGTCCCTGGACCGCTAGGCCAGGGAGCACTTCGGCGCCAGCGCGCCGCGCTGCATTTTGTATTGCTTCATCGAGTCGCGTGCGCGAGAGTGCCAGCCGCGGGTGGCGCAAGGAGTATTCCATTTTCTGGCAGCCGGCGCAAAAGAGGATGCGCGTGATGGGCGCGGCACCCAGCGCACGCGGCGTCACGCCCATCTCTTCCAGCACCCCCAGCGCCGTCGAACTCAAGACCTCGCCGCAAACTTTAGACTGCGGCGAGGTATTTTTCTCCAAAAGCAGCGGGCGCGCCCCGTTGCGCGCCAAAAAGAAGGCCGCGGCGCATCCGGCGGGACCGCCGCCCACCACGGCTATCTTCTTGAAGGTTTCAGGCAAAACCCAGCACCTCGCAGCGCAGCAATCCGATCCGGCGCACTAGCACCTTGGCGGGCTCCAGACCAGCGGCGGCGGCGAGGCGGCGCCATTCTCCGAGGGTGCGGGCGCGCGTCACGGAAAGCGGACCGTCGTGGCGGATCATGGGATGGAAGGGCAGGAGTCCGGTGCCCAGGCGCACCAGCGCATAAGCAAAACGGCTGCGCCGCAGATCGTGGGCGAGCCAGCCGTAGCGGGTCTGTCGCCGCATCCAGGCGAGAAGGGCCAGCAGCTCTGGATCTCCAAGGTGGTGCGCGAGCAGCGAGGAGACCGCGACATGGAAAGGCTGTTCCGGAACATACGAAAAAATATTGCCCGTGAGGAAGCGAATGCCCGCGTGCGCGGGCGTGGCCGCCAAGGCGGCGCTTCGGCTCCAGGGACTTAGATCGATCCCCGTCAACTCGACGGTTTGGCCGCGGCGCAACGCCCAGGTCGCGATGCGGCGCAGCGCCCCTCCCGCTCCGCAGCCGATGTCGAGGACGCGCAGGGGTTCACTTGGGGAATGGTGGCAGTGGTCCAGGAAAAAGTTTAGTGCGCGCAAATGCGGGCGGTAAAACCCGCAGGCAGTATTGATGAATTCGAGTTGGCGCAGCACCGTCCTGATATCGCGCTCGCCGGCCGCCGGATCGTCCATGAGTTCGCTGGCGGACGAACGCAGGCTGAGGTCCTGCCGTTTCACGGCTTCACGAAACGCATGCCGGCCAGGGTGAGTCCCGGGCCAAAGGCCAGGGCGAGACCCGGGCCGCGTTTTTTGCTTTCAAGAACGCGGCGCAGGATGAACAGCAGGCTGGCCGAAGACATGTTGCCATTCGCGCGCAAGACGGCGCGCGAAGGGGCGAGCTCCGCCGGGGTGAGCGCGAGAGCTTCGGCCACCTCGTCCAAAATGCGCGGACCGCCAGGATGGATGGCATAAAGCTTGAGACCGCGGCGCGGAATGAAATGGCCGCGCCAGTCCTGAAGTGCCGACGCCAGGCGTTGCGGCAGTTCGGCACTGACGCGCATGCGGAAACCGTGATCGCAAATTTTCCAGCGCAGGAACTCGGCTTTTTCAGGCAGCGCATGAAAGGCGAAGCCGCCGATCCGGAGTCCCCGCGACTCCCGGCTTATCATCCCGGCGGCGCAGCCGTCGGAGAACAGCAGGGCGGGAACAAGTTCCGCGAGGGGAGCCTCCGGCGGAGGCAAGTGCAGGCTGCAAAGCTCGAGGTTCACCATCAGCACCCGGGCGCGGCGGTCGGCGCGCACGATGGAGCTGGCGAGCGACAGCCCCGAAACCGCGGCATGGCAACCCATGTAGCCGAGCGTGAACCTGGAAATGGCCGGGTCCAGGCCGAGTCCGCGCACCAAATCGACATCAATCCCCGGGGTATAAAAACCCGTGCAGCTCGTGACCAGCAGGTGCGTGGGCCGCGCCTGCGCCACGAGCGGCGCGCAGGCCTTGCGCGCCAGCCTCCCTGCCTCGCGGCGGTAAACCTCCATGCGAGCGGCGGTGCCCGGGGATCCTGGCGCGCCGTAAAAACCGCGCGGGCCGAAGAGCCGGGGCAGCACGCTGTGGCGCCGGACGACGCCGCTGCGCGCCGCCATGGCCGCGAGCCGCCGCCGGTCTTCCAGACAAGTTGAGAATTTTTCCAGATTTTCGAGGAACTCACGCTGGCAGGAACGTCCTGGCACCGCGGTGGCGATGGCGTTCAGGTAAACGGGCAAGGGAAGAACGCCGCGTTTTCTTGCCGGGAATTAGACGCCGGTCGGAAAAGCCCAACGCAAGGGCAACCCATGTGGTTGCCCTGTCTCGGAGGGCACCCCCATGGGTGCCACCCACAAGGTGCCGCCCTTACTCGCCCGCGGCTTGCTCGTGGGGGCTCTCCACGACGCGAACGCCGCCTTTGTTGCGCAAACCCGTCACGTCCACCGGAAATCTGACCTCAAAATTCTGTTCTTTCTTCTGGGGCACGAGGACCGGCCGTTCCACGAGGACGTCAACGCGCCGCTGGTAGGCGTCCGGTCGGGACTCCCGCTCCCCCATGTACTGCTCGATCCTCACCAGCTTGCGATCCTGGGGGATCTCGCGCGCCGTGCTCTTATTCGCGCTAGCTCCCACGAAAATGCCTTCCGAGCCCGAAAGCACCGCGGCAAATTTTTCCTGGTTCTTGTCGTCCAATTCGTGATAGGTTCGAGAAATACCGGTGATGAGCTTATCCTTGAAGATCTGATCCTGGCCATCTACCTGCTTGAGAGTGCGGCGCGTGGTGATGAGCGACTCGTTGTTCAGGGCCTTGACGCCGCGCTCCAAGGTCGTGTTGTCGGTGCCCACCTTGCTGGCGACGTTGATGGCGCGCTCGGTGTTCTTCCTGAATTCCCCCTGCGGCATTTTGGCCTTGAAACTCTCCGTGAGTTTCACCGACTCCTTCAACACCACATCGCTGCCGTTGTCGGCGACCACCACCGCCGCGTTGAGGTGTGGGATGCGCACGCTGTCGAGGGTATCCACGGCCGCCGCGCGCTCCCCTACATCGAGGCGCGTCATGGTGCGCACCGCGCGCACGGTGTTTTCCGTCGTGACGTGGAGCATCACGCTCACGCCCTGGTTCAGGGCTTTGTTGTCGAGCACCACCGAGGACACCACCGCGGCGGCCAGGGCATTCTTGCCGCCGGGACCGTCACCCCCGCTGCTTTTGCTGCGATTCCCGTCGTCGCCCTTGCCGCGCACACCTGCCACGGCCACGGGGGTCTTGACTTCGAAATTCTGATCGGGTTTACGGGGCAGGGCACGGACATCGGTGAAGCGCTGCGCCAGGGACTCGATGCGTTTGACCTTGGTTTCACCATCCTTGTTCTCGACGCGCTTGAGCACTTCGACGGCCTTCTTCTGCACGTCCCCGTCGAGTTCGTGCACCAGGTTCACGGTCTGTTTGAACGCCGTGGGATTGATGGACTTCAGGATATCCACGGAGTCTTCGATGCGCTTCGAGTTATCCAGGTTGTGCCAAATGTCGAGGGCTTTCTCCTGGATGGGGACGGAACGGACCTCAAAGAGCAGGTCCACGATGTCTTTCACTGGCTGCTGGCCGATTTTGCCAGCCACCTGGTTGAACACCGAAACCTTGTCACCGTTTACCCCCGAGAGCACGTCCACGACGTGCTTCTGGGTCGCGATGCCCAGACCGCTCATGACCTCGTAGCTGCGCTCCAGGGTGCTCGGGCTCGTATTGAGGGCGATTTCAATGAACTTCCAGATCTGCGGCACCGTGAAATCTTCCACCATGTCCAGCGCGCCGTAGAAGTTCGGCCGCTTCCAATCCTGCATAATCCTCATCAACTCGGAGATCGCCGGCGGCGGAAGTTTTTCCAGGATCTGGCTGGCCCTCACCACCTCCTCCACACTGGATTGATGAAACCGGTCCACGACGACGATAACCAGAGGGGGGGGCAGCATTGAAAGCAAGTTCACGACATGCGCCATCTGCCCGGTGGTGAGCCTGTTGATGAGGTCGGTGAGCTTCTCGGTGTCCCCGCTGGCCAATTGGGCGAAAATCGCGGCGACCTGGCTGCTGAGGTGCGGCGCCAGACTGGCGATGGTGTTCAGCAGTTCGATCAGTCGGTCGGGCTCGGTTTCGAGGAGAAGCTTCAAGAGGTCTTCGCGCGCCTGATCCTCCGGCGACAGGGCCACCTTTGGCCCACCAGGCTTGGTTCCGGAGGCGGCGGCTTGCGCCTGCTTCTGGATGAGCGCCTCCACGGCGGGAGGCAGCGGCCCACCCTTCACAACGACCTTGAAGAAAGGCCTCAGCACGGCGACGATTCTTGCGGGCTCTTTGCTTTGCAGGATGAGATCCAGCAGCGCGGCTATTCTGGCGCTCTGCGCCGGGGTAAGTTCGACGCTCTGGAACAGCAAGACCAGGGAGCGCTGCAGATCCTCGGGCAACAACATCAGGAGCCGGTCGAGACGCGACCGCAAGGCCGGATCGAGGTTCAGGGTGGCCGACAGCAGGAAGCCGCGCGCGGAACCGTCCGCCGTGGCCCAGGGATTTTCGCGCATGCCTTCGCGCAGGCTGGCGAACCACGAGAGTTCGCGATCCAAAAGGGCTTGGCGCGAGCCCGGCCTGTTGCTCAACCAAGTGTCGAGGTAGGCGATGGAGCCCAGGATGAAAACGACCACGGACAGCGGCAAGGCATAGCGCAGAAAACGACGCGGGCGCGCCTCCTCATGATGGGCATACGCACCCACGGCATGGGAGTCCATGAGCTTCTTCAAAAACCTGTATTTCCTCACAGGCCGCCTCTCCCTGAACAGTCCTCCTGCACCTCACCGAACCCCGCCATTATAGCCGGGCATGTTTGCATTTCAATCCGCTTTCTTATGCTCAAAAGGGCCAAGGGAAGCAGTTAAGGGATAAGCGAGGGTCCATGGATTCGAGGGAGCTTTTCCTGCGCGCCGCTACGGGCGAGGCCACCCCGCGCCCGCCCATCTGGCTGATGCGCCAGGCAGGAAGATATCTGCCTGAATATAAATCTATTAGATCTAAAAAATCCTTCGCGGCCCTGTGCCGCGACCCTAGCCTCTCCTGCGAAATCACCCTGCAGCCGCTCAGGCGTTTCAAACTGGATGCCGCCATCGTCTTTTCGGACATCCTGCTGCCCGCCGAGGCCCTGGGCTACGAGTTCCGCCTGGACGAGGAGCGCGGGCCGGTCCTGAGCCCGCCCTACCGCCTGGAGGGCGACGAGAAAATCTGGCGTCCCGTGGAGGAAGCCCTGCTGCGTCTTACCTGCGTCGGCAAAGCTCTCCAGAATGTGCGCGCGGCGCAGCCGAGCCGGGCCCTCATCGGTTTCGCCGGAGCGCCGCTCACGGTGGCGAGCTACATCATCGAGGGGGGGAGCAGCGACCGCATGCCCCATACCTTCAAGATGATGACGGAAAGGCCGGACGTCTTTGCGCGCCTTATGTCCGCTCTCGTTGACCTCACCATCCGCTACGTCGAGTTGCAGCGCGCCGCCGGAGCCGATGCCATCCAGATCTTCGAGAGCTGGGCCGGCCTCATTCCCGAGGCGCTGTACCTGGAGCATGCCATTCCTCATCTGCGCCATTTGTTGCGCTCCTGCTACCGCCCGGCCTCGCCGCTCATCCTCTACGCCCAGGCCAGCGAAAGCCTGTGGCGGCGGCTCGCCGACCTGCCCGTGCAGGTGCTCAGCGTGAACTCGGAGATCAATATGCCGCGGCTGGCGGCCCTGAGGACGGATCGCGCGCTGCAGGGCAACCTCGATCCGCGCTGGTTGCTGGCGCCGAAGCCGGTCCTGCTCGCCGAAGCAGCGCGCATCGTCGCCGGCATGTCCGGCCAGGGCGGCTTCATCTTCAACGTGGGTCGCGGCCTCACCCCGGACGTCCCCCCCGAGGGCGTGCGCGCGCTCGTGGACTGGGTGGCGGCGCTATGACCTTAAAAATGCAAAAATAACTGAACAGAGATTTTCCACAGAGGACACAGATTAACACTGATAATTATCAGTCGGGGCCGACCCTTTCTAATCAGTGCCCTTCGGTGTAATCTGTGGATAAATCCGAGTTGAGGACACGGTGCACCAGGAAGAAACCGGGGAGGCGACGGCCCGATGTACGCATTTCCCGAGTGAGCCAATTTTCCCTTTCCTGAGCTCCAGATTAAAGAATTAAAAACAGTGGAAGAAACCCGACGTTTTCCCCTGCCGCGCGGCTGCCGCCTGCACAGCGCGGACTATGACCTCGCCTTCCGCCAGGGGCGGCGCGGGGGGGGCGAGCGGCTCGTGCTGCTGGTGCGCGCGAACGGGCTCGAAACCTCCAGGCTTGGCTTCGTGGTCTCCGGAAGGGTGGGCAACGCGGTGCGCCGCAACCGCATCAAGCGCCTGTGGCGCGAGGCCTTTCGCCTGGAGCGAGGAGGCTTCGCGCGCTGCGTGGACGTGGTGGTGCGCCCGCTGCCGGGGTACGTCCCTCCGCCATTCTCGGAGCTTCTGCTCCAATTGCGCGGAGTCACATGAGCCGCATCGCCCTGCCCTTTTTGTTTTTGGTGCGTGCCTATCAGCGTTGCCTTTCGCCGTTCTTGCCGCCGCGTTGCCGCTTCTACCCTAGCTGCAGCGCGTACGCCGCCGAGGCCCTGATGAACCATTCGCTGCCCCGAGCCCTGCTGCTCAGCGCGCGCCGCTTGGCGCGCTGCCATCCCTTCCACCCCGGGGGCGTGGACCCGGTGCCCCGCGCGCGCGGCTGATATGTTCGACGGGCTCAGCGATAAGCTGCAGCAGGTGTTCGCGCGTCTGCGCGGCAGCGGCCGGCGCATCAGCGAGCAGGATGTGAATGAGAGCCTGCGCGCCATCCGCGTGGCCCTGCTCGAAGCCGACGTCGCCCTTGAGGCCGTGAAGGCGCTCACCCAAGCCATCCGCGAGCAGGCCGTGGGGGAAAAGGTCCTGGAAAGCGTGCGTCCCGGCGATATGGTGGTCAAAATCGTCCAGGACGAAATCGCGCGCCTGCTCGGCGCCTCCGACACCGCCATCCGCTACCGCACGGAGGGTCCCACGGTGATCCTGATGTGCGGCTTGCAAGGCTCGGGCAAGACCACCACCTGCGCCAAGCTGGCGCGCCTGCTCGCGAGCCGCGACGGGCGCAAGCCCCTCCTGGCCGCCGCCGACTTGAAGCGCCCGGCGGCCATCGCGCAGCTCCAGACGCTGGGCCGCGAGCTCGGCTTCCCGGTGTACAGCGAGGCCGTGGCGGATCCGGTGCGCGTGTGCACGGGGGCCGTGAAGCACGCGCGCGCCGAGGGGCGCGATCTGGTTATTCTGGACACCGCCGGCCGCCTGCACGTGGACGAGGAACTGATGCGCGAAATCAAGGCCGTGCACGCCGCCCTCAGCCCCGATGAGACCCTGCTGGTCCTCGACGCCATGACCGGCCAGGACGCGGTGCGCTCGGCGCGCGCCTTCCACGAAACCCTGCCCCTGGACGGCCTCATCCTCACCAAGCTCGACAGCGACACGCGCGGCGGGGCGGCCCTGAGCCTGCGCCACGCCACGGGCCGGCCCATCAAATTCGCCGGCGTGGGCGAGCAGCTCGACAAGCTGGAGGAGTTCCATCCCGACCGCATGGCGGGGCGCATCCTGGGCATGGGCGACATCGTGAGCCTGGTGGAGAAGGCGCAGCAGGCCATTTCCGCCGAACAGGCGGCGGACATGCAGGAGAAGCTCCTGGAGAACCGCTTCACCCTGGACGACTTCCTGGAACAACTCCAGTCCGTGAAGAAGATGGGCAAGCTCAAGGACATCATGAGCCTGTTGCCGGGAGTCGGCGCCGCCATGAAGGACATGGAGCTGGACGACAAGGAGCTCGTGCATATAGAGGCGTTCCTGCGCTCCATGACGCCGCAGGAGCGCCAGCGCGTGGAGCTGCTGGACGGCTCCCGGCGCCGGCGCATCGCCCAGGGCGCGGGGCTCCAGGTGCAGGCCCTCAACCAGTTCCTGAACCAGTACAAGCTCATGCAGAAGATGATGTCGCAGGTCTCCAAGGGCGGGGGCGGGCTCGTGGCCGGCATGAAGCGCATGATGGGGATGGGCGGCCTTCCCGCCCAGGCCCTGGCCCAGTTGCCCGAGGAACCGCGTCTGCCCGCGCCGCCCCTCGATCGCGCGGCGCGCAGCCTGCTGCGCCAACAGCGCAAGGAACTCAAGGCGCGGCGCAAACGCTCGCGCGGGCGCTGATGGCGGGGGAGCGCAAGGACCTCGCCGCGCTGCGCAACCTGCGCAATATCGGCATCATCGCGCACATTGACGCCGGCAAGACCACCACCACCGAGCGTATGTTGTACTACAGCGGCAAGCAGCACCGCATCGGCGCGGTGGACCAGGGCACCGCCACCATGGACTGGCGCAAGGAGGAGCAGGAGCGCGGCATCACCATCACCGCCGCGGCCACGCGCATCAGGTGGAAAGGCGCCGACATCAACATCATTGACACGCCGGGGCACGTGGACTTCACCATCGAAGTGGAGCGCTCGCTGCGGGTGCTGGATGGCGCCGTGGGCGTCTTCTGCGCCGTGGGCGGCGTCGAGCCGCAATCCGAGACCGTCTGGCGCCAGGCCGACCGCTACCACGTGCCGCGCCTGGCCTACATCAACAAGCTCGACCGCGTGGGGGCCGACCTGGAGGCCTGCATGAAGGCCATGCGCGAAAGACTCTACGCG
>JAHFOS010000222.1 GCA_023261545.1 bacterium
TGTTGCGGAAAATGAAAGAAGACGAGAGGCAAGGTGCCAGAATGAAAGCTAACCGCCGCAAAAGAGGCATGGGGTGCAGTATGGAACAAACTCCTACGAGGTTGACCCGCTGCGCTGCCCTGCCTGTCCGGGCGTGATGCGCATCGTCGCCTTCATCGTGGATACCGCCGTCATCTATCGCATCCTCAAACACCTCGACCTGCTCGGCAAGGATCCGCCCGGCATCAGCATCCGGGGGCCGCCGGCAACTGAGACCGGCTGAGTGGCCTTGGGAGGGCGGGATAAGGGTGGGGCCACCGCCAGCCCGCCCTTCCTGAACCCGAGAAATTTTTCGCGCGGTTTGCGGATACGGGAGCGTCACGCCCGCGCGTCCGATTTTGAGGGCGCGCTCGGCTTGGGGGAGGCCGACAGCCTCGGTTTTCACGAGATTTTTAGGCCCCCCCGCCCGCCCGAGGCGCGGGGATCCCCGCGCCTCGGGCGGGCGGGGGGCTGCGCTGCCTTGTTTCAGGTCACAAGGCGCTAAAATCACGGTTGTTCCGTGAATCCAATTTCCTATCGGCCGTAATTATGATGAAAAATCCGTGCGAAGATGCCTGCAAATCACAAACAACAGCTCCAGGGCCGATCACGCCTGGTTTTGAAGATGAATGTGAAGACTGCGAGGAGGAAGGTGCCCAGGGTAAAAAATAATATACGCGTACATGTTAAGCATTTTTTAGCCAACAAAAGGGCATTGTGTAGCGCCGTGACAGCGGGCGCGCTTTGCATCGTTATATTGTTATTGCATAGATACGAAACAATTCTCACTGAGGATGAGCTGATTGCCGTATTTGAAAATAACAAAGATCGTGTGAACAGATTGGTTGGGATGTTTCTTGATGATTGTGGCGAAGTAGAAAAGATTGGAGATGGTCGTGCGTTTCCATCAAATTCCATTAACCAGGAGCGTTTGAAAGAATATCTTGGTTTGATGAAAAAAAGCATGATCGTCGAGGTGTCCGCATCTTCTGACAATGAATACATATGGATGAAAGTGGATACGGCTGGCATTGTGAAGATGAAAGAAATAGGGTATGTGTATACAAAAACTATTCCACGACCGTTGGTAAATTTTATTGACAAAAGTGATGTTGAATTTTTTGACGACATCATTTATAGGAAAATAGATAATTATTACTATTTATATGCAGAACATACGAATCTCTTCTACGTTCTATCACACCTGTAGTTGTGAGCGTAAAGGAGGCGTAAAGGGGACAGGACTGCCTCCGGGGTCGGACCAAGCTAAGTGGGGGATTTCAGGGTCGGACCAAGTTAACCGATTGATATTCAGGAAGATAAGCCCTAAATTCGGTCGATTTTAGACCTTAAACGCATGTTTTTACCCCCAAAAATGGGCGTTTAAGGGTTCTCGTACAGTTTTTACCTTCGCGTTGCGATTGAGGCGCGGAGGAACACCCACGTTGAAAAAGTGCGCGGGCGGCAAAATGCCGCAGTTGCAGAACAAGACATCGTGCCCAGAGCCAACCGCCATTTTCTTCCCGGGTACGTCTGGCATATCACCCATCGCTGTCGCGACCGGGAGTTTCTTCTGAAATTCGCGAAAGACCGAGCCGCATGGATCTCCTGGCTTTATGAAGCCAAGCGGCGTTTTGAAATTGAGGTTTTGAATTACACCGTGACGTCCAATCACATCCACCTCCTGGTACGAGGAGGGCAGAACCGGGATATCGTTCCAAATTCCATGCAGCTCGTCGCTGGCAGGGTGGCACAGGAGTTTAACCAACGCTGGCGGTGCAGCGGCCCCTTCTGGGAGGACCGCTACCATGCGACGGCTGTTCAGACTGGCTCGCACCTTGTGCGCTGCATGATCTACATTGACATGAACATGGTCCGAGCTGGCGTCGTCGATCATCCCCAACATTGGAAACATGGTGGTTATCACGAAATTCTATCACAGCGAGATCGCTACCGCATCATTTCCCGCGACGCCCTGCTCACATCGCTTGGGATGGCAGACCCCGCGCAACTCCAACGCGAATACTCCCGATGGATCGCGGAGGCCCTGGCTCTAAAGCCGAATCGCGCCTGTCGAGAGACGCGGTGGACGGAGGCTCTGGCCGTAGGCAGCGAGGATTTTACCCGAGAGATACAGGGCAAACTGAAAAGTGAGGGCTGGGGGCATAAGAAATCCATCAGTCCCAGCGATAAGGCCGACGGTGACTTCGAGCTCAGAGAGGCGGAAAATCCTTATCGGCATGTTTTTGACCTAAAAAAGGGGCCTCTAAGGGTCGAATTTAATGAAAATTTGAGGTGATCTGATTGCTTTTTAATAAGATAGCTTGGTCCGACCCCAAATGACACAAATGACAAAACAAATGACAAAGAAACCTTGTCGGATTTCGTGCGTGGCTTTAAAGTCCACAGGGCCAATGGATTATGAAAGACATTACGTTGCTACTGTTCAACCTCATGTTTTTTGGGCTATTTCTTATGGCAAAGCCGGATGACATTAATCTTAAGGATCTCGAAAAAACTTTAGCCCAGTTCAGGGCATCCGACGACAAAGAGGCATTTGAACATTTTACTTATCGAGCCGACACGTTTCTTAAATACGAATCCACGGGCAACTCTTTGCCGAACAAGGAGTTTGAAAAGCAATTCAAATATCCAGGCAAGCCAAGTTTATATAGCGGCCTTCCTTATGAAGGCTGGAACGATTTTTGGTGGGTACTTGTTAAAGTATTGCCCAACATGCAAGAAAATGCTGAAAAGTATGTTAAATACGTTGTCATGAAAAGGAAAGCGTTAAAATTGCCAGATATTGAGCGGCCAAGTCCAGAGGTTATTAAAAAGCGACATATGGAATGGGCAAAAGACTGAAGCGATTTCAGGGTCGGACCAAGCTAACCGATTGGGTTCCTCCGGTGGGTTCCTCCGGGGTCGGACCAAGCTAAGTGATTGATGCTCAAATGGATAAGCCCTAAATTGGGCTGTTTTCGGGCCTTATTCGTATGTTTTGCCCCCCCTAAAAGTGGTTTTAAGGATTTTTCGGGGGACTCCCTGCTTAAAGAAAAAACATGCACTCCACAACACCTCCGGGTTGCCGACAGCCTTGGTTTTCATGCTCATGCTCTGCCATGTTTCAGGTCGTCTTGTGCTAAAATCACGGTTGTTCCGTGAATTCAATTTCCTATCGGCGGTTGCGGCGTCGGCGGGCTGGAAACAATCAGCACGGCGTTTTTCAGCGAGGAGAGTCATGAGCGCGATAGCGGATATCAAGGCCCGACAGATCCTGGATTCCCGAGGCAACCCCACCGTGGAGGTGGATGTTATTCTTGAATCCGGGGCTCTGGGCCGGGCGGCGGTTCCGAGTGGCGCGTCCACCGGCGTGCATGAGGCGGTCGAGCTCAGGGACGGGGACGGAGCGCGCTGGCTCGGCAAGGGGGTCGGCAAGGCAGTGGAGAACACCAACAAGGCGTTGCGCAAGGATCTGCTCGGAGTGGACGCTCTGGATCAGGCGGGCCTGGATGCGCGCATGATCGCGCTGGATGGCACCGAGAACAAGGGCCGGCTGGGCGCCAACGCCATCCTGGGGGTCTCGCTGGCCTGCGCGCGCGCCGCGGCGACCGAGCTTGAATTGCCGCTCTATCGCTATCTCGGGGGCATTGGCGCCCGGGTGCTGCCGGTGCCCATGATGAACATCATCAACGGCGGATCGCACGCCGACAACAACGTGGATATCCAGGAGTTCATGATCCAGCCACGCGGGGCGGCGAGTTTCGCCGAAGGGTTGCGCATGGGCGCGGAGATTTTTCACCAGCTCAAGAAGGTGCTCTCGGGACGCAAGCTCGCCACCTCCGTGGGCGATGAGGGCGGTTTCGCCCCGGATCTCGCGAGCAACGAGGAGGCGCTCAAGGTCATCCTGGAGGCCGTGGCCAAGGCCGGCTATAAGGCGGGCCGCGACGTGTTCCTGTGCCTGGACGTGGCGGCGAGCGAGCTCTACAAAGCCAAGGAGAAGACCTACGCCCTCGACGGGCGCGCGCTTTCCTCCTCCGAACTCGTGGGCTACTACAAGGACCTGTGCTCCCGATACCCCATCGTCTCCATCGAGGACGGGCTGGACCAGGACGACTGGGACGGCTGGGCGCTCATCACCCGCGAACTCGGCTCCAAGGTGCAGCTCGTGGGCGACGACCTGTTCGTGACCAATACCAAACGCCTGAAACGCGGCATCGAGGGCGGCGTGGGCAACAGCATCCTGGTCAAGGTGAACCAAATAGGCACGCTCAGCGAAACCTTCGACGCCATTGACATGGCGCAGCGCAACCGTTACACCGCCGTGGTCTCGCACCGCAGCGGCGAGACCGAGGACGCCATCATCGCCGACATCGCGGTGGCCAGTGGGGCCGGGCAAATAAAGACCGGCAGCCTGTCGCGCACCGACCGCACGGCCAAGTACAACCAACTGCTGCGCATCGAGGAGGAACTCGGCGCCACCGCCGTGTACGGGCGTTTCCCGTCGGGGCGCTGAAAGGCGTTGCCCGCCGCGAGCGGGCCTTCAGGGTGCGGATGGCGTGAACCCTTTAGCAGGGGTGAGCGGGAGGTCGCGCACCGGTTGACCCGAAGCCGGGTCGAGAAAGCGCGCGCGCAGATCCCAGGCATCGTTCTCGTTTTCAACCTTGAATGTGAACTGGTTGGGACCGGGGAGCAGATCCACTTCAAGGCGCTCGCCGTCATCCTCTCCAAAGCCGACAGGAATATGGGAATGCAGGATGATCCGCTCATTGTGCCAGACGCGCACCCCATCCTGGGCCTGAAGGGCGAGCAGCAGCTTGCGCCGCGCGGGGGCGAACGCGATGAAGCGGGCGTAGGCCACCTGGTGCTCCGGATCGTGTCCCGAGAAATGTTGGACGAAGTCCAGCCGTCCCTCGCCGGCCTCGACTTCGCGCCAGACGCGAGGCGTGGACACGATGCCGCCGGGATCCGCCAGCCAGTCGTGGTAAAAGCCCGCGCAACCGGTGCCATGGCTGAAATCTCCGGGGAGCCAGCGCAGGGGATAGGGGCCGCGGATAAAGTAACCGCGCACATAACCGCCGCGAACGCTGGGAGTCGGCAGGGGACGCGGTTCTGGCGTGATCGTGAACGGCTCTTTGTCCATCTTCAGGGGGAGGGAGGCTTTGAGGAATCCCTGGGCGCTGACCTCGACGAGATAGGGCCCCGGCGCCAGGGGGAGCTCGCTCACCAGTTTATCCCGGCCCCCGGCGCGTAGGGTTTCGTCCAGGCGTGCGCCGCCCGGCTCGCCGAGAGCGTAAACGGCGATACGCCATTTCTCGGGGTTGATTTTGTCGAGTTCCACGCGCAGGGGCGCGGATTTGTGCAGGGAGATTTCGAGGATCTCATTCGTTCCGGCCGCGAAGGGGCCGTGGAGTTGATCCGCCCAGGGCGCGGACATCCCTGCGGCGCGGATCCAGAAACGCTCCGCCGGAGCCGGCGCGAGCGCCAGTTCCGGCCTTTCCAGCAGCCCTGAGAACCGCCGTCCTGGCGCGGAGTCGGGCAGGATTAAGCCGCCGCGTTCCAGCCCCACCCAGAGGTCCAGCGCCACGCCCTTCGAGAAATCCGGGCCCTGGAGCCGCAGCAGCAAGCCGCGGCGCCGTTGCAGCTCGATGTGTGTGGGGGAGGCGTCGGCACCAGCCCGCAGGTCTTTGGCTTCGGCGGCCTCGTAAAAGGGATGGATGATAGCGGCGCGATAACTTCCTCGCATGGGCAGGGCCGTGAATGGCGCGCGGCCATCCGGCTCCGTGGTCGCGCGGCGCTCTCCCTCCAGCAGCGAGCCGAGGATGACCGCGGCACCGCGGACGGGCTGGCCCTTTTCCATCACCTCCACGGTGAGGGATCCCCTGGCGATTTCAGGGGTGGCTCCGGCGGGGGTGAGATCGAACGCATCCACTTGAATGCCATCCTC
>JAHFOS010000223.1 GCA_023261545.1 bacterium
GTGATTTTGGCGTGGGGCGACCTGAAACAAGGTCGCGCAGCCCCCCGCCCGACCGAGGCGCGGGGTGGCGCCCCGAGCGGGCGGGCGCAAAAAAACGTGTGAAAAACGAGCCCATCGGCCTTCACACTTGGCCAGCACTACGGTTCGGCCATCGCTCTCAAGCCGCCATCAAGGGTTCAATTTGTCTTCCCAGTTGGGGTCGTTGCTGACGTTTCGTTTGATCTGCCAGGGAGTGAGGGCCTGAATGTGCCCATCGCCCATCGTGGCAAACGCGTAGCCACTGCGGTGGTATTCCCCGGGCATGTCTGAGCTGGCGAGATGGCCGTTGTTGATGCCGAAGTAGTTGTTCCAGCCCCAGCACTCCGACGCGCGCCACGGATTTTCGTCTGCAAAAAATACCGCTGAAGGCATGTCCATGATGCGTGAGTAGGTCCTGGCGATATTGGCAAACATGCTCAGCGAGTAGCTCCGTGCCGGTTCGAAACTACCGGCGTCGAAAGCGGGCACGCTGGCGTAAGAGGAACCGTAAGGTATCCCAGGTCGCGACTCGGCGTTGGCTGGCGGGTTGTGCGCGACTTCCTCAAAAACAGGACAAAGGTAGACTGTAGGGGTTCCGAGATAGGGGAAGAGCACGCCGTCGCGGATATTTTTCTGGCCTCCAGCTCCCCAATAAATTTCCGTTCTCCATGGATCGGGGTCGGTACTGAGGACCCAGTTGTAGCAGTCTGGCAAACTGTCGGAATAATCCTGCGAATAGATCTGGATGCCGATTTGAAGCTGTCGCAGTTGGTTCATGCACACGATATCCATGGCTTCGCGGCGCGCCCGCCGCAAGGAGGGAAAGAGCATCGAGATTAAAATCGCGAGGATCGCTATCACGACCAGCAATTCGACGAGCGAGAACCCTGAGTGCCGCGGGTGGTTGCGTCGGGGGGCTCCCGCTGTTTCGCGGGAGGTGACGTCTGTTTTTTTCGCGCGGGTTAAGAGGACGAACATCAAGTTCTGCCGATGTAGGGATCATAACATTTCAGGTGGGGATTAAAATAGATAGTTGCAGCATTCATATGGATGATCGACGCAAAACTGGCAACTCCTTGCCGCGGTTGGCGTAACGCCCCCCTCCTCAGTTTTCCTTGAGGCGTTTATCCAGGAAGCCGTAGATGACGTCAACGCTCTCGCCGACAGGAGGCTGGTGGCCCAGGCCCTTGGCGACATGCAGGGTGACGTCGGATGCGCCCGCGTCATGCAAAGCCTTGTACATTGACTCGCTTTGATCCATGGGGACGATCGCATCCTTGTCCCCGTGAACGATCAGGAAAGGCGGCGCATTCTTCCCAGCGTATGTGACCGGGCTGGCTTTGACGCCGAGTTGTCGTACCGCATCGGTCACGCCACCACCGCCGCCAAGCAAGAGTTGGGCTGACCACTTGGCGGGGGAAGCGCTGGCCAGGAAGAGCTGCAGATCGGCTGGGCCGCAACAATCCACGACGGCTTGGACGCGGCTGGACTCTTTGAGATGGTCGCCCAGCGTGCCTTCGAGTTCCTTGACCCCCTCGGTGACACCCAGCAGGCACGCGAGATGGGCGCCGGATGACACGCCCCAGACAGCGATGCGATTGGGATCGATGAAGTGCTTCCCGGCATTGGCCCTCAGGAAGCGGATGGCGGCCTTGCAGTCCTCGATTTGTCCCGGAAAGGTGGCTTCCGACGAATGGCGATACTCGATGCAGGCGAGCACGTAACCCCGGGTCACGACGTTGATCGTCGTTGGCGGACAGTTGTTCTTGGAGCCATTCATCCAACCGCCCCCATAGATAAAGACCACGAGGGGCAGCGGCTGGGTGGCCTGGGCGGGAATGTAGAGATCCATCATCAGCGACACAGGACCAGCTTTGGCGAACTCGATGTCGCGAACCGCCGTGACGCCGGCGGGCACGTGCGGAGGGGGCTCGCCTTGATGGGCGGGAGCAGAGGGTTGGGCGGGATCACCATGCTCCTGCGCCAGGAGTGACGAGCTCCACGCCGCCCCAGCTCCCAAAAGGCAGACCGCAAAAAAACGATGGAAAATTGGATTCATGGAACCACGGAACCCTCGTGATTTTAGCGCAAGATGACCTGGAACAAGCAACGTGGTCCTGGCGAATTCCGCGGTCAATCTTTCGCGGACGCGCCGGTCAAACTTCGCGGATTGGGCACGTGAAGATAACCCGTTCATGGGCGGCTGCCGCGATGATCCGCAAGGCCTCCGTGACGTAGTAGTCTTTCTCGATAATGGCTTCGCGCAATCCGCGTGGCCGGAAGTGTTCGGCCGCGCGGAGGATCGCCTGATCGAAGTCCGGATGCTCAAACAGCATCATGGGAACCGCGCTCCTTCGCCTGCCAAGTCCGCGCGTGCCCCAGGGCCGCAAGGACACCAAAATCAAAACGTGACAATGGGTTGATGTTGGCCCGGAGTCGCCGCAGCATTTGCGCCGGTTGGCCGAGTTGCTGCCCAATAGCCCCGAGCATGGCCCGGACGCGCGGCGGTTCCGATGCCGCCACTTTGAGCAGCCGCTCAAACAGGCCCGGCCCGTGCAGAACCTCCAGCAGCTTGCGCACCGTATCTTCAGGCGTCAGATCGCTGCTGGTCCCGCGGTTGCGGAGGAAGTCCAGCAGAGCGGCATCCGTAGCGGAGAGGAACCGCCAGGCCGCCGGTCTGCGGGTATGAACCATGGTATCTTTGCCGACAATCAGCCGCGGCAGGCTGGATCCGTCCGTGGCGATCTCGATGCGGGCCGGGTTCTGGGTCGTGAATCCCAGCAGGTTGGCGGCGGCGACCCCGGCGGGGAATACCGCCTTGTGCCGGATCGGCAGGGCACGAAGGGCAGCCGGATTTGGCAGGCTCGTTCCAAAGACAGTCTGGCGCGGGCGGTAGTACAGTCCCTTGCCCAAACGCCGGAGTATTCCCTGGCGGGTCAGCCGCGAAAGCGCTTGAGCCACGGCAGGGAAAGACATCCCCCCGAAGTCGCTCATGCGCCAGACGCGTTCACCTCCGGTTTCGATCCGCTGGCGCACCCTGCGGGCGACATGGCGCGATCCCCAGGCCTGTTCACGAGTAGTTCGCATGTGAGGATGATCGTGAGCGGAATAATTTTGTCAAGTTTTATTTAAATAAAACTAGACGTTATATCTTGCATTAGAGATGCCGGGAGAAGCCCTTCTCCAGTCCGAGCGGCGGGCATGGGACCGGGGCTTGCGTCGTATCGGCGAGACGTATCGGGGAGAAATCCTGGGACGATGCGGGGAGCTAAAGAATTTCCGTGGAATTGGGCAAGTGTCCCCTGAACCTTGATTTTATGCGCTTTTGGTTAGGCTGGCGGCGTCCGTTTCTAGTTCTTTTTGAGTTGCTGCACCATGGAGCCATCCTCATTGAGAAAAGTCGTCTCCGCGAAGGCCATGTCGGGATTTCGCCTGCGGTTGCAATTCGACGATGGTATCGAGGGCATCGTGGATCTCTCGTATCTGAAGGGCCAAGGCGTCTTCAAACTATGGGATGATGAGAAGTTTTTTCGTAAGGTGAGCGTTGGCGAGCATGGCGATGTCACGTGGGGAGCGGAAGTTGATATGTGTCCGCAAGCCCTTTACATGAAGGTGGCGAAGGCGAGGCGCGAAAGCATCGCCTCCCCGGCACATGCCTGAAATCAGCAGGTTTTTCGGCATCTCCATCTGCATGTACTATGACGACCATGCTCCGCCCCATTTCCACGCTTGGTATGCCGGTGACCAAGCGGAAATCGAGATTCAGCGTCTCGGCGTGATCAGCGGAAGTCTCCCACCCAAAGCGTTGGGGCTGGTGATGGAATGGGCCGCCCTTCATCAGGATGAGCTGATGGCGGACTGGGCGAATACCTCCAGAAACACGAAGCCCAACAAGATCGCCCCGTTGGCCTAATAGCCGGTGCCAAAATATATCACGGATTAAGTTGAAAATCCCATTTCCTACCGTCCATCCGGAAGGGGGCCGGGGAGAAAAACGGTGGGCTGAAGTCTGAATGCGGAAAAGACTAGGATTGCGAATCGGCACAACGGGCGCCGGAGCCTTGAATTTTGAGGTATTCGTTTAGACTGTGCGCATCTGATTCTTAACAGGGGAATATGAAGCCCTAGTTCACGAGAACACAAAAACCCTCCGTTCCGAAACCACCACGTTTTTATGACCAGGAGGGGATCGCCTCCGCCATTCCGGCGGGGGTGTGAGCTGGCGGCACCTTGGGAAAGGTGCCACCGGCTCCAGATCCGTCCTGGTCAGCCCTGTGGTGGGGCTCGGAATGGCGAGTTTTGGGGCGGTGGCACCATGGATTGGCGGAGGCATCACGGCGGAGGACACCACACTGGCGTAAGCGCTGGCCGGTGGGTTTTGCGTAGTCCCACTGCTGGGTCGTCCGTCTTTCTCGCTCGCATCACTGCAATTGCCCAGCCCATAATTCGCGCCTTCACCTCGCGGCATCATCAGCCAAGCCCGTTCGTGCCGAACCCTGAGCCTGTCGAAGGATCGAAGCATGAAGGGTCCAAAACCTCCCGCCCTCACCCCAGGTTGACCGCGTGGCCCTTCGACAAGCTCAGGGCGAACGGCGAGCGACTTCTCGACAGGATTGAAGACCAACGCCTCGCCATCTGGCGATCCCCTTTCAAACGCAAGGCCGGGGAAAACACCCGCGTCGTCTCGTATCCGCAGGTGCGAGCGAGCGACGCCCACGAAAGTGTCTTTGCTTCGCCTTGCCGAATTAGGTCCGTTCGTGCTGAGCTTGTCGAAGCATGAACGGACCGCGACCTCCACACGGTCATCCGCCCTTCGACAGGCTCAGGGCGAACGGCGGGGAGCTTCGCGACATGGCCGAACTGCTACGTTTTCCGGAGGCGATTCCATGATTCCGAGACCTTCCCTCTTGCGTCACCGCGCCGCCATCACCTTGGCACTCCTGACGGCAAGCCTCCTCCCCCTCGCCGCCTCTAGCCGCAACGAAATAGCCGTCACTGGCCGCCTGGAGACGCCCGCTGGCGTTCCCGTGCAAGGCAACCGCAACTTCAAGTTCGCGCTGTTGGATGCTGCGGGCACAACGGTGCTCTGGACCAACGATAACACCCCGCGGCTGCCGCCGGACGGCGCGGTATCCATCGCAGTTCAAAGCGGCATCTACTCCCTAGCCCTGGGCGACGCGGCCATCCCCGGCATGGTCCCGGTCCCGGAGGCGGTCTTCTCCCGGGACGACATGTTCCTGCGCATCTACGTCCAGAACGAGGCCGGCGCTTACGAGCAGCTTTCCCCGGACTCGAAGCTCAGGGCCGTGGCCTACGCCGTGGAGGCTGGACGGCTCCAGGGCCGCCCAGCCTCGGATTTCGTCCTGCGCGGGGAGCTTGGCACCGGCGCCGGTAAGGTCGTACAACTCGATCCCCAGGGCAAGCTGCCGGCTTTGGATGGCTCCAGCCTCATCAATCTGAATGCCTTTGCCCCCGGCAAGGCCATCACCGGGGTCGCGGGATCCTTCACCACGCTTTCCGCCAACGCGCAGACCAGCCTCGCCGCCACCACCGTGGCCGGAAACCTCGACATCCTGGGCCGACTCAATATCGCCGGCAACGCTTTTCCCTCCTCTTCGGGTGTCTCCGGCCAAGTCCTCGTCACCGACGGCGCGGGCGTCCTGAACTGGGCCAACGTCTCGGCCACGGCGGCAGACCTCAGCCTCGCCAACGTCAACGCCGCGAACGCCCGGAGCAATCTCGGGCTTGTGGTTGGCAGCAATGTCCAGGCTTACGATGCCAACACGGCCAAGCTCAACGCCGCCGGCACCCTCACGGCGGATTGGGTGAACACGGCCAACCCTTGGGCGGATAACGAGGTGGCGGATAACTTGACGGTGGCGGCGGG
>JAHFOS010000078.1 GCA_023261545.1 bacterium
AACGCCCTGTACAGGCTGGGGCAGTAACGCCCCGCGCCTGGCCGCAATTTTCAGCGGCTGCTGTAAAGCACGCCGATTTCCTCGGCGGTGAGCGCGTGGTCGTAAAGGCGCACGTCGTCCAGCTCGCCGTCCCAGCCGCGGTTGGCGCCGGTGGTGAAGTTGGCGCCGTTTTCCCCCACCACGCGGTAGCTCGGAGTATAGCTGCCGTTGATATTGGCGAGGCTACCGGTGGTCTCCAGGGCGCCATTCACGTAGAGTTTGATGGCATTGCTGCTCAGGTCCCAGGTGGTGACCATGTGGTCCCAGCGCCCGGCGACGGGGGTGGTGGTGGACAGGAGGGTGACCGTATTGGAATTGCTGGAGGAGCCATTTTGGAGGAAAAAGCACCATTTGGAGGTGGTATAGGTACCGGTGTGCATTTCGATCATATTGGTCGGGTCTCCAAATCCGTTGTAATTATTGTTCCCATTTCCACTCGACTGGTAAAAAATGAGGTGGGGAAGGGAGCTCAGATCCCGCGGCTTGGCCCAGTGAGCGATGGTGCCCTTGGAGGTGTTGACGTTGGCGGAGTGGGAGAAATGCCGGTGATAGGAGTAGTCGAGACCCAGCGCGCCGGCGATGACGCCGACGTTTCCCGCGAAGGCGGCACCGCTCTTCAGGGTTCCGTCATAGCCCAACCCGCTGGAATCGGCGGCCGTCGCGCTGCTGCTGGCGTCATCCAGGCGCCACCAGCCGAGCAGGCCATTGCCGGAATCATTGGTATTGGATCCCGAGATGGAAAGGATGTACCACTGGCTGCCATTGCTCACGACCTCCAGGCTGGGAAATCCGGCAGTTACAGTGGTGAGCGTCAGCATGGATGATCCGTCTATGTTCCCACCGCCCGTCACCCACAGCTTATTGCTGGAGCTCATCTTCTTGATGCGGTAGGTGCGCCCCGCATAACTGGAGGCGGCGGGGAGGCTGACCAGCAGGTTGCCCCCCGAGGTGTCCGCCAGCACGATACTGTTGCCGGAGAGGGCGGTATTGGTCGAGATGGACTGCGGGGTCATGCCCATGGTTCCCGAAACTTCGAGCGTGGACTTGGGAGAGGCCGTCCCCACGCCCACGTTGACGGTGATGTAAGCGTTGCCGAGGACGTGCAGGTTGGTGCTGGGACTGGTGGTGCCGATGCCGAGGCCACTGGCGGTGAGCGCGACCTCGGCTGCGCCATCCGCGTTGGCGTCCAGAAAAATGTTGCCGGAGCTCACGATGTCTGCGCGCAGAGATCCGGCCAGCAGGCCCAGGAGGACGGCTCCTGCCAGCAAACCCGGAAAAGCCGGTCCAACCTGGACGCGGGCCCTGCCCTTTCGCCAGCGCCTCATGCCGGTTGCACCGCTCATAACTTGGGAAATCCCATCCGCGTCAGGAGGAGGACTCCGGCACCACGGCGTCTTCGCGCGCGCCAGGCATGAGCCAAAGCCCAGCCCTCCCCCATGATGGGCAGGGTGCGGGCGATCCTACGCGGACTTCCATGAAGACGACCACCAAAAGACCCTGGCCTGATTGTACGTTTTCAAGGAGAAATTCAAGGCGTTCCGGGCGATATCGGCAGTTTCCCGTCCTCCCCCGGCGCGCGGGCGGAGCCTCAAACTTCCTCAATCCTGGCTCCCTGGGGCTGGGGCACGGCGCCTTGGAGCAGCGGATCCCCGGTTTCCCGCATCCAGCGCTCTAGGCGGCCCCCAAGCTCGCCGCGCAAGGTCTGGTGCTCACGGGAGGCGACAAGGTTCACGCGCTCCGCGGGATCAAGGAAAAGGTCGTAAAGCTCCTCGTCAGCCAGGAGTTCGGAGGCGAAGCCCTGTTCCAAGAGAAAGGTTTTGCTCTCCCCGGCATCCATGTTGGGCAGGACGGGCTTGTTGCGGCCGTAACGGCGAATGAGCTTGTGGCGCTCGGTGCGAATGCAGCGCTGCGGCTCGTAAGCTGCGTGATAGGTCACCTCGGCGAAGATTTCGGCGCGCGCCGCTTGGGGCTCTCCCCGCAAGAGCGGCAGCAACGAGCGACCTTCAAGCCCTTGAGCGGAGACGATCCCCGCGGCCTCCACCAGCGTGGGGAAGACGTCCACCTGGCTCACCAGCTCGTCCAAAACGCGGCCCGCCGCCGGGTTGCCGGGAAATTTTATCAACAGCGCCACGGCGATGCCCGGATCGTAGAGGCTGCACTTCATGCGCGGAAAGGCCGGTCCATGATCGGTGGTGAAGAAAACGAAAGTCTCGTTCTCCAGGCCGAACTCCCTGAGCGCATCGAGGACGATGCCATGGGCCGCGTCCATCACCTGGGCCGAGGCGACATACCCGGCCATATCCCGACGCACCTCGGGCCGGTCCGGAAGCTGGGCTGGCGCGGCGACGTAGCCTGGGTCAACGCGGCCCGAGAAATCAGGATAGGGGCGGTGCGTGTTGTAGGTGCCGAAAGCCAGAAAGAAGGGGCCGCGCTTGCGGCTCCGCAAATACTCCGCGGCGCGGCGCGCGTTGGCGAGGTCGCGCTCCTCCAGGGATTTGCCCTCGTTAGGCACGGACAAAATGGGGTCGTAGCCCAAAATCGCCTGCGCCGCCTTGTCATCGCATTCGTGCTGGACTCCGGCCAGGGCCGTCTCGTAACCCTGGGACTTGAGGACGCGCGCCAGGTGCCGCGCGGGGTCCTTCAGGGCGAAACCCCGATGCGCGAGTCCCAGCATGCCGCTGCCGTGCGCCGTCTGTCCGGTGAGCAGCGCGGCCCGGCTGGGCGAGCAGGTGGGCGCGGCGCAGTAGGCCTGGCGGAAGAGGGTGCCCTCCCGCGCCAGACGCATCAGGTTGGGAGTGGGCACGCCACAGCCGTAGGGCGCGATCCAGCGACCGCTGTCATGGCTATGGAGGTAAACGATGTTCAAAGGGAGCCTCCGGCCTGCGGCTCCGTTCACATCGCCGTCAGGAACGCGAAAGCCTTGTCGCCCATGCCCGGCAGGGATTCATGGCCGAAATCCGGATACAACTCCATCCTCTTCTTGGAGGTTATCTTGTTGTAGGCGGCGAACTGCGTGGACGGCGGGCAGATGGTGTCCATCAGCGAGGTGGCCATCAGGATCTCGGCCTTGATGCGCGGACACAGGAACTGCACGTCCACATAACCCAGCTTCGTGAAGAGTTCATCCTCATGTTCGTGTTGCGGGTCGAAATTGCGGAAGTAATAGCTGAGTTCCTCGTAGGCGCCCTTGGCCTGGTCCATTTCCCAGGTGCGTTTGTAGTCGCAGAGGAAGGGGTAGATGGGCACGGCCCGTTTGATGCGCGGCTCCAATGACGCGCAGGCGAGCGTGAGCCCGCCGCCCTGGCTGCCGCCCATGGCGGCCACGCGCCCGGCATCCACGCCGGGCAGGCCCATCACGATACGCGCCAACTGGGCGGTGTCCAGGTACATGGAACGATAAAGCAGCCGGTCGGGATGATCGCCGAGCCCGCGCAGGAAATGCCCTTTGAAGGTCATGCCCTTCACGGAGCCGGAGTCCTCGGAAAGGCCGCCCTGGCCGCGGCAATCCAGGGCCGCCACCGTAAAGCCCGCCGCCACCCAACCCAGTTTATCGTTCCAGTCGCCGGAATTACCGGAATACCCGTGAAAAAGGAGCAGCGCCGGCTGCGACCCGGAGGACGTTTTGGGCCGCAACAGCTTGGCGTGGACGCGCGCGCCGCCGACGCCGGTGAAATACATGTTGAAGCATTCGGCGCCGGGCGCCTTGAAGGCCGTCGGCCGCATTTCCACTTGCGGATCCAGGGAATGCATTTCCTGGAGGGCGCGGTCCCAGTAGGCGTCGAAATCCGCCGGTCGCGGGTTGCGGCCCATATAGTGCTGGCATTTTTCCAGGGGCAGATCAAAAGAGAGCGGCATGGGTACTCCTTTGTGTCGGGACTGGCGCCGCGCGGCCCGCCGGGCCGGATGCGCCGGGCGGGATAATAGCCGCGCCTTGGAACATTAAATATTTGACTTCGTTCGAAAGGCGCCCGGTCATCACGGAAGCGTCGCCATTGGAAGAAGTAGGGCCGTCATTATAACTTGCCGCGAAAACAGCGTCATGGTTGTGGCGGAGAAATGCTCTTTGACCGGGCCGACCTTACCCACCGCGGCGTTGTGGCTGGCGCTTTTCGCGACCGTGGCGGCCAAATCGGACGGAGAAAAAGCGGACTGTCCCTTGCATATCGCGACTTAACTTTCAACTGCCGTATTTAGCTTCAGCCAATACCGCCGTGCTATCGAAGTTCTTCTATTCCGGCGAGGCTTCCGGACTGGGCCTGCGCCTGCTGGGGGTGGGCTGGATGGAGAAGAATTCCCGCTCGATGCAAGAGCGGCGCATCCTGGACGCCTACGCCCTGGTCTGGGTCACGAAAGGCAGCGGGGTCTTCACCAGCGCGTCCTCGGCCCGGAGCGAGGTGGTCGCCGGGGATGCGTTTCTGCTTTTTCCAGGGGAATGGCACATCTACGGTCCGGGCCAGCACTGGACGGAATACTGGGCGATTTTCGAGGGCGAACTGCCCAGGACGCTCCAGGAGCTGGATGTTCTGAATCCCTCCCGGCCCCTCTATCATCCGGGCGTTTCGGCGGCTGACGAGGCGTCGTTCTCGGCCATCTTGCGCAGCGCCCAGGAGGCCGACACCGCGAAAGAGGACCTGGTTCCTGAATTCTACCGCGTCCTGAACGGGCTGCTCAGGAACGGCAAAACGGAACCCGCTTCAGCGTCGGGAATTCAGCAGTTGGCCGTGGCCGTGCGCCGTGGCCCTCAGAAGCCCTGGGATTTGCGCGCCGAGGCGCGGCGCATGGGCATGGGCGTCACCACCCTGCGGCGCGGTTTCAAGGACCAGACCGGCGTGCCCTTCCATCGCTTCCTGCTGGAACGAAGGATGGAACTCGCCCGCCGCTGGCTCGCCGAAAAGAAACGGGTCAAAGAGGTCTGCCGCCTCGTCGGCTTCGCGGACCCCTTTCACTTTTCCAGGGTTTTCCGCGCCACCACGGGATTCAGTCCCCGCCAGTACATGAAGAGCGTTGACTCCTGGCATCGCATCGCCCGCTGAGGGAAGCCCAAACGTGAAAATGCTCCCTTTTAATTGGCGCAGGGCCCATAAAATAGGGGTATGGGAGACCAGGGACAGGCGCTGGCCGAGTACGCGCTGCTCTCGTTTTTCGTCATTTTGACGATGACGGGTGTGTTTGAGCTTTTTACGGCGGCTATCAGCCAATATTACGCCAACCTGGCGGCCATCCTCTCCCTGCCCGTTCCCTGAATCTAGGAGCAGCCATGAACCTCACGCAGCACAACCCCAAGTCCTGGAAAAAGCAAAAAGGCCAAGGAATGGCGGAGTACGCTCTGATCGTCGCCTTGGTGGCCATCGCCTCGATAGCCATCCTCACCATCTTTGGCGACCAGATCCGCGACATCTTCCGCGCTTCCAGCAAGCAACTGGGCGGCGATGAGTCGCAGCAGGTGACGCCCCAGGGCAGCCCGGACAGCGAGGTCAGCAAATCGCTCGACAACTTCTAGGGCGTTCCTGAGTCCCATGGACGGGCCTGGCATCGTCCGGCTCGCTGGCCTCGTCCTGTTGCTGGTCGTGGCGGCCTGGAGCGACATCTCCCGCGGGCGCATCCCCAACTTCCTGACTTTCGCGGGGATGGGACTCGGCTTCGGCATCGCCGTGGCCGAGGCGCTGCTCCAGGGACGTTTCGACCCGCTGGCGCTGAGCTTCCTCGGCTGGGTAGCGGGTTTTGGGATTTTCTACATCCCCCATCACTTCAAACTCCTGGGGCGCGGGGACGTCAAATTGATGGGGGCCGTGGGCGCCTTGCAAGGACCTCCCCTTTCCGCGCTTTTCATCTTCCACGCCATCTTCTACATCTCGCTCACGGCGGCCTGCATGGCTCTGGTGCTGCTCATCTGGCAAGGCCGTTTGCTGGAGGGCCTCAAAAACAGCCTGCGGCTGCTGGTGAAGCCGCGCCTGGCCGCCGAGCTTCCGCAAATCACGCTCCCCTACGGCGTCGCCATCGCCGCGGGCACGCTCTGGGCGGTAAGCCTGGCGCTGATGCGTTGAACCGAACCCGGCAGTTCCGGAACCAAAAAAGACGAAAATGATGCACCACAGAGACACAGAGAACGCAAAAGAAATTCTCTGTGACCTCTGTGTCTCTGTGGTGGAAGTTGATTTTCATAATTCCTCACCCGGAACAACGCAAGGGACAGCCCCCCCGGCGTCCCCCATTCGAGGGGATGTGGGAAGGTACATTCCCTTGCTACGCGGTCGTTTTGCTTTCAACCGCCGTTTTTAGGTTGAAGGAAACGACCCGGAGTTTCCTGACCAAGATCGGCCTCACGATCCTGGTCGTGACGGCGGGCCTCGCCACGGCCCTCTGGCCCCTGTTTTCAAGCGCGCGCCAGCAGCGCGGCTTCACCCCAGCCTTCAAAGGCGCGGACCCGCCCTCCCATGGCGCGCCGGCCCAGTCCACCAGGACCCTGTTCAATGGCGATGAAGCACACTGCGACTTCGAGCTCAGAACGCAATCCCCCGAGCAGGCGTTGCGCGAGTTCGCCGCCGAGGCTGAACGCGCGGGCTCCCGGCTGCACCTCTCCACCACGAATGAGCACCTGGCGGCGGGCAGTTGGCGCGACGCGCGGGAACGCACGCACAACCTGCTGGCCCTGCGCCAGCCCGGGGGCGGGAGCGCCTGCTACTCCGGCGTATTCGATGAGAAAACGCCGTCCCCGCAACGCGCCGCCGACCCCTTGCCCTGGCCGGACCCGCCGGGAACGCGACTCGCCATGAGCCTGGTGCGGCCCGAGGCGCCGGCTATGGCCATGGCGCTCTACGAGAGCGACGCCGGGGAGGCAGAACTGCGCGCGGCCTGCACCGCCACCCTGGAGCAGGCGGGCTGGAAACTGCGCTCCGACGCCGCGGAAGCCGCCGCCGGGAAGGACCTGCCGCTCCTGGTCTTCGAGAAAGAGCGCGAGGAATGTCTGGCCGCCTTTATGGAGAAAGGCGACAAACATTATCTCTCGTTATCATGGCGGTCCCGCTCCACCTTTTTCGGGAAGCCCTGAGATGCGCCAAACGCTGGCACTCGTCGTTTCCGTGGTGCTCGGCGCCATCGCCGTCATCGCCATGAAGAGCTACATTGACCGCGAAAAGAGCAGCACCACCGCCAAGTGGGAGCTGGTCCAGGTGGTGGTGGCCAAGCGCCAGTTGCGCGTGGGGACCAAAATAGCCCATGAGGACGTGGCCGCGCACGAGATCCCGGCGCAATCGGTGACCCCGGACATGATCACCCCCGGCAAGGTCGGCCTGTTCATGGGCCGTGAAATAGGGCGCACGGTGGATCGCGGCGGCTTCATCATGGAGTCCGATTTCGCGCGCCCGTCGGTCTCCGTCTCCGCGGGGATTCCCGCCGGCAAACGGCTGCTGTCCATCCCCGTGGACCAGGTGAGCGGGGTTTCAGGGCTCATCAAGCCTTCCAGCCGCGTCGAGGTATATTTCACGGTTTCCAAGAACAGCAGCCATCCCGGCGAGCGCGACGTGCACACGGTGCTGCTGCTCTCCAGCGTCGCGGTGCACGCCGTGGACGAGCGCACCATGGAGGTGCCGGCCAACGACCCGGCGCGGCGCGCCAAGAGCTACACCACCGTGACGCTGGTGGTGACGCCGCAGGAGGCCGCGCTGCTCACCGCCGCCCAGAACATCGGGCACCTCACGCTGGCGCTGCGCCCGCCCGATGAGGGCGAGGTCATCCAGAGCTTCGGCGCGGTGGCCGCGGAAAACATCGAGACCATGGCGCGCGAGGCCAACCAGATCCGCCGCCGCATGCAGGAGCTCGAAAGCAAAAAGTGAGGATCTTCCGAAGAATGCGTACTTCTGATTGCTCCCCCTGGTTTTTTTCTGTGCCCCGAGTCTTCAACTCGAAGTTATCCACAGATTACACAGATTTGCACTGATTAAGTAGGCTGGCCCTGACTGATTTTTATCTGTGTTAATCTGTGTTCTCTGTGGACAATCCCCCCGGCAGTATGATTTGGTTCCTGCCTTGCTGTATCGTGTCCCCGTGTAAAAAATCATGAAATTACGCATTATTCGGATGATCAAAAAGTGATCGCATGTCCCACCTCCAGGTAGAAAGCCGCGACGGTCGCTGCTGGAGGGTGCCCATCACCTCCGGCGTCTTCCGCATCGGCAAGACCCCCGAGAACCACTTGGCGCTGAACGTGGCTTCGATTTCGCGCCAGCACTGTGAAATACGCACGGATAACGGCCGCGCCGTCGTTTGCGATCTCGGCAGCCGCAACGGCACCTACGTCGAGGGCGCGCGCGTGGAAAAAGAGCGCGTCCTCAAGAGCGGCGAGCGCATCCAGCTCGGCGAATACACGATCACCTACCTGGATGAGACGGCCCCGCCCGCCGCCCCGCTTCCCCACCCCGCCGTCCCCACCGCACCCCCCGTGGCGGAAGCGGACGAAGTGGTGATTCCCCCCGACCTGCGCCGCAGCCTGCACCAGGACCTGCTCAAAAGCCTGGACCTGAAGCGCCTGGACGTCACCAAGATGAGCGCCGCCGAATTGCGGCGCAAGACCGAGGAAGCCGTGCAGGAGGTGGTGCAGCGGCGCGCGCGCGAAATTCCGCCCGCGGTGCCACGCCCCGCGCTCATCAAGGACATCGTGGACCAGGCCGTGGGGCTCGGCCCCTTGGAGGAACTGCTCAAGGACCCCGGCATCAGTGAAATCATGGTGAACAACTGCGACCACATCTACGTCGAGCGCCGCGGGCGCATCGAGCTCACGCGCCGCCAGTTCCTGGACAACCAGCACGTCATCGAGGTCATCCGCCGCATCATCGCGCCCATCGGACGGCGCATTGACGAATCGAGCCCGATGGTGGACGCGCGCCTGCCCGACGGCTCGCGCGTCAACGCCATCATCCCGCCCCTGGCGGTATCGGGGCCTTCCATCACCATCCGCAAGTTTTTCCAGAAAAAGCTGGGCTTTTCGGACCTCGTCGGCTTCGGCACGCTCACCGAGAACATGGCGCGCTTCCTGGAACTGTGCGTGCAGAACCGCCGCAACATGTGCATCTCGGGCGGCACGGGATCGGGCAAGACCACGCTGCTCAACGTGCTGGCCTCCTGCATTCCCACCGAGGAGCGCATCATCACCATCGAGGATTCGGCGGAATTGCGCCTGCCCCAGGATCACGTGGTTTCGCTCGAAAGCAAGACCGCCAACATCGAGGGCGAGGGCGCCATCCCCATCCGCAAGCTGGTGATCAACGCCCTGCGCATGCGGCCCGACCGCATCATCGTGGGCGAGTGCCGCGGCGGCGAGGCCCTCGACATGCTCCAGGCCATGAACACCGGCCACGACGGCTCGCTCACCACGCTGCACGCCAACACCTGCCGCGACGCCATCGCGCGCTTGGAGACCATGGTGCTGATGGCCGGGATGGAACTGCCCTCCAAGGCCATCCTCGACCAGATCGCCTCCGCCATCCATATCATCGTGCAGACCTCGCGCTTCTCCGACGGCACGCGGCGCGTCACGCACATCACCGCCGTGGTGGGCAAGGAGGGCGACGTCATCACGCTGCAGGACGTCTTCAAGTTCAAGCAGACCGGTGTCGGACCCGGTGGCAAGACGCTGGGCCACTACGAGGCTACAGGCACCGTTCCCGAGTTCGTCCACGACCTGCGCAAACGCGGCGTGGACACGGACCTCGCCATGTTCCGCGCGTGAGCGGCGAAATCGCCATCCTGGGCCTCGCCTTCGCGGCGGTGGTGTTCTTCGTCATGGTGGGCGTGGAGCTGTTTGGCCGCGGCTGGTCGAGCTACGAGGAGAGCTACGTCGCGGGCGCGGAGAAAACGCTGGACTCCATGTACCTGACGGTCCCCCCGCAGCTCATCCTGTACATGGGGCTCGCGCTGTTCGCGCTGGTCGGGCTTTTGGGCACGCTGGTTTCCGGCAACCTTCCCGTCGGCGCCATCTTCGGGCTTATCTGCTTCTTCATTCCCCAGATCGCCATCCAGGTGATGAAACAGCGCCGCGATACGCGCTTCGGGTTGCAGCTCGTGGACGCCTTGGATACCATGAGCAACGCCCTGAAGGCCGGGCTCAGCCTGCCCCAGGCCTTCGAGCTCATCCACCAGGAGATGGAGAACCCCATCCGCCAGGAGTTCCGCCTGCTCAGCCATGAAATGAAATTCGGCCTCACCGTGGACGACGCTTTGCAGAGCCTGCAGCGCCGCATGACCAATCCCGACCTCGCGCTCATGGCCACGGCCATCGCCGTGGCGCAGGAGGTCGGCGGCAACCTCGCCGGCGTCTTCGAGAACATCGCCGGCACCATCCGCGACCGCCACCGCGTGGAGATGCGCGTGCGCGCCATGACCGCCCAGGGACGGCTCCAGGGCATCGTGCTGTGTTTGCTGCCGGTGGCCTTGTGCGCCTTCCTCACCTTCGCCTACCCCGCGCTGATGAGCCCGCTCTACGACACCGGCATGGGCTGGGCGCTCCTCACCGGCTGCGTGCTCATGATGCTGGCCGGGGGCTGGTTCACCTGGCGCATCGTGCAGATCAGCGTTTAGCATGGACACGCTCATCATCTTGCTCGCGGGCGCGAGCGTGGGGCTGTTCCTGTGGGGGATCTTCGGGGTTAGCCAGAAAGCGTCGGGCGCGCTGGGCGAGGAGGCGCGCCGCCGCGAGGGCGCCAAGGTCTCGCCGCTGCTCATCGCCATGCTGGTGCCGGCCCGGCCGCTGGCGCATTCCCTCACGGAGTTGGCGCGCCGCCTTGAGGCCTCGGCCAAGGGAGCGAACCATCCCTACCTGCGCCTGCGCGAGCACTGCGCGCGCTCGCTGACCGCCGCCGGCAGCCCTGGGGGTCTCCATCCCGACGAGATGACGGCCCTGAGCCTAGCCTTCGGCGTGACAGGCATGATCGTCGGAGTGCTGCTGGCCGTATCCGGAAACTACTCTGTTATCGGACTCGCCGCGCTAGGCGCCGCCATGGGCCTGGGCTATCCCTTCATCTGGCTGGACGGGCTGGTGACGCGGCGCCAGAACCAGATCCGCAAGGATCTGCCTTATATGCTGGATCTCCTGACCCTGTGCATCGAAGCGGGTCTGGACTTCACCACGGCGCTGGCGCGCATCATGGGACGGCTCGGGAACAGCGCGCTGGCCGACGAGCTGCGACAATTGCTGCGCGAAGTGCAGATCGGCCGGCCGCGCGCTGATGGCCTGCGCGATCTGGGCCGGCGCGTCGGCGTCATGGAGGTGAGCGCGGTGGTGCAGGCCATCGTGCAGGCGGAGCAGCTCGGCACCAGCATCGGGCCCACGCTGCGCATCCAGGCCGATGACGCGCGCCGCCGCAGGACGCTGCGTGCCGAGGAACTGGCCATGAAGGCGCCGGTCAAGATGCTGTTCCCGCTGGTGGCGTTCATCTTCCCCACCACCCTGATCATCATCCTGGGACCGGTCTTCATCAAGTATCTGCCGGCCCTGGGGGGGCTGGCGCGCTGATGGCGGCTCCTTCCGCGCGACTGCTGGTGACCACCGGCCCGCGCAAGGGCGAGGTTATCGTCCTGCCCGCGGGCGAGGCCACCCTGGGCCGCGACAGCGGCTGCGCGGTGGTCATTGACGACCTCTCGGTCTCGCGCCGGCACGTCGCGGCGCGGCTCACCACCGCGGGCTTGAGCCTGAACGATCTCGGCAGCAAGAACGGCATCGAGGTTGATGGCCGCAGCGTGCGCGAAGCCCTGCTCCGGCCCGGCGCCTCTTTCAAGATCGGCAAAGTAGAACTCCAATGGCTGGAAGAAGCGCCGCCGCTGCCCGTTTCCGTCCGTGCCGCTCCACAAGTGGCCGTCGAGCCGGTGGACGCCACTATTCTGGGCGCCGAGGATGCGCCCCCGGAAAACGTGGTGGAGGTGGTGGCGGGCCGTCCTGGGCGCTTGCGCGGAATCCTGACCCTGGCGGTTTTCGTGATGCTGATCGTCTTCGCGCTGGCCGTGCTGTGGAGCGTCTTCAAGCCGCTGCCGCCGGCCCCAAAGATTTCCTTCATGAAAGAGGGCCGCGAGCAGCTCCTGGACCTGCGCGATGAGTTGGGGCTCAGGCATGGCGCCGGCCGCAACCGGCTTCCCGCCAAACTGGTGGTCCTCAAAGGCGGCGAGTCCCTGCGCGTGCGCTTCGACCATTTCGACGGGGCGGACTGCCTGTGGATGCTTTACGCCAAAGCCTTGGGCCAGGGTGAAGCCCTGGTGCGACTGGATAACGCGGCTGGGGATGAATTGCTGCGCGTCAAATTCGTGATGAAGGGCCGGGATGAAAATGCCGCCGAGACCGAAAACGCCAAGGAATTGCCCGAGGCCGGGCGCAAGCGCCGCGCGGAGGAGGACTGCGCCCGGGCCGCGGCGCTGCTCAAGGAGGACCCCTATCTCGCGGCGCGCTACTACCGCGAAGCCGCGGAACTGCTGGGCACGCTGCAGGTCCGCCCCGAACTCTACTTCACGGCCAGCACGGGCCTGAAGGAAGCCGACGACCTCCTGAAGAAGCGGCTGGAGGAAGCCTGGGCGCGCTATCGCGCCGCGCGCAAGAACGAGCAGCACGACACGGCTCTCGATGAACTGAAGAATATCGAAGCTCTGATCCGCGACCCCCAGAGCATCGACGTGCAGCGCGCGCGCGTCTTCCGCGGCCTGCTCCTGGATAAAATCGCCGCGCTGCAAAAGAAATAGGATCGCGGTTCAGCCCATGGTTCGCGCCTTTGCATTGCGTTGTCAGCAGCTAGGCCCGTTCGTGCTGAGCTTGTCGAAGCATGAACGGGCCGTGCCCTCGGCGCCATCCGCCCCTTGTGGCCCTTCGACAGGCTCATCCCCCAAAACGAGGGATCAAGGGCGAACGGCGGGAGCATTGTCGTGGCAACAAAAGGGCTGAACGCTTACAGCAATAAAGTCGCGGTTCAACCCTGAACCTCGCGCTAGAGCTTGAGGAAATGGCCCGGCGGCGGCCGCGGGCCGCGGCGCTCGTCGTTCCCACGGGCCGGGGGCGCCTTGGGGCACTGCGCTACCACGGCACGAATTTCCGCGAGCTCGCGGATCGCGTGAACCGTTGCGCCGCGGGGCTCGCTGCCCGCGAGGTCGGCCAGGGCACGCGGGCGCTGATCTTCGTGCGCCCGGGCCTGGACCTGGTCACCTGCGCCTTCGCGCTGCTGCGCCTGGGCGCGATTCCCGTAGTCCTTGACCCCGGTATGGGGCGGCGCAACCTCATGGCTTGCGTCAGGCGCAGTGTTCCCGAGGTGCTGATCGGCGTGCCGGAGGCCCACGCCTTGAGCTTGCTGCATCCCCGCGCCTTCGGCGATCTGCGACTGCGGGTCACGGCGGGACGGCGCCTCGGTTGGGGGGGCGTCACGTTGAGGGAATGCCTGAGTTCAAGCGGCAGCCCGCCGCAGCTTCAACAAAATGACAATGAAACGGCGGCCATCCTGTTCACCTCGGGCTCGACGGGACCGCCCAAGGGGGTGATCTACCGTCAGCGCCATTTCGGGGCGCAACTCGATCTGCTGCGCGGGGCCTTTGGTTTTGAGCCTGGGGAAGTGGACCTCACGCTACTGCCGATCTTCACGCTCTTCAATCCCGCCCTCGGCATCACCAGTGTGGTTCCCGAGCTGGATCCCCGTCGGCCGCTGGCCGCCGATCCGGCGGCCCTGGTGCAGGCGCTGCGCGAAATGCAAGTCACCAACAGTTTCGGATCACCAGCGTTATGGGAAAAGATAGGGAAATATTGTCAACATAAAAACATTGTCCTTCCGGGCGTGCGCCGCCTGCTCATCGCCGGGGCCGCCGTCGTGCCCGAGCTCATCCAAATTTTGAGCGAAGTCTTCCCCGGCGCCCGCCTCCACACCCCTTACGGCGCCACCGAGGCTCTGCCGCTCTGCTCCATCGAGTCTCGGGAAATCCTGGGGGAAACCGGCGCGCTCACGCGCTCTGGCGCCGGAGTCTGCGTGGGCCGGCCGTTGCCCGGAATCGCGATTCGTATTGTGCCCATCGCATCGGGAGGTCATGACGAGAAAGAAAAGACTGGGCCGCTTCCGCCCGGCGAGGTGGGCGAAGTGCTGGTCTCGGGTCCGGTGGTGACGGAAGCCTATGACAAGCTGCCTGAAACCACCGCGGCCGCGAAAATCAGCACGGAAAACGTCCTCTGGCACCGCATGGGAGATGCCGGACGCTTAGACACTCGGGGACGGCTGTGGATCTGCGGGCGGCTTGAACACATCGTGCAGACTTCCTCCGGCCCCCTTTACCCCGATGGCGTGGAACCGCTGTTTCGAGCGCATCCCGAAGTGCGCCGCGCGGCGCTCATCGGCCTGGGGCAGTCTCCCGCGCAGCGCCCGGGCATCGTCGTCGAGCCCGTGCCCGGAGCGCGCTGGTGGCTTCCGGGCCGGCGGCGCAGGCTGGCGCGCGAACTCGGCGCCATCGCCCGCGCCCATCCCATGACGGCGGGCATCGAGGCCTTCTTTCTCAAGCAGCATTTCCCCGTGGACGTGCGCCACAACGCCAAGATCCGCCGCGAAATCCTGGCGGCCTGGGCGGCCAAAAAACGTCCCTTGAGGAGCGAAGCAAACAAGAGTGCGAAGTCTTAGTTCAACCGTTCCAAAATGCAAAGATCTGATTTGGATCATCCGACTAATGCGTACCTCTAGTAGTGTCCCTCAACCCCAGTTTTTTCTTAATGCTCCGAGTTCTCAACTCGGATTTATCCACAGATTGCACCGATGGGCACTGATAAAGAGCCAGCCCTGATTGATTACTTTCTGTGTTGATCTGTGTCATCTGTGGAAAAATCCCCCCGGTATTGCGATGGGGTTCCCGCCATGCCAGATCGTGGTCCCGTGTGAAAACTCCTGAAAAGTAATTATTCGGATGAGCCTAAAAAATCTCTTCTGTTATGGTTCACGGCCATGAATTCAGGCCGGCTGGCACTGGTGACCGGCGGCGGGGGTTTCCTCGGCAACTCTATCGCGCGCCAACTGCTGGCCGCGGGCTGGAGCGTGCGCGTGCTGGGGCGCAAGGCGCGCCCTGAGCTCGAGAGCGCCGGGGCGCAGGTGCTGCGCGGCGATATCGCCGAGGAGGACCGCGTGATCAAGGCCTGCATCGGCGTCGAGGCCGTCTTCCACGCCGCGGCGCTCACCGGGATCTGGGGCGACCGCGGGCGTTTCCACTTCACCAACGTCCTGGGGACGCACAACGTCATCGCCGCTTGCCGCCGCCAGGGCGTGCCGCGCCTCATCTACACGAGCTCGCCGAGCGTGGTTTTCTCAGGCAACGATCACGTCATGGGGGATGAAACGCTGCCCTATCCTGACAGCCACCTCTGCCATTATTCGCGCTCCAAGTCACTGGCGGAGCGTGCGGTTCTGGCCGCCAATGATCCTCCACACCTCGCCACCGTGGCGCTGCGCCCGCACCTGGTCTGGGGGCCGGGAGATCCGCACCTGGTGCCACGCATCGTCGCGCGCGCGCGCGCCGGGCGCCTGGTGCGGGTGGGGTATGGAAATAATCGCGTGGATCTCACCTACATCGAGAACGCCGCGCAGGCGCACCTCGCGGCCGAGCAGGCGCTGCGCGCGGGCCGGGCGGCGGGCAAGGCCTACTTCGTCACCAATGGCGAGCCGGTAGAACTCTGGGGTTGGATCGCGGACCTCCTGGGCCGGCTCAAAATCCCGGCCCCACGCCTAACGGTGCCCGCCAGCATGGCCTACCTGCTGGGTGGCGGCTTGGAAACCCTTTGGAACCTGCTGCTCCTCCCCGGGGAACCGCCCATGACGCGCTTCCTGGCGCGCGAACTCTCCACGACCCATACCTACAATATCAGCGCGGCGCGACGCGACCTGGGCTACGAGCCGAAAATCAGCATGGCGCAAGGCCTGGAGAACCTGCTGGCCCACCTTGAGGTCAGCTCCCGGCGCGAACAATGAGCTTATGAAAACCCGGGCGGTGCGCCTCTACGGTCGGCGTGACCTCAGGCTGGAGGAATTCGAGCTGCCGCCGCTGCGGGCGGGCGAGGTGCTGGCGCGCCTGGTCTGCGATGGCGTGTGCATGTCCACCTGGAAGGAGTGCGAGCAGGGCACGGCCCACAAGAAGGTGCCGCCGGACATCGCCACGCGACCCATCATCATCGGCCATGAATTCGCCGGGGAGATCCTCGAAGTGGGGACGCGGTGGAAGGGCCGCTTCACGCCGGGCCAGCGCTTCGCCGTACAGGTGGCGATTCGCGGCGGGCGCATCCCCGGTTACGCGTACCCGCACGTCGGAGGCGCGGCCACGCATATCATCGTCCCCGAGGAGGTGGTGGAGCAGGACTGCCTCATCCCCGTGGAATTGCCGGCCCACTATCTGGCTTCTCTGGCCGAGCCGCTCTCCTGCATCGTGCGCGCCTTCGAGGCCAGTTATCACGTGGACCCGGAGGATTTCAGCCACCGCATGGGCCTGCGCCCCGGCGGCCGCCTGGCACTCTTGGGGGCCGGCGGCCCCATGGGCCTTTGCTCCCTGGCCTTTGCCTTGGCCTTGGAACGCCGCCCCTCCTTCATCGCCCTGGGCGACCGCGACCCGGGCCGTCTGCGCCGCGCCGCCGCCCTGCTGCCGCCCGAGCGCGCGCGCGCCGCCGGCGTTGAGCTCAAGTATATCGAGACACCTGAAGGCACGGCCGAATCCAGACTGCGCGCGGCGGCGGGAGGCGCGGGATACGACGACGCCTTCGTCTTCGCCCCCGACGCGCCGCTGCTTGAAGCCGCCGGACAGTTGCTCGCCCACGACGGCTGCCTCAATTTTTTCGCCGGCCCCGCGCACAAGGATTTCGCGGCGCGTCTCAACTTCTACGACGTACATTACAGCGGCCTGCACGTGGCGGGCACCAGCGGCGGCAACGCCGCGCACATGCGCCGCGCCCTGGACATCATCGCCGCCGGGGCCGTGGACCCTAGCCTGATGATAACCCACGTCGGAGGTTTGGATTCCGTCATCGCGACCACGCTCGATCTCCCCGCCATCCCCGGCGGCAAAAAGCTCATCTACACCGGAATGGCCATGGATCTCGTCGCCCTCGCGGATTTGCGCGCGCGCGCCGCCGACGACGCGCGCTACGGCGCGCTCGCGGAACTCGTGGAAGCGCGCGCGGGGCTGTGGTCGCCCGAGGCGGAGCGCTGTCTCCTGGAATCTTTTGGCGCGGAGCCCGCCTGATGCAGGATCCGCGCGCCAGCGAGATCATCACGGTGCATCCCGTGGTGCTTTGCCTCGTGGAAGAGGCCGGCCGCTACCTCCTCATCCAGGAAGCCAAGGAGAACTGCCGTTTCCTCTGGCACCTCCCGGGCGGAGGTCTGCAAAAGGGCGAAGGGCTCCGAGTGGCCGCCGAGCGTGAGGCGCGGGAGGAATCCGGAATCCTCATCCACACCCTGGGCGTCATGTCCGTGCAGCGCCTGCGTATCGAGAAACGCGGCTTCGACGAGCGCTGGCGCATCATCGTCGTGGCCGCCCCCATCGGCGGCTCTCTCAAGACGCAAGAAGACGCCGAATCCATGCGCGCCGGCTGGTTCACGCCCGCGGAGGCGGACCGACTCGAACTGCGCATGTCGTTCACCCGCGATCTTATCCGCCAGCACTTGAAAAAGCCGCCGCTGCTTCCCGTGGACGATTTCGATATCCAGCACAACCAGCCGGGCTGAAGATCAAGGCGTTCCGCTTGCCACCCTGCCTGCTGTTGTTTCCCGCGCTGAGAGCAGACGAGGGAAGCGCGAAGACACGAATCATCATCGAAAAGAGATTGAATATATATTTACAGGTATATACTTAGTGGAACATGAAAACGGCCAAACTTTTCAAAAACGGCCAGAGCCAGGCTGTGAGGCTGCCGCGCGAATTTCGCTTCCGGGGAGACTCGGTCTTTATCCAGAAATTCGGTGACTGCGTGGTGTTGCTTCCCAAGGACGAGCCCTGGAAAGGCCTGCTTGAGGCCGCGCAACTGTTCACGCCGGACTTCATGATGGAGCGCAATCAGGGCGCGCAGGCCGACCGCGAGGGCTGGGCTTGAGGCGTTTCCTCTTCGACACCAATATCTGCATTTACATCATCCGCCAGCGCCATCCCGACTTGGCGGATCGCCTGCGCCCGCTCAAGGTGGGGCAAGTCGTCATCTCGGCCATCACGCAATGCGAACTCCAGTTCGGTGTTGCCCGCAGCGCGGACCCCGCCCGCAACCAACAGGCGCTCGACCGCTTTCTCGCTCCCTTGGAGGTGCTGGATTTTCCCACGGACGCGGCGGTCATCTACGGGCGGCTGCGGGCGGATCTGGTCGCACGGGGCCAGCCTATTGGTGCGCTGGATATGCTTATCGCCGCCCATGCCCTGCATCAGGGGTGCATCCTGGTGACGAACAACACCGGGGAGTTCTCCCGCGTGCCAGGTCTCAAGGTGGAGGACTGGACGAAGCCCATGTCTGGCGCGTGAAACCAGGCTAACGTCAACACAAAAAACTCTGCTGGAGCGGCACCCTGACACAAAGACCGCAGAAACGTCGCCATAAGTCCCCCATAGGAGCGCAAACGTTTCAAGTTACTGAAGTTCAAAAGTCCCAACCAGCAAATGACCACCGGCCCTTTCCTTCGCGCGTCCGCCATAGAATGCCCGCATGCTTTTGCGCCTTGAGTTCACCCAGCTCGCCACCTTTGCGGGCGCGAGCCTGGAACTGGCCCACGGCCTCAATGTGCTGAGCGGGGCCAGCGGGGCCGGCAAGACGGTGGTGCTGAAGGCCCTGGAGCTGGCCCTGGGCGGGCGCTTCGCCGCCAAGTTCCTGCGCGAGGGGGCCGAAGAGGCCCGGGTGGCGGCGCTGTTCGCCTTGCCGGAGGCTATCTTGGGACGCTGGCGCGAGGAGCTGAACCTTGAAGACGGCGAGGTGCTCATCGAACGGCGCTTCCGCAAGGACGGACGCGGCGTGAGCCAGGTGAATGGCCGGGCCGTGAGCGCCGACCAGGTGCGGCGGTTGGGCCGCGATCTGGCCCAGGTGCTTTCACAGGACGAGGCCATGGGGCTCAGGGACACGGAGGTGCAGCTCGGACTCTTGGACGCCTACGCCGGTTTGGAAAAGAAGCTCGCCGGGTATATCGCGGCTTACGGGGAATGGCGCGCGGCTGAGAAGGAGCTGGCCGCTACCCGCGAGCGGCGGCACAGCGAGGGTCTGGAACGCGAAATGCTCGCTTTTCAGATCGAGGAGTTGCGGCGCCTCGCGCCGCGGCGCGGCGAGGAGCAGGAAATCGCCGAGGAATACAAAACCCTGGCGCATGCCGGCGAGCTGGCCGAAGCTGGCCGCGAGCTCGTCTCGGGAGCCCGGGATTTTGCGGGGGTGATGAAGGACGGCCTCAAGGTGCTCGACGAAAGAGCGGGGGAAGGCGGGGATATCGCGCGGCTGGCCGCCGAAGGGCGCGACCTCGCGCTCACGCTGGAGGAATGGGCCCGCGCCCTGTCCATGGCCACGGGCGACTTGGCAGCCCAGCCGCAGCGGCTCGAAGAGCTGGGCGCGCGCCTGGCGGGGCTGCGCGCCGCCTTCAAGAAATTCCGCCGCGGCGAGGACGAACTCTGCGCTTACTTCGAGGACCTGCAACGGCGCGCGGGCGGTGAGGACGGCGAGCAGGAACTTGCCAAGCTCGAAAAGCAGGCCAAGGAACTCGCCACGCGCAGTCGCGCCTTGGGCGAGGCGCTGCACGAGGATCGCCTCAAGGCCGCCCCCCGGCTCGCGCGCGAGGTGAACCGCCTGCTCGGCAAGCTCGATATGGAGGGCGGGCGTTTCTCCGTGCGCCTGGAGCGCTGCGAGCCGGGCCCGCGCGGCCTGAGCGCCGCGGCTTTCGAGCTCAAGCCCAACCCGGAAGCGACGGCGCGTCCCCTGGGCGAGGTCGCCAGCGGCGGCGAGCGCGCCCGGGCGCTGCTGGCGCTGTGCGCCGCGGTATCAGGCAGCTTGGACACCCCGCTCATCGTGCTCGACGAGATAGATACCAGCATGGGCTCAAGGCTGGGCCGGCCCGTGGCCGAATGCCTGCAACGCCTGGCCGAGCACCGCCAAGTGCTCTGCGTCACGCACCTCGCGCCGGTGGCCGCGGGCGGCGCCTGCCATTACCTGGTGGAGAAGAAGGGGGCCGGCTCCAACGCGCGCCGGCTCATGCAGGCGGAGCGCCTGAGCGAGGTGGCACAGATGATCGCCGGCCAGAAAGACTCACCCATCGCCCTAGAGCAAGCGCGCGAACTACTGGGCGCGGCTCGGGATTGAGAGCGCGTCCGTGGAAAAACATCCTCAGAGCTCGTTTAAAAATACGAATTCTTTCACCACAGAGAACACAGAGGGCACAGAGAGTTCACCGAGCCATGCTAAGCCTGAGCGTAGGCCTCCGACATAATTTTGAATTTTCAATGGATTTTTCCTCTTATTCTTGTCCGTTCTCTGTGTTCTCTGTG
>JAHFOS010000224.1 GCA_023261545.1 bacterium
CTTGAAAGTCGCGCAGACGCTGGGCTTTTTCTTTCTCCTGGCCCATGCTGGTCCAGACGTCCGTGTAGAGCGCGTCCGCGCCCTCGGCCGCGGGCTCGGGGCGATCAAAGAACTCGAAACCCTGGTCGCGGCCCCATTTCTGGAGCGCCTCGGGGAATTCGTAGCCGCGCGGAGAGGCCACACGCATCTTCAAACCCAGCTTGACCGCGGCCTGGAGCAGGGAGTGACAGACGTTGTTGCTGTCGCCGATGTAGGAGAGCGTGCGTCCCTCCAGCGAGCCCCAGCGCTCCAGAAGCGTGAAGACGTCGCCCATGGCCTGGCAGGGATGGGAACCGTCCGTGAGCCCGTTGATGACGGGAACGGTGGCGTGGCGCGCGAGTTCCTTGATGATATCCTCGCCGTAGGTGCGCACCACCAGCCCGTCCACGTAGCGCGAAGCCACGCGCGCGAAGTCGGCGATGGGCTCGCGCTCCCCGAGGCGGCCCGCCATGTCGCCGAGGACGATGGCCGCGCCCCCGAGCTGGTTGATGCCCACTTCGAAGGAGACGCGCGTGCGCAGGCTGGCCTTCTCGAAGATGAGGCCGATGTTGCGGCCCGCCAGCGGCGAGCGGCGCACGCCCTGCTTGAGTTCGCTCTTGAGGCGCGCGCACAGCACGAGCAGCTCGCGCAGCCCCTGGGACGACCACTCTTCCAGCGCGATGAAGTTTTTAGGTGTTGTCATTTTCCTGGGGTATGAACTGGGTGCCGATGCCCTCGCGGGTGAATATTTCCAGCAGCATCGAGTGTTGTTTGCGGCCGTCAATGATGTGCACTTTGTGAACGCCGGAGGACATGGCGGCCAGCGCCGCCTCCACCTTGGGCAGCATGCCGCCAGCGATGACGCCCGCGGCGATGAGTTCGCGGATCTGGCGCGGCTTGAGGGTGGCTATCAGGCTGTCGGGGTCGTCCACCTGGCGCAAAATGCCGGCGATATTGCTCATGAAGACCAGCTTCTCGGCCCACAGCGCCGCGGCGATACGCGCGGCGGCGGTGTCGGCGTTCACGTTGAAGAGCTGGCCGTCGCTGCCGATGCCCAGGGGCGAAATCACGGGCACATGGCCGCGCTGGGTCGCCTCCAGCACCTTGTCGGGGCGCACGTCCACCACCTCGCCCACGAAGCCCAGGTCGTGGCCCTCGGGAAAAGGCTTCTTGCGCGCCAGGATCAGGCGATCACGCGCGCCGCTCATGGGCTCGGGCGACCCCCCCTCGGCCAGGATGCCCTTGCAAATGGCCCGGTTGATCTCGCCAAAAACCTCCTCGACCACTTCAAGGGTTTTTCCGTCCGTGACCCGCAGCCCGTCCACGAAACGCACCTCGATGTTGCTCTCCTTGAGCCGCGCGGAGATGTGCGGCCCGCCGCCGTGCACCAGGACGGGCCGCAAGCCCACCTGCTCCATGAAAACGATGTCCAGCCACACGGCCCGCATCAGCTCGCCGTCGCCCATGGCGTTGCCGCCCAGTTTGATGACGATGATTTTCTCGTCGAAGGCCTTGAAATACGGCAAAGCCTCGACGAGGATCTGGGCCTTTCTCAGCGCCTCCTCCATGTCTCTCTCGATTTCCTCTCGCGCGGAAACCCCTCATTCTGCGGCTTGCGCTTCCATGTCAATTGACCATCGTCCTCAAGCGCTAGACTGGACGATTCCGCAAACGGGATCGCTGCTAAATGACTCAGGGTGTCGCCGTGGTCGGGCTCCAGTGGGGGGACGAGGGCAAGGCGCGAGTGGTGGACGTGCTCTCCGAGGAGTGCGATGACGCCGTGCGATTCCAGGGCGGGAGCAATGCCGGCCATACCGTGGTGGCGAACGGCCGCAAGCACGTCTTTCACCTCGTGCCTGCGGGGATCTTGCATCCCCAGGTGCGGGCTTACATCGGCGGAGGGGTCGTGGTGGACCCCTTCGAACTCAAGAAGGAGGTCGAGGAGATCGGCCGCAATGTCCCCAACGTCAAAGAGCGCATCAAGGTGGCCGCGGGCTGCCACCTGGTCATGCCCTATCACCGTTCGCTCGATACCATCTATGAAAACCTGAAAGGGGATGAGCGTATCGGGACCACCGGCCGCGGCATCGGCCCCTGCTACGCCGACAAGGCCCTGCGCCACGGCATCCGCGCCGCCGACCTCCTGGAGGTCTCCGCGCTGCGCCAGCGTCTGGAGACGGTGCTGCCCATCGAAAACGCGCTGCTGGAAAAAATAGGCGGCCTCCCCCCGCTGCGTTTCCAGGAGCTCATGGACAGCCTGCTCTCCATCGGTGATTGGCTGCGCCCGCTCATCGCCGATGTCCCGGATCTGCTGCGCTCGGCGCTGGACAGCGGGCGTCGCGTGCTTTTCGAGGGCGCGCAATCGGTGCTCCTCGACGTGGATTACGGCACCTACCCTTATGTCACGTCTTCGAACTCCTGCCTCACCGGGCTTTTTGCCGGGGCCGGCGTCCACCCTGGGCGCGTCGGCGAGGTGTGGGGCGTCACCAAGGCTTACTGCACACGGGTGGGCTCGGGTCCCTTCATCACCGAGCTCAACGGCCCGGAAGGCGAGCGCCTGCGCAAGGATGGCGATGAATATGGCGCCACCACGGGCCGGCCGCGGCGCTGTGGCTGGCTCGACATCCCCGCCATCCGCTACGCCGCTGAGACCTCCGCCGTCACGGCGGTGGCGCTCACCAAAATAGACGTCCTCGGAGACTACGACGTCATCAGGGTCTGCACTTCCTACCGCAATGAAAACCATCGCGTCTATTACAACGCCCCCTGGCGTTTGGCGGCTATCGAGCCCGTCTATCGCGAGTTCCCCGGCTGGAAACGCGGCCTCCAAGGAGTGCGGCGCCGCGAGGATCTGCCCTCCCAGGCGCTGGCGTTCCTGCACTTCATCGAAGAGCAGTTGCGGCTCCCGGTCAAAATGGTGACCTTCGGCGCCGCGCGGGAGCAGACGTTAAGGCTGGGGTAGTCGATCCGCCGGTCCGAAATGCGAAGAAATGTGAATCTGGAACTCAGGAACTCAGGAAAAATACGGGGGAGGCTCGCCGTGTTCTCGTGAGGCCTGCGTTCAAACTCTTTTTAAATTTTCCTGAGTTCCTGAGTTCCAGATTAAAAATATTAAAAAACAGATGAACTGTTACAGGCTTTGAGCCCGCCCACCTTATCCGGGCCCAAGCACGTCGCCATCATCATGGACGGCAACGGGCGCTGGGCGCGCGCGCAAGGGTTGCGCCGCAACCTGGGTCACGAGCGCGGCGGACACCAGGTGCGCGACATCCTGCGCGCCGCCTTCCACCTCGGCATCCGTCAACTCACCCTGTACGCCTTCTCCACCGAGAACTGGAAACGACCCAAACCCGAAGTGGCCTTCCTCATGAACCTGCTGGTGCGCTTCCTGCGCAGCGAGACGGAACCCCTGAACAAGGACAACGTGCGCTTCCTCACCCTGGGCGACCTTGCGCGCTTCCCGCAACGCGTGCAGGATGAGATCGCCCGATCCAAGGAGGTGCTCCGCCACAACACCGGCATCGTGCTGTGCCTGGCCCTCAACTACGGGGCGCGCCGTGAAATCGTCGAGGCCGCGAAAAGCTTCACGCGCCGCTGCCTGCAAGACCCCGAACGGGTGGATCGCCTGGATGAGGAGGGCTTCAATGAATACCTGGAAACCGCCGGCATGCCCGAACTCGACATGCTCATCCGCACCGCCGGCGAGTACCGCGTCAGCAATTTCCTGCTCTGGCAGCTCTCTTACGCTGAGCTCTACTTCGAGAGCGTCTTCTGGCCAGATTTCACCCCCGAGCATCTGCGAGCCGCGGTGGAGAACTTCCGCGAGCGCGATCGCCGCTATGGGGGGCTCAACCCTATCCGCAAGAAGGCTTGAAAAACCGGCTGCGCGTCGCTATTCCTATCGTCGCGGCCTTCTGGCTGCTGCTGCTGTATTGGCCCGCGGCGGGGAATTTGCTCACCGGCTTGCTCATCCTGCGCAGCCTTTACGAGTTCTACCAGATCTACCATCAGAAAGGCTACCTCGCCTTCGGCCTGCGCGGCCTGCTGTTCTCAGCCGTTTACCTCACCGCCGCCGCGCGCGGATGGCACGGCCACTTGCCGGCCCTGGCGTTCGCCGGACTGGCGCTGCTGTTCCTGAGCCAACTCGCCGACCGCGACAACCACCGCGGCATGGAGAAAATGGCCCTCACCCTGCTCGGGTGGGGTTACGTCGTCTGGCCGGGCAGCCACTTCTTCTTCCTCCAACGGTTGGAGTTCGCCGGCGGACCCCACGGCATCGGCGTACTCCTCGCCATCATTTTTTCCAGCAAATTCGGCGATGCCGCCGCCTATGTGGGCGGAACGCGCTTCGGCAAGCACAAGCTCATTCCGCGCATCAGTCCGGGCAAATCCTGGGAAGGCGTGGCCTTCGGGATCGTCGGTAGTTTCGCGCCTCTCCCCTACCTCGTCTCGGGTCCAGGTCTTACTTATGCCTCGGCTTCCGGTCTGTGTCTGGTCGTGGCCGTCGCCTCCCTCTTCGGCGACCTCGCCGAGTCCATGCTCAAGCGCGAGATGAACCTCAAGGATGCCGCGGATTTCCTGCCCGGTTTCGGCGGCACCCTCGACATCATTGACGCGCTGATTTTCGCCCTGCCCGCCGGCTATTGGTTCCTGGTGCTCACCGGAACAGGTTCACTCGTGTATTAACGGGCGCCACGGAGTTGTATTTCACCGGCCCCCGATAACTTCGGCGGCATTCCGCGACACTTAAAATGAGGGAAATACCATGAGCCACGTCCTGCCCCCCCTGCCCTACGGTCTGGAGGCCCTCGCGCCCCACATCACCCAACGCACGCTCGAAATCCACCACGGCAAACACCACAACGCCTACGTGACCAACCTGAACAAACTGGTGGCCGGCACGCCGCTGGAGAAATCGAGCCTGGAGGACACCCTCCAAGCCGCGAAGGGCGACGCCACCAAGGCCGGCATCTTCAACAACGCCGCCCAGATCTGGAACCACACCTTCTACTGGAACAGCATGAAACCCAAGGGCGGCGGCAAGCCCACGGGCGATCTGCTCTCCAAGATCGAGAAGGAGCTCGGAGGCTACGAGAAGTTCGCCGAGGAGTTCACCGCCGCCGCCACCACGCAGTTCGGCAGCGGCTGGGCGTGGCTGGTCCTCGATGGCGGCAAACTCAAGGTGACGAAGACGGGCAATGCCGACACGCCCATCGCTCACGGCCAGAAGCCGCTCGTCACTATTGACGTCTGGGAGCACGCCTACTACCTCGATTTCCAGAACCGCCGTCCCGATTACATCAAGACCTTCCTCGAAAGCCTGATCAACTGGGACTTCGCGGCGAAAAATTTGAAGTAGGCCCTGGCCGATAGACAGCATCAAACCAACTGCGGATGGGTTGATCCCAGAGGTCAACTTCCACGGGAATAGGAACGTCGCCTGAAAAGACCAGTTCCTAAGGCGGAAGCGCCGGACGAGGTTCCGTCGCCATCTCAAACGCCCTCGCGGAAGTCCGCGCGACGGTTCTTATTCCTGGTCGCCGCCCTGCTGGCCCTGGGTATTGCCGCCTATGTCACATGGAGATCGACCACTTATAGGGAGATCAAAATTGCCGTCGTGACCGGTTGTGCCAGGAAGGACATAGCGGCTTTTTTTTATCGGGGTTTTGACGAGCCCGACAAAACGGACCCCTTCGTCTGGCCCATCATGGTCAACCGTATCGCGGGCGATGTCGCCACGAAATCCTTAGTGGCGACCGCCGGCGCCAAATGCGATGTGGATACGACGTCTTCCTATCGTGGTCACGG
>JAHFOS010000225.1 GCA_023261545.1 bacterium
TGAGCTTCGACGGCACGAACTGGACGCGGCGCGCGAAGGTTGACGGCAGCCAGTTCGGCGTCTCGGGCAACGTGAACGGCGACTACCTGACCTTCGACGGCAACAACTGGGTGCGCACGACGGGTGTGACGCCTGCGGATAATTCAGTGAACGGCGACAAGATCGCCGTGGCAGGGAACGTATCTGGCGACATGCTGGTTTACGACGGAAATAACTGGATCCGTCGCGCCAGGATTGACGGCACGCAGTTCGGGGTCTCGGGCAACACCACCGGCGATCTCTTGAGCTTCGACGGCACGAACTGGGTGCGCCGCGCCAGGATTGACGGCTCCCAGTTTGGAGTTTCCGGCAACGCCGCAGGCGATCTTCTCTACTTTGATGGCACCAACTGGGTGGCCCTTGGCGCTTCCGGAAACGCCGGCAAGCTGCTGGGGTTGAACAGCGGGGGCACAGCACCGCAGTGGACAACCACGATCACCAAGGATTTGACGGTCAGCGCCAACCTCATCGTGAGCGGCAATGGGCGATTCGGCGAATACCTGCTCTTGGGTCAGAATTCCAGCGCACCTTCGCCGGTTTCGGGAAACGGCATCCTTTACAACCTCAGCGGCAACCTCTTTTTCAAGGATCCGAACAACAACGCGGCGCAGATTACCAGCGGCAACTCTTCGAATCTGTGGACGGTGACAGGTTCGGACATCTACCGCAACACTGGCAACGTGGGGGTGGGCACGACCAGCCCCACCGCTAAGCTCGACGTTTCCGGCAACATTGTGGCAGCGGGCAACATATTGCCTTCGGCGAACCTGACCTATGACCTGGGCTCCACGTCCCTCGCCTGGAGGCAGGTGGTGACCCAGGACCTCGTCATGATATCGGACGCCCGGCTCAAGGAAAACGTGAAAGAACTTTCTTATGGGCTCGGGGAAATCATGAAGCTGCATCCCGTCACCTACACTTGGAAAGGGGATGTGCGCCAGCAGACCAAAATAGGCGTGCTGGCCCAGGAGGTCAACGCGGTGATGCATGAGGCGGTCGCTACTGGAGAGGATGCCGCGCGAACCCTTGGCGTGCGTTATGTTGATTTGGTGCCGGTGCTCATCCATGCGGTGCAAGAGCAGCAGGAAATTATCGAAAGCCAGAAACAGGATCTGATCCGCGCGGTGCGAGAGCAGCGGGAGATCGTCGAGAGCCAGAAGCGCATTCTCGATGAGCGAGAGCGCCGCCTGGAAGATGCGCTTGCGCGTCAACGCGCCGAGATCGAGGAGATCAAAGGGCTGCTTCGCGGTCGGACCGCACCAGGTCATTGATCCTAAAAAGAGCAGTTGATTCTTGCATTTTTGACGCAAGGCTTTTGATTTCAGCACGCTGCACAAGCGATCAGCCCCCTCAAACGCTCACCTTCTGAGTGAGTCCCTCAAGCCCCTAAGTCGGCTAGAGTCGCCGCTGCGACTGGAGACGTTCGATGGCCCCGTCCGCGTAGAGTGGGACAAGGATGCCGCGGTTTCTCCGCACGGCTCGTTGGTGCTTTTTGCTCAGTTCCTGAAGGAGAGCGGGCTTTATGGAGAATGGGTTGCTGGATGCCCGATGTTCTTCAAGAGTCCCAATGCCCCTCGGAAGGAGGATGTGCTGGGCACGGCAATGTTGTCGATTCTGGCTGGCCACACGCGCTATGCCCATGCCACGGCCTTGCGTGGTGACGCGGTGAACCCTGGATTGTTGGGTATGTCCAAGGTGGTTAGCGAGGATTCGTTGCGACGAGCCATGCAGAGTCTAGATCCAGATGCAGCGCGGGTTTGGCAGCAGGCATTTATGTTGAAGACGGTGTCTCCGCTATTGGAGTTTCCCTGGGTCTTGGACCTCGATGTGACTGTGAAGCCTATCTACGGTCACCAGGAGGGAGCTGTCGTATCCTACAATCCTCACAAACCTGGTCGTCCCTCGCACAGCTTCCACACCTACATGATCGCCAAGCTCCGTTTGGTCCTTGACGTAGAGGTGCAAGCTGGGGATTGCCATACGTCGGCGCATATGCGTCCCGGACTATGGTCGTTTCTGGGAATGCTGGATAGGAATTTCTGGCCTGCGTTGCTGCGCGGCGACTGTGGTTTCGGAAACGAAGAGACGATGGTCTGGCCTGAGGAGCACGGGCTCCCCTATTTATTCAAGCTGCGCATGACCAAAGGCGTGTCAGCAGCGGCGAGGCAACTGGAGCAGCGGGACAAATGGCGTGCGGTGGGGGATGGATGGGAGGGGCAGGAGACGACAGTTTGCTTGCAGGGATGGCGCAAGAGCCGGCGCGTCATCCTCTTGCGTCACTTCATCGGCAGCCAGAAACCCAAGCTGCCGGATGACCAAATGCCACTGCCATTTTGCGAGCTACTGTCAGAGCCGGTCTACGAATACGCAGCACTGATCACCTCGCTCGACACCCCCTCGGAAGGCATGGTCCAACTTTACCGCGACCGCGCTGACGCTGAAAATATGTTCGATGAGTTGAAAAACCAGTGGGGATGGAGTGGCTATGTGACGAAGGACCTGAACCGTTGCCAGATTATGGCGCGGATGATTGCCCAGGTTTACAATTGGTGGCACCTGTTTGTGCGCATGGCCGACCGTCACCACCACCGAGAAGCGATCACCAGCCGACCCCTGCTTCTCTTCTCGATAGCCCGCAAGATAAGGACGTCCGGACAAGTTTTGCTGCGGATCACGCATCTGCATCCGAAGGCGGAGCGCATTCAGAGCTTTTTTGAGATGGCCGCCAACATTTGGAAAGAGCTAAAGCAAGGTGCGGAGCAGTTGACGAGTTGGGAGCGCTGGCGGCGTCTGCTGAGACTTATTTTCGCCCACTGTATTCCCTCCCTCGCTCCGGCGTAGGGACGCACATGGGCTCTTGGCAAGAAAAATCGGGCGATCTGGGCGGCGTTAATGAAGCTCAACCGCCGTTTTTAGGATAAATGCCCGTTAAATTTTTCGCAACCGTTCAGCCGGTCCAAAATGCGAAGATTTAATTTGAATCAGGAACTCAGGAAAGTTAAAATTCAAGGACAAGCTTGGACGTATTTTTATAGAGCGGGCGATCCGCACGAATTTTTCCTGAGTTCCTGAGTTCCAGATAAAATTATTTTTTAGTCTGTGGGAAGCGGAATTTCGCCGTTGCGGTGGAGGTCGGCCAAGGCCAGATAGCCCGCCGCCGCCACGGCGCTGGCGAGGTTCTGGGATCGGATCGGCCCGTAAAGCGGCAGGCTGAGGCAGCGCTCAGAGTGGGCGTTGAGGATATTTTCGGGCAACCCGGTGTCCTCGGAGCCGAAGACCAGCCAGTCGCCGCGCTGGAAGCGCGCCGCGAAGATGCTCGCTGGCGCGCGTTTGGTGAACAGGAAGAAGCGGCCCTGGATTTCCGCCGGGCTCCACGAGAAGGGATGCACCCGCAGGTCGAGGGCGGGCCAGTAGTCGAGCCCGGCGCGGCGCACCCGCTTTTCGCTGAGCTCAAAACCCAGGGGCTCGACGAGGTGCAACCGGGCCCCTAGGCCGATGCACAGCCGGGCCACATTGCCCGTATTCTGGGGAATACGCGGCTGGAACAGCACGATGTGCAGCAAGGGCTCCGGCATAGCGCCTTGATGATAAGCCGCTGGAAGAGAGCGACAACGCATCGCGTTGAGTTAGCCATAAGCTGGCTAATCCGGCGGGACCGGAACCCAAAAAAACGACACTGGCTGCTTTCCCCTCCGCGTTCTCCGCGTCTCCGCGTGAATAAATCCCAATCTTCTTTTCATTTTTCAAGCCATCACCGAACGCAGAAATTGTCTTGCACGCGGAGAAGGCAGGAATTCCTGATGCGCCACCCAAAAATCCTTGCCAAGATGCGGTGGATTTGAAGCATAAGAGGCTAAATTGTGCGCGTCAACAAGGAGCAACCATGGCCAGCAAATCTGTCCGCGACATCTCGCTCAAGGGTCGGCGCGTGCTCTGCCGCGTGGACTTCAACGTTCCCCTGGAAGGCGGCAAAGTGCGCGACAACAAGCGCATCGCCGCGTCCCTGGAAACCCTGCGCTACGTGCTGGAGCAGGGCGGAAAACTGGTCCTGATGTCGCACCTCGGACGACCCGATGGCCGGCGCGATCCGGCCCAGAGTTTGCGACCGGTGGCCGCCGAACTCGCCGCGCTCCTGGGCCGCAAGGTCGAGTTCGCGGAGGACTGCATCGGCGGCGCGACCGAGAAACAGGCCGCCGCTCTGCCCGAAGGCGGCGTGCTGCTGCTGGAGAACCTGCGCTTCCACAAGGAGGAGGAGGAAAACGAGTCGCGCTTCGCCGCGGCCCTCGCCAAACTCGGGGACGTTTATGTGAACGACGCTTTCGGCACCGCCCACCGCGCCCACGCCTCCACTGAAGGCGCGGCGCGGCTGTTCAAGGAGGCCGTGAGCGGGTTCCTGATGCAGAAGGAGCTCGATTACCTCGCGGGAGCGCTCGCCGCTCCGCGCCGGCCCTTCCTCGCCATCATGGGCGGGGCCAAGGTCAAGGACAAGATTCCGGTCCTCAGCCACTTGCTGCCCAAGGTGGACCGCCTGATCCTCGGCGGCGGCATGAGCTACACCTTCATCAAAGCCCAGGGCGGAGAAATCGGCCGCAGCCTGCTCGACAAGGATAGCCTGGGCTTCGCGCGCGAACTGCTGGCCAGCAAAGACGGCAAAAAAATCCTGCTGCCCGAGGATACCCTGGCCACGGAGAAACTCGATTTCGCCGGCCGTGCGGTGGGCAGCCTGCGGGAGGTTCCATCATCGGCGATTCCCGCAACCTGGGAGGGCGTGGATATCGGCCCGCAATCCATCGCGTCTTTCGGCAAGGTCATCGCGGAGGCCGGCACCATCGTGTGGAACGGCCCCATGGGCGTCTTCGAGATAGACGCCTGTGCTAAAGGCACCATGGAGGTCGCGAAAAAGCTGGCCGCAGCCACCGCGCGCGGAGCCATCACCATCGTGGGCGGCGGCGACTCGGCGGCGGCGGCGAAGAAGGCCGGCGTCGCCGCGAAGATGAGCCACGTTTCAACGGGCGGCGGCGCTTCGCTGGAGCTGCTCGAAGGCAAGGTGCTGCCAGGCGTGGCGGTGCTGACGGGAAGATAAAACCAGCCGCGGCCCTGCGCGCCGCCGGCCATTCTGTCGGCTTTTTAAAGTAATAATACGTATAATCTTTATAATCATAAAACAATCAACGGCTCCAAGGCGCATGGGATTGTCCCCGGGTGGGCGCAAGCCATCGCCAGCGGCAGGGGCGGAAACTTGCGCCGCATTTGGAGCCACTAGATTGCGGGCCGAATACCGCGGGTTCTCGCGATCCGCGCGTCACGAGGATCAACCCTCTTAAGGAGTAGCGACCATGCGCATGCTGCTGAACGTAATCCTTCCCAACGAGCCCTTCAACAGCGCCGTGCGCAAGGGCACGGCCGGCCAGATCCTGGGCCGCATCCTAGAGGCTGTCAAACCCGAGGCCGTGTACTTTACGGAGCAGGACGGCACTCGCGGGGCCTTCCTCATCGTGAACGTCAATCAGCCCTCGGACATTCCCGCCCTGGCGGAGCCGTGGTTCCTGAATTTCAACGCGGAATGCAAGTTCCGTATCGTCATGTCCCCCGAGGACCTCAAGAAAGCCGGCCTCGACGAACTGGGCCGCAAATGGGGGTGATCCACCCCGGTTACAGAGGGTCCCCGAGTTGGTCTGGCGGGAGGGCCTTCACGGGGGGCTCCGAATTCGCTGGGGCCTCCCCGGGTGAGGCGGAGGGCCTGTTGAGCTGGAGCCACTGTTCGACGGTGGGGCCGAGGTCTGC
>JAHFOS010000226.1 GCA_023261545.1 bacterium
CCTGCTGCGGCCCTACAAGCCGGAGGCTGTGTTGAAGAACGGCTCAGGCTACTGGGTCTTCAACAAGACCGGCGGCACCATCACCTTGAAGATCGAGAAGCCGACGGCCGCCCTGGGCAAGGCCGGGGAGGAAAAGGCCCCGCTCTACAAGCCGGATGAGGACCTGCCCCCCGAAGCCCCCGCGCTGGTGCAAGACCCGGCCTCGGGATCAGGCGGCGGTGGCGGTGGTGGCGGCTGCTTCCTGACCTGGTGAGGTTCCCGTAGGGGCAACCGGTGGTTGCCCCCTCGTGGGCGCCCTTTTCTGGCGGAAGCGCTCAGGTCGCCGATTTCAGCACCGCTCGAAAATAGCGGTTCCGTCCGGGCCAGGGGTGCAGGTAGAGCGCGCGGGGATGGCCATATTGCGGTCCATGGAGCCGTGGATCCACAATCTTCGCGCGCTACAGTCGCCGTGGGTTTCAAAGGCAGCGCCTCTCTTTACTTGGAATGCAGCACGCTTAAAATGCCCGGGCCTTCCCCCGGGCGAGACCAGATCCATGCGCCATCCAGCGAGTTTTTCCGTTCCGATAGGCATGCTGATTTTGGCTTGCGCCGTTTTCGCCGCCGATCCTGATTCAGAGCGCGGTATCAGGGTCTTGCGCGAGGAGGCGACGGCCAACAGCGAGATCCAGAAAGGCATGGAAACGATTCACCGTGATCTCGCGTCCCTCTCCGAGGAGATCGCCATGAGCGGTGTGCTCGCCGAGAAGGACACGGGCACCATGGGGGAAATCCAATCTAACATGGAGCAGGCCATTCATCAACATCTCCCCTCCGCCGTGGACCTCATTTCCCGGGCCGCGAGCGCCGGCGGCCCGTCGCCGGCGGATCTTTCACAGGCGGCGGATGAGCAGCGCCAAGCCCTGCACAGCATCGAGGAAGCGCGCAAGCAAGTGCGCCTCAAAGTGGACAGGGCCCGGCTGCTCAGCGCTATTTCGGCGCTGCGCGCCCAGCAGGAATCGCTGCAGAAACAGACCGTGGCCGCGCTGTCGCTCAGTCTTCAGGGGCAGACTGCTACGGGGACGGAGGCCATGGAAGAGGGTGAGCAGAAAATCGCCGATCAGATCGATCAACTCGTCGCCGAACTCGCCGACCAGGATGACAGCGTGATATCCAAAGACGTCCTGCGAGCCCTGGCGGAGCAGGCTCGCCAGGCGGCCGGCGCTTTGGATCGCCAGACTTTCGCGGATGCATCGCGCACGGAAGGCGCCATTGTGAAGAAATTGGCGGAACTCGAAGATAAGCTCAACGAAGAGACGAAGGGCGCCCGCGATACGGATTCAGCCATGAAGCAGGCCTTGATGCAGATGATCGAGGAACTCAAAAAACAGAATGACACCCTGAGCAACCTGGCCGCCACCGATGCCGACCTCAATAGCCTGAGCCAGAACGAGGAGTTCAACAAGGCTTTGGGTGAGCAGCAGCAACTGGCCAATAAGGCCCAGGAACTGGCCAAGGCCACGCCGGCGGGCAACTCCCAGCAGGCCATGCAACAGGCGCAGCAAAGCCTGCAGCAAGCCCAGCAATCCATGCAGCAACAGGGCAATCTCGACGCAGCCGCGCAAGCCAATGAAGCGGCGCAGCAGAGCCTCCAGCAGGCCATGGATCAGCTTGCAGCGGAGGAGCCCGCCGCCGAGGAACCCGTGCCCGAAAGCCCGCAACAAGAGGCTAAAGAGCTGGCCCAACAGCAGCAGGCCTTGGCTCAAGAACAGCAGGCCCTGGCCCAGCAGCAGGCCCAGCAACAGGCGCAGGACGGTGCGCAGCCACAGGGCGGAGCCCAGCAGGCGCAGCAGCAGGGGGGGCAGCAGCAGGCCCAGGCTGGCGGCCAGCCTCAGGGAGGACAACAAGCTCAGGAAGCCGGAGCGCAGCAGCAAGGCCAAGGACAGCAACCCACGGGCGGGCTGTCCCAACAGATGTCCCAAATGGCAGAGGGGATGGGCCAGATGGCCCAGCAGATGCAGGGAGGCGATGTGACGCCTGCCCTGGCCCAACAGATGCAGAATATGGCGGATCAACTCTCAGGTGCCTCTCAGTCATTGCAGAAGGGCAGTTCCCCGCTTTCTCCCAAGGAGAAAGAGCTGTCTGAAAAACAGGCGGCGCTGGCAAAAAAAGCTGGTGAGATTGCGGCGGCCATGGATTCGCAGCAAGATGCATCCCAAGAAGACGCCCAAGAAGGGGGTCAAAATAGCAGCCAGAAGGGTCAACAAGGCGGTCAGAAAGGCCAGAAAGGTGCGGGGAAGGGAAGCGGTAAGATGGCGGGCCAAAAGAGCGGGGGACCGGGCCCAGGCCAGGGTTCTGGAAAAGGCTCCCAACCCGGCGGCAGCGGTTCCGGTACTTCCGCGTCTCCGTCTTCGCGCGGCACGGGCAACAAGTCTTCGGCCAACAGCTTCCAGTTGGGCGAGAAAAGCGAAGATGGGGGCTGGCTGCGCACCCTGGATCAGGGCGTCCAGCGCGAAGTCCAGCAGGGTTCCCAGGATAAAACGCCCAGCGAATTCGAGGAGCTCTCTCAGCAGTATTTCAAATCGCTGGCGAACGCGCTGTAACTCTCCATGGCTGATGTTTCCAGTGGCGGATCAGGCGCTGGATCTTTAACGCGGTTCGTCCAGGCCCAGGTGGTGGGCCCCGATCAGGTTTGGGAGCGCGATCTTCTGGTGGATGGCCAAGGCGTTATTCAAGGGCTGCCGAAACCCGGGGAGTCCGTGGCGGAGGTCCGCCATGTCGTGGATTGCGGCGGTGCCTACCTCTACCCCGGTATCATAGACATCTTAACACATGGGTTTGGGCATTACTTTTACGCCGATGCCGAGGAGGACTGCCTCGCGGAAAACAGCCGAGCTTTGGCGCATCATGGCGTCACCGGCTTCGTCCCCTCCTTCATCTCCATGGCGGAAGAGAAGATGCTCGCGGTTTTGCGCCGCTTGGCCAGCCTGCGCCGTGGGGAGGGCGCCCGGGTATTAGGCTTGCACAGCGAAGGCCCCTGTCTGGCGAGCTCCGGCGCGCATCCGCCTAAAAGTCTTCAGCAGCCCAGCCAGGGCTTGGCGCTGCGCATGATAGCCGCGGCAGGGGGTCAACTCAAGCTCGTCACGCTGGCTCCAGAACTGCCGGGGGCGCGTGAATTCATCGCCGCGTTGCGATCCGCCGGTGTCGGGGTGCATATGGGGCATACCAGGGCTTTGCCTGGCGATGTGTCCACCTACGCCAGTTGGGGCGTGGAGGGGGTGACGCATATCTATGATGTATTCGAGCCCGCCGCGGTGGCGGAGCCCGGAGTGTATCCGCTTTCTTTGGCCGACGCCATCCTGGCCGAAGCGCGGCTGGCGCTCGGACTCATCTGCGACGGCGTGCACGCGCACCCCCAGCAGGTAAGGTTGCTGACTCAACTCCGGGGCGACCGGCTTTTCCTTGAAACCGACTCCATGAAGTTCACGGGGCTGTCTTACGGCCGCTTTGAGCTCAGCCCCGGAGTCTTCAACACCACCACCGCCGATCGCGCGGCGCGCACCGACGACGGCACTCTGGCGGGCTCCGCGCTCACCCCGGACGCGGGACTGCGCAACCTGGTAAAATTCTCCGGCATTGATCTGCCCAGGGCCTCTCGCGCCACCAGCCTGTTGCCAGCGCGGCTTTTAAAAGAGGATCAGCGCCTTGGCAGCCTGGAGCAAGGCAAGCTCGCCGACATGATTCTGCTTGATGCCGTGACTCTCGAAGTGCGCGCCACCTGGGTGGGCGGGCGCGAGGCGTACCGCGATCAGGAAGAGGCCGGACGTGGCAATTGAACCGCGTAATTTTTTGATGTGGTCAGCCTTGAATTCGCAGGATGTCGCCAGGTCGGCATGCAACACGATGACAGCCCGTGGCAAGTGTTTCGGGCGCGTTTTTCAGCGCCCCGGAGGTATCTTCCTTCGCTATTTCAGTCTTTCTGTCGGAGATGAGGGTCATCTCCGGCGAGCTGGAATTGTTGATCATCCAAGTTTGCGCCGATGCACCGATGCGCACCGGAAAGTCGGAAAAAACGGCGGCGATTTCCTGGTTGTTGCCGCGGACATGAAAACTCTGATAGTCTCCGCCGGCCCAGACCGGGGAGAAGGTGCCGTGATTTAACAAGAATTGATGGTGGCGATAGAAACCCAACCAGCCGCGGATGGCGTCGAGATGCTCTTGCGGCAGGTTGAGGATGTCCGCGCCGAGCGAGGGAACGCAGAAAAGCGAGGGCACGATATGGCGGTGGACGATCTCCACGGGCTCGTCCGCTGACCAGAGGGAGGGATCGTAGTGGAGCGGCAGACCCGGTGTCATGGCTTTGAAAGAGGCCATGGCGAGACGGTTGCTCTCTGGATCGAAAGGAACGTCAACGCAGCGGAAAGCGTTGCTGAGGGTGCGTGTGCCGGCGGAAAGGCAGAGGTTCCACTCAAATTGGGGATTGATTTTTCGCACACCTTCGATAAGACGTCGCGTCGCGGCGAGATACGCGCTGCCGGTGCCGGACGGCATTTGATCCGGGCCGAGGAGCCCGTAGTCGTAATCCACCTTGAAGCCGTCGATGGGGTAGTCGCGAACCAGCCGCGTGAGGGTTTCCTCCAGGTGGGACGCCACCGCGGGTGATCGCGGATCGGCGGCGCGAAATCCTTCGTCCAGCCAGGAGGGCAGCAGGTGGTCCGCGAGTTTGCGATACGAACGGCTTTCAGTGCCCACGATGTAGGGCGCCACCCATAGGATGAAACGCAGGTCGAGAGCGTGCAGGGATTGAACCAGTCCCCCGAAATCCGGGAACTTGCGCCGCGAAGGTTCATAGTCGCCGTGCAGGCGGAACCAGGGGCCGTGTTGGCCCGGGGAGCGCTGGTCGGTGTCGTACATCCAGCCATCGTCGAGGATGAAAGCGCCGAAGCCGAGCTCCCGGGCCCGCCGGGCGTAAAGCTCCACGCGCTTCTGTTCCAGCGATGCGTGGCAGGCGTACCACGTGCAGTAGGAGGGTTCAAAAGAGGGCTGCGGCTGGGGTTCGGAAGGCTTGGGGACGACACGCTCCACCATGCGGTGCGCGAGGTCGTGAACCGGTGCGACCTCTGAGCTCAGCCAAAGACCGAGCTCCCGCGCGACGGGTGCGTGTGTCCACTCGATTTTCAGGTGATAACAAGCTTCGGCCTGACTGATTTGCCAGGAAATGACGGCCTCGGCCTCGGGCGGCGTGGTGATGAGCAGCAGGCGGCTGCACAGGTCGCGGTCCACGAAAGCCAACAGCCCTGGCTTGTAATACGGCGTTGCGGCTTGGTACCCGGACCCTGTAACCTTCAGCAGGGTGGTGCGGTCGCCGTACAGAGACCAGATGCCGTTGATGCAGGCGAGAGGAATGGTGAGGCGGAGTTCGGTCTTGGTTTGTGCGGCTTCTCTGGGGGCGGCAACGAAGATGGGCTGGGGTTGACCGTGTTTCAGGCTTTGGCTGTGGGGGCAGGCTTGGCCATCCAGGTGCCACGTCCAGGTGAAGGGGCGTTCCGTCAAAGGGTTTATTTCGTCGCGTTGTAGATGGCCTGTATCTCCGCCGCGGTTAAGGCCTTGTTGTAGATGCGGAGGTCGTCCATGGTGCCGACGAAGTAGTTTGAAGCGGCGTTGCCGTGTTTTCCGATTATTATGGCGCCAGTAACGGAGGGGGCGCCGCTGGTGCTGGAACTGGGACTGTTATTTCCATTCACACCATCAATGTAGAGCCGCGCCACCGAGCCATCGTAGGTGCCCGCAACATGATGCCAGTTCCCATCCGTATAATTCGCGCTAT